>JACPPT010000038.1 GCA_016190815.1 Chloroflexota bacterium
CAGCGATTCAATCTGTAGGTCGGGTTTCCCAACCCGACCTAGGTGGGAGGGCAGGTTCGGAAACCTGCCCTACAGAGGTCAATCGCTGATTTTAGCTTCCATGGAACTCTTGACATCAGCATTCAAAGCTATTAAACTCAGTAATTGATACCAAGTATCAATTACTGATTATGTCACAGCTACTTGACACCCTGGCGGAACGAATACGGGACAGCGGCAATCGACTGACCACTTCCCGGAGGTCAGTACTTAAGGCTGTGGCTAAGAGGGCGGAGCATTTCGCCGCCGAAGAGGTCCAGCGCCAGAGCAAGGGGGTTAGCAGAGCCACGGTTTTCCGCACTTTGAAGCTTCTGGAGGAGATGGGGATACTGTGTAGGGTCCTCCTAAAGGATGGAAGTCTCCATTACAGTCTCAGTCGTAGAGAACACCATCATCACCTTGTATGCCTGGACTGCGGCAGCGTCCAGGACTTTTCAGATACGAATCTGGAGCAAATGGTCAAAGAACTTGTAAAGAAAGCTAACTTCGAAATCGAGGGCCACTGGCTTGATTTCTATGGGCATTGTGGCGAGTGCACTGGGAGAGGCACGAAGGTTTAATGGACATATATCGCAATTTTAAAAAAACCTTTTGTGAGACCTGGTATCACAAACTATGCCTGGCCACCGTCATTTCTGTCATACTGGTTCTCGCCTCTGCTGGCTGTGTTAGCCTCGAAGGCAGAACTGCTCAACCCACTGGTAACAAGGTGAAGGCTCTGGCCACCCTTTCAGTGCTGGCCGACATGGTTAGAGAGGTAGGAAAGGAGAGAGTAGAGGTTGGAAGTCTGGTTCCCGTGGGGCGAGATACTCATACCTTTCAACCAACCCCCAGGGACTCTCTGAAAATTCGGGAGGCCGACGTAATTTTCTTCAACGGAATGGGACTGGAGGTTCCTCTGGAAGGTGTTATCAAGGGAGCAATGAGAAAGGGTGTCCCCATTGTAGTGCTTTCTGACGGTGCGCTCCCACAAGAGGGCAACACAGGCACTGACACCGAGGACAATCCACACCTCTGGCTTGACGTTCGATATGCCATTCACTACGTGGAGAGGATAAGGGATGCCCTTGCCACAGTTGACCCCAAAGGCGCTGCCGAATATGAGGCCAACGCCCGGACCTATATCGGGGAGCTAAGGGAACTGGACCGATATATAGAGCGGGCAATAAGCTCCATACCACCTTCGAGGCGCAAGCTCGTTACCTTCCACGATGCCTTTCCCTACTTTGCCGAGCGCTACGGGCTGGAAATCGTTGGGCTTGTCCTCAAAAGCCCGGGCAGAGAGCCCAGCGCCCGTGAGGTTGCAGAGCTAGCAGAGACGATAAAATCAGAGGGCGTATCTACTGTTTACACGGAGCCCCAGTTCAACGCCCAAATACTCGAACTTATAGCCAGGGATGCTGGTATCAGGGTTTCCACCCTTTACAGCGACGCCCTGGATGAGAATGTCCCGACCTACCTGGTGATGATGAAATACAATGTCGAAAAGATTCTAGAAGGACTGAAATAGGAAAGGCACATGAGCAGCCAGGCCAGTGGTGCCGAAAAGGAAACAGCCCTGGAGGTGAAGGGCCTCTGGGTAGGGTATGACAAACACCCTGCCTTAGAGGACGTGAGCTTCTCTGTCAGGGCTGGAGAGATGGTGGGCGTTGTAGGCCCCAATGGTGCAGGCAAGTCCACCCTCTTCAAGGTGATCCTCGGCCTGCGTAGGGCATGGCGCGGGACCATACAGGTTGCGGGTATGGAGGCGAAAAGCGGCAGGCACTTGCTGGGGTATATGCCTCAGATGGAGCTAGTAGACTGGCAGTTCCCCGTAACAGTATTCGATGTGGTGATGATGGGACGCTACGGCCGTTTAGGCCTTTTCCACAGACCGATGAGAAAAGACAGGGACGCTGTATTATCCTGCCTTGAACAGGTGGGAATGCAGGACCTGGCAGGCAGGCAAATAGGGGAGCTTTCCGGCGGGCAACAGAGGCGGGCCTTCATTGCCAGGGCACTGGCCCAGGAGCCGGAGGTGCTTCTTCTGGACGAACCCATGGCAGGACTGGATGCCGCTGCCCAGCACGATTTCCTCGTACTTCTGGATACCCTGCGACAGCAGGACAAGACCATTCTCGTAGCCACCCATGACCTCTCCTGTGTAGCCACCAGCTTCGATAAGGCCCTTTGTCTGAACCGTCGTGTGATAGCCCTGGGAAGCCCCAGAGATGTCCTTACAATGGAGATACTGTACGCGACCTACCAGAGTCACCTCCTTCTTGTAAACGTGGAGGGTAAGATCTATGCCAGCCATAAGTGATCCCCTCGCCTCTGTTTCAAGATTCTTATTGGAGCCAATGCGCTTCGCCTTTATGCAGCGGGGACTTCTCGCCGTGGTTCTGGTAAGCATTATATGCGCAGTGATCGGGACATTCGTGGTACTAAAGGGTATGGCTTTCATAGGTGACGCTCTTGCTCACTCTTCCTTCGCAGGAGTGGCAACAGCCTTTGTACTTGGTGCCAACATATACCTCGGCGCAGCCATATGGGCAGTGCTCGCCGCCCTGACCATAGCCTTTATTAGTCGAAGGGCAGGAGTCAGGTTCGACACCGCCATAGGCATAATCTTCGCCGGGGGGTTCGCCCTGGGAATAGTCCTCATCAGCGGTGCAAAAAACTATACCGTTGACCTTTTCAGCTTTCTCTTTGGCAACGTTTTAGGAGTTGGCTCCAGCGACCTTCTCCTAATAGGAGTCACAAGCGCTATCGTCATCGGGATCATCGGCCTGCTTTACAAGGAGTTTCTGTTCACCTCCTATGACCCGACCATGGCCGCAGCCTCAGGCCTGCCCGTTGGTCTGCTACAGTACCTGCTCTTGGCGCTTCTAGGCATAACGACAGTGGTATCTATGAAAGCGGTAGGAATCGTTCTGGTGGTAGCCATGCTTGTAACGCCTCCCGCCGCTGCGGCCCTCCTTACCCAGCGCTTTCATCTGATTATGCTTCTGGGCGCAGCGATAGGAGTCCTGTCCTCCATCGTTGGGCTGTACCTGTCATTCTATGCGAGAGTAGCTTCAGGGGCTGCAATTGTCCTTGTGGCCACATTCTTTTTCCTGCTCGCCCTCTTGTTCGCTCCACGAGGTCTCCTTTTCCGGCGAGGCGGAGGATAGACCTTCTTACTTCCTTCTTCGCTTCTTCCCAGGGGTGGGACTCCTGGCAGGGGCGACTTTAGCCTTTGACCTGTGCCTCAAGAACAGCGCAATGGAGCATCCGATGACAGAGGCTGCTGATATCCACTGGGCTGTGGCAACGCCCAGGATCGTCCAGGCATCCAGCTTGAGGAACTCCAGAAAAAAACGCCCAAAGGGGTAAAAGATTCCGTAGGCCAGCACGATGTCGCCGTCTTTAAGGCGTGATGAGTAGCAGCGAGCGAGGAAAAGCAAAAGGGCAAAGCCCGCCAGGTTCCAAAGGAACTCGTAAAGAAAAAGGGGATGGAACCGCTCATATGCCTCGTATCCGGGAAGACGGTGAACAGCGTCGATAGGTATCCCCCAGGGGAGGGATGTGGGTGGGCCGTACAGCTCCTGGTTGAAAAAATTACCCCAGCGTCCAATGGCCTGCCCTAGAATCAAGGGGGCTACCCCAATATCCAGCCATCGGGCAAGACTGAGTTTCTTCCATTTGGTGTATATAGCAACGGCGAGGATGGCACCCGCAACCGCACCGTATATTCCCAGTCCGCCTCTCCAGGCCTGCGGAATAAGGGACGGATATTGAGAGTAATAACTCCAGCTAGAGATGACATGGTAGAGACGCCCCCCGATAAGAGCCAGGGGTATGGCTAGGACAAGAATTCCAGACACGTGGTCAGGGTTCTCCCCACGCCTTTTCGCCTCCAGGGTTGCTATGTATCCCCCCAGGAGTATGCCCGCGATTATTAGCAGGCTATACCACCGTATGATGAGAGGCCCTATTCGAAAAGCAACTTCCACGTCTTGCTCCAACTACGAGTAACACAAAAGATTATCTCACACCCCACTTCCGCTATCAACCCCGTTAGCATCCAAGAATAGCGATTGAATCTGTAGGTTGGGTTTCCTAACCCAACCGTCGCGGGTGGGCAGGCTTCGCCCTAGAGGGCTCAAGCCCGAAGGGTTGGGGAACCTGCACTAGAGGGGTCAATCGCTGTTTTCGGGTCGCAGCCTCGTATTGACATCGTCTGAAGCATACCCTACACTACCACCAGCACGAGATTTTCGCCTGTGGATGGAGGGAAGCACACCATGGACTGGGGAATGGCCAATCGTATGGCACAGCTTATCCAGCCGGACGGCCGCTGTCTTTTTCTGCCCGTTGACCACGGATATTTTCAGGGACCCACAAAAAAACTGGAAGACCCACGCAAGACTCTTGTGCCGCTCCTCCCTTACTCTGACGCAGTATTCCTCACAAGAGGGGTGTTACGTTCATGCATAGACCCGGCCGGGGCCAAGCCCATCATTCTCAGGGTATCTGGCGGCACCAGCATGGTTGGGAAGGACCTGGCCAACGAGGGAATAGCTGCCTCCATGGAAGAGGCCATTCGACTCAATGTAGCTGCGGTGGGTATTTCTGTATTTGTCGGCACTGACTATGAGCATCAGACGCTAATCAACCTGTCCAGGCTTGTGGACGAGGGCGAGAGGTACGGCATCCCTGTAATGGCAGTTACCGCCGTGGGGAGAGAGCTGGAAAAACGAGACGCCCGCTACCTTGCTCTGGCCTGTCGCATTGCAGCCGAGTTGGGTGCGCGGGTGGTGAAGACCTACTGGTGCGCTGACGGGTTTGAAAAGGTTGTCCAGGGCTGCCCTGTCCCTGTGGTTATGGCTGGCGGCCCTCACGTGGACACAGAGCTTGAGGTATTCGAGTTTGTCCATGACGGCATACAGAAAGGCGCTATTGGCGTGAACCTGGGAAGGAACATCTGGCAGAACGACTACCCCGTGGCGATGATAAGGGCTATCCGGGCCATTGTCCACGAAAACGTCACCCCCAAAGAGGCCGAGGAGATATATCAAAATGAGAAGACGAAAATCTTACCTCTTACAGAAGACCCGTTCGGACTGTGCCTGGGGGGGCTAACTACTCTCGGATTTACAGTAAAGAAGGCCGATCGGGCAGATGGCGCGCTTGTAGCAACATACCAAGGTGGCCCTCAAATACTCGCACTGCGAAAGACAAAGAGCGGGTATGCCACCATTGGCCTTACGGATGCAGGCAAGCGCAAACTGGGCAGGTGTTGGGGTGGCAGGAAACGAATTTTCACTAAAGCGGAGTTCGATGATTTTTGCGGAAAGCACCTGAAACCTCTGATAGCGAAGTTAAACTAGCTAGAACGAAATCAAGAATTGTGATCGTTTCAGTAAAGGCGACCATGCGCGTTGCCATGTATTACAACAACCAGGATGTCCGCCTAGAGGAGATGCCTACCCCCAAAATCGGCCCAGGTGAGCTGCTGGTGCGGGTGGAGGCCAGCGGCATATGTGGCAGCGATGTTATGGAGTGGTACCGCCTCAACAAGTCGCCTCTGGTGCTGGGCCACGAGATCGCTGGGAAGATCGTAGA
>JACPPT010000039.1 GCA_016190815.1 Chloroflexota bacterium
GCGGCTGTTGGCGTAGTGCTGGCACTCAGCAGTCACGGGAGCACCCCTCTCATTCATCTTGATCCAGGCGAGGCGTTGCTTGATGAGGTACCAGGTGCTACTCTCCAACTGGGTGACCTCCTCTCGGGTAGGTGTGGTCTTTTACTAACCCCATCTTACCTGAGGGTGTCACCCATGTTTCATAACATAAGACGCTAAAACACAACAGGTCTTGACAAATTTTACGGGCAGTATATTATTGACTTAATGAACCGACTTTCTAATAAAGCCTGGTGCTTGAGGAAAGCGGGCATTTGAATATCTTTAGGGAAGAGATGTGAAATGGTTGGGGTTTTGAGATTCACTGAGGAACAAATAAAGCGCTACAGCCGCCACATCATCCTGCCTCAGGTCGGCGGCAGGGGACAGCGGAAGCTTCTGAGTTCGAGCATTCTATTGATTGGTGCAGGAGGGCTGGGCTCGCCTGCGGCCTTATACCTCGCCGCCGCTGGCGTGGGAAAGCTGGGCATAGTGGACTTTGATGTTGTTGACCTCAGCAATCTTCACCGACAGCTTCTTCATCACGGGCACGATATAGGCAAGCCGAAGGTGCAATCAGCAGCCGAGACCATCTACGATATTAACCCTGATGTCCAGGTGGTTCAGCATCAAGTGCATCTGACCTCTGAGAACGCGATGGACATCATATCCGACTATGACGTGGTTGTAGATGGAAGTGACAACTTCCCAACTCGCTACCTTGTAAATGACGCTTGCTTCTTCGCCAAAAAGCCCAACGTTCATGGAAGCATTTTCATGTTTGAAGGGCAGGCAGCAGTATTTCTTCCAGAACGAGGTTGCTATCGCTGCCTCTATCCAAATCCGCCGCCGCCTGGTATGGTACCAAGCTGCGCGGAGGCTGGAGTTCTGGGAGTTCTCCCAGGGATCATTGGGAGCATACAGGCCATAGAGGCCGTAAAGCTGGTGTTGGGCATAGGAGAATCTCTGGCCGGGCGACTCCTCATATTCGATGCCCTGACTATGGAGTTCCGTCAGGTTAAGCTACGCCGCGACCTATCCTGCCCCCTCTGCGGCGACAACCCCACTGTGAAAGAGCTTATAGATTACGAGGCTTTTTGCGGTGTGCAACCTGCTCACAGGTAGAGATTTGACAAATTTAATAGCTTGCCACAGAATAGTGATTGAAACAATGTACAATCGAACCTGCGCCTGTACTTACTGAAAGAGGGCGGGACTTCTGGCGATGACCGGAAGTCTTTATAGCGTCTTGCCCTGAGAAGCTTCTTTCCAGGGCCTTTTTATTTTTAAGGGAATTTTGATGGTGGATATAAATAGAGATGAAGTATAAGAATATTCTGGATGCCATCGGGCGGACTCCCTTGGTGGAGTTACAAAACATGGGCCCCAAGAAGTCGGTGAGGATCTTTGCCAAGCTGGAAGGGCAAAACCCCACTGGGAGTCTGAAGGACCGCATCGCCAGGTATATGGTCGAAAAGGCTGAGGCCGATGGGCAACTCACCAGGGACAGAACCATCCTCGAGCCCACAAGTGGCAACACAGGTATATCCCTTGCAATGGTAGGACGTCTTAAGGGTTACAAGGTAAAGGTGGTAATGCCCAAGAATGTAAGCGAAGAAAGGGCTCAGCTCCTCAGGATTTTTGGGGCGAGCATCGTCTATACCAATGGGCAGAGGGGGACTAACTACGCTATAGAGGTGGCAAAGGAGATGGCCAAGGACGAGTCCTACTTTATGCCCTATCAGTATGGCAACGAGGCCAATCCTCTTGCCCATTACGAGACTACGGGCCTTGAGATCCTTAGAGATCTCCCCAAGGTGGACGTTTTCATAGCGGGACTTGGGACTGGAGGTACACTCATGGGCATTGGACGGCGCCTAAAAGAAAAGAACCCCGAAACCAAGGTGATAGCCGTTGTGCCCCATCCTGAAGACCTTATCCAGGGACTGAGGAGCCTCGAGGAGGGGTTCATCCCCCCTATCCTGGACCTCTCTCTTCTGGATAGCAGAATAATGATAGAAAGCAAGGACGCCTTTCGAACCGCCAGGGAGTTAACGGAGAGAGAGGGAATATTCGCTGGCATCTCTTCGGGTGCCGTCGTGTGTGCGGCCCAGCGGGTGGCCCAGAGAATGAAAAAGGGGAATATCGTGGTTCTTCTAGCAGACGGGGGTTGGAAATACCTTAGCACGGGTCTCTGGACACGGAGTCTGGGCGAGCTAGAGGAAGAGCTGGAAGGAAAGATATGGTGGTAAAGACGAAAAGCAAAGGGATGGGTGACCACAGTAATTCAATCATTAAATACGTAAGCTTGTACGTCTGCTTCTGTACCCTCTAGAAATAGGACGGGCTGGTCCTGTCTTTTTCCTTTGCAGTATTCTGGCAGGCGTCTTTTTTTAGCTTGTTTAAGGAGATAGCAAGAGAATGGCAACTTCGGCTTCCAAGATCGGAACGCTGAATGCGGGGCGTTTTGTAGCCCTGGCGTTGCTAGCTTTTGTTTCTTTCATGCTACTTCAGAGGAACCCCCAGATTGGGGTGTTCTGGCTATTTGGGCTGGCGTTTGGTTTTGTGCTCCAGCGGGGCAGGTTCTGTTTCGCCTCGGCCTTCAGGGACCTCTTCCTCCTTCAGGACGGGCGCGTTATGAAGGGGATTTTGGGGGGGTTGCTGGTGGCAACATTTGGCTTCTCCCTTGTGATGTATAACCTCTTGCCTGCCTTGGGGATGGGGCGAATCCCCTTCAACGCCGGGGTCTATCCGGTGGGGGCCCACCTTGTGCTGGCTGGCCTCCTTTTCGGGCTGGGGATGGTGGTGGCAGGCGGCTGTGTTTCGGGCACTCTTTACCGGATAGGGGAAGGCTATGTGGCCTCTCTGGTTTCACTAGCTGGCATTATTGTAGGCCTTGCCTTTGTGCATCACACCTGGAACTGGTGGTGGGAAAACTATATCTCCTTTCAGCCTCTGGTCTGGCTTCCCAACTCTCTGGGCTGGGCGGGCAGCATCTTAGCTACAGGCGTGGCAATTCTGGCCGTCTTCCTTCTGGTGCTCTGGTGGGAGAGCAAGGGCGGTGGTATTGCTCGCGTCTCCAGGGCGGATAGAGAGGTGATGACCTTCAAAGAGAGGATCGACTCCCTGAGAAGGTCTGTCTTCGTTTGGGCTTGGCCGGCTATTACAGCAGGGCTCGTCCTGGGAGTGCTTAACTTTTCCCTTTATCTTTTCGAAAGGCCGTGGGGGTTAATCGGTGAGATCTCGCGCTGGAGCGAGGGTTTTCTGAGCCTTGTAAGACTTCCTGCTCCTGTGCATGTGGGAGGGGCTGGGCCATGCAGCATTGGAGGCAGTGAAAGCATCAGCCCACTGACGTGGGGACTGATGATAAACGTGGGGATGATAGGCGGGTCCTTCATCGCCGCCCTCCTGGCCGGGGAGTTCAGGTTAAGGGTTGCCCGACAGGGCAGAAGATACCTACAGTCCTTTGGTGGAGGAACTATCATGGGGTACGGGGCCGGGCTTGCGGGCGGCTGCAACATCGGCGCTTTCTTTTCGTCAGTGCCTTCCCTGGCCCTGAGCGGCTGGGTATTCGCGCTGTCCCTGGCCGTTGGTGCCTTCTTGGGTGTTCAAGTCATAAAGCGAATAAGCTAGGAAAGGAGTGGCTATGCAAGCAAATTTAAATCCTCAGGAAGTCACCCTTCCCCAGCATGGAACGGGTGAGCCTGTGGGATGGAACTGGCTGTAGCAATCCACCTTACTCAGATTTCAGATAAAAGGAGGATATGAAATGAGAGTAGACGTCAGAGGAGAGATATGTCCATATCCCATGCTCAAGGCAGTGGAGGCGATGAAAAAAGCGAAGCCTAGCGAGGTCATCGAGGTGCTGACAGACCACGCCCCGGCCCTGGAGACTATCCCCACCCAGGCCTCTCGTCTGGGCTTCTCTGTGAAGATAGGGGAAACAAAGGGGGGCGAGTGGCGCATAACCCTTTCCAGGGCAAGCCCAAGCTAGATAAGTGAGTAAAATTGTTAGAGGAAGGAAATGAGGACAAAGAATATTGGCTTCCCAACAAGAGTTCTTTACATATTGGTTGCAACCGTGAGTTTGGCTATTCTGGCATCCATTGTTGCCTGCGCTCTTGGGCCGACACCAACACCTGTGCCCACAGCTACCCCCACACCACCTGTAAAACCGGCGGGCTACGCTAGGCAGGAGCTTCTGGTGGAGAGTGACTGGCTCGCACAGCACCTCGGCGATGCAAATCTGCGCATACTGGACGTTCGCTCCCTAGATAAATACCAAGCTGGGCACATTGCCAATGCAGTCAGCGGCCCTATCGCAGAGGTCTCCATAAGACCTGACCCCAGCAAGCCTGTAACCAACGAACTCCAGTCCAGAGAGAAAATTGAAGCATGGCTGGGTGGACTGGGGATAAGCAACAACACAAGGGTGATCATTTACGATGAAGGCAGGAGTACATCGGCCACAAGGGTTTTCTGGACATTGGAATACTACGGCCACGCAGGAAAGGTGAGCATCCTCAACGGGGGGTACACCAAGTGGGAAAAGGAGGGCCGTGAAATCACCAGGGCTGTTCCAAGGTTGGAGCAGGCCAAATTCAGTGCCAGCGTGAATGAAAGCATGTTGGCCACCAAGGACTACCTTTTAAACAATCTGCGGAAGGAGGGAGTCCAGATCGTGGATGCGCGTTCCCCTAAGGAACACAGCGGGGAGGACGTGAGGGCCGCCAGGGGTGGGCGAATCCCTGGTGCTGTCAATGTGGACTGGACCACCAACTACACGTCGGGCGATGCGCCCGTATTCAAACCACCGCAAGAGCTCGACAACCTGTACACATCCGTTGGTCTTTCCAAGGAAAAGACCGCCGTAGCATATTGCCAGTCCGGTATGCGCTCCTCCAACGACTATTTTGTACTACGCCTTCTGGGCTATAGCGATGTGCGCAACTACGACGGCTCCTGGGAGGAATGGGGGAACGACCCCAACACGCCTATCGAGAAGTAAATAATGATATATACGACAAGACCTGCTGTTTCCCTTGTAGGGCTGGTAGCAATTACCCTGCTGGCAGGCCTGTCCTGCCGGCAGGGCAGCCCTTCGCCTGCGGTCACGGGGGCAGGGGTCAGCTATCCTGAATATGTGATGGCAGGCAGCGCGGAGGTGCAGGAGGCCTACAGGTACGCCATGGAGCGCCCAGAGGTGCTCCAGAGGGTGCCGTGCTATTGCGGCTGTTCTGCCAAGGGGCACAGGCACAGCCGGGACTGCTTCGTTCGCTCCGAAGGTTCTGGTGGTGAGGTAGCCTTCGAGCCTATGGGGGCCTCCTGACCCATCTGTGTGGCGACGGCGCGTGACGCCAAGAGGCTTGTGGAGGAGGGCAAGAGCGTATGGGAGGTGCGAAGGTTCATGGAGGACAAATACGGAAGACAACAGGGCCTCAGTGACTGATTTCTTCTAGTAGAAAGAGGACAACTGAGGATATTGCTCAAAAGGGGGCAAGACCTTTAGAAAGGCAGGGAGAAGAGATGAGTCTGCAGACCAAGATTGACAAAACCCTAGATGCCACGAAAACCTTTTGCCCTATGCCTGTTATTCTGGCAAGAGAGGCCATTGACTCCCTGGAGGGTGGCCAGGTTCTAGAGCTTTTGACCACCGATCCAGGCTCCGTGGCAGACATTCCGGCCTTCGCCAAGAACACCGGCCACGAACTGCTGGAGATGAAGGAAGAGGGCAAAACCTATAAATTTTACATCAGAAAAAAGGCCTAAGGGAGGCAAGGATTGCTAGACCCAGTTGCCTGCGTTCAGCTTAGTGAGCGTGGGGATTGACACAGGCTATAGAAGGGCTATATTTATGAACGAGCGAGTTGCACAATGCAAGATGAAGTTCTTATGCTATAATATTAAGATGTGGCTTAGAAAGAAGAAGCAGGTTGCTTTCTATCCAAGCAGAATGGTAGTTCATTTGCTCGTAGACAAAAAGTCTGTGACCCTGTCACGTCGCCAGAATTTTGTATAAGGATGCTCAAAGGGATATGGCTAGCGCTGTGCAACTGCTAGAAGCAGTGATTGATTACGCCGAACCCGAAATCCGGAGTGCTGTTGTCCAGCGCTTTGAGCAAACGGTTGATGGGAACGCCAGCGCCGGCGAGGTTTGCATTTGCTTCAACAACTCGATAGCCGGCTTAATTGGTTTAGCGCCGCTGATCCACAAACCTAGAAAAGAAACGATTAGGCAGATATGTAGAATTGTTGAGAAGAAACGTCCCTATCCTACCCTGCTCTATGCAAAGCTCGTAGAAGCCTATTTGGACGATCCTCCCACAGTTATTAAGGGCCTGAATAAAATCTTGGTGGACAAAATAGAGTTACCGGAAAGGATCAGGTCAGTTGTAACTGCCGATGGATATAAGGCTGGGTTTCGACCGAATATGAGGGTATTGGTTCAAGGCTACACTACTACCACCACTTACGCCCTTTTTGGATTGCCGCCGCAGGTAAAGAAAACGATTAAAATATATGCTTCGGAACAGTTCCGACGCGGACAATCAGAAGGTGCTCTTCTTAAAAAGAGATTAGAAGAAGACCCGGACCTTAAGGTGAAAGTACTAACCGACGACGAAGCGGTTAGGCGTTTAAAGGATTGCGTAATCGACATGCTGATCATCGGTACAAAAGTGATTGGAGTCGTAGATGATGATTTGAAAGTGGTGAACACTTATACAGATACTGACGAACAGTACCCCAGTTTGGCGAAGAAATCTGGCATAAAGATTGTGGTCATCGCAGGGAAATACAAAATATGGCCTAGTGATCTATTCCATGTCGAATTTGAGAAGATTTCAGATGCTTCGGAAAAAGAGAAACCTACAGAATTTGTTATCCCTGGTGATTGGATCCATGCTGTCTTAACTGGAGAGGGCATCTTTTCAGTGTCTGGTTTTATCCACCGATACAAAGAGCTTCTATATGGAGATTTGGATAATTTCCCTGGTTGGTTCTCCGAAAAAATGAGACCAAAGCAAATGCTCAAACATCAGGAACGCTCTAGCATTATGAGGAAGAAGCCTGAGCAACCGGTGGTGGAGATGGGGGATGACAAAGCAGCGTTTGGTGAAGCAAGGAAGCGCTTTGATAGTCTTCTCGAAGACGAGGAATGGTATGCAAAAAATGCTGGAAAACACGTGGCTATTGTGGGTGAAACTGTTATAGTGAAGTCTGACCTGACTGAATTAGCCAGAGAAGTGTATAGCGAATATCGAGGCCAGGGGGTATTTATCTCACCGATAGTTCGGGGCCCGTTGGTAGCCCACTTGATGTCACCCCTCGACTTTAAAGGTTCGATGTACTCGTGAGGAGACGAAGAGATAGTGGATTTTGATTTTTCCGGCATCTCACCTTTTGTGCAGCCGCTAATCCCAAAGGTGAGGCTTTGGCGGCCCTATGATGATAGGCCTCCGAAAGAAGTAGTGGCTCTGGTTGACAGCGGGGCCAACTTTGTTGTGGTCTCTGAAGAGATTACTAAAGAATTAGGATTGAAAGATGCCGGCTGGAAAGTCTCGGTTGAGTTGGCGGGTGGAGGGAGTGGAGATGAAGCACCTGTAATGTTGGTGGACATAGAGGTAGAAGGACTTCCGAGACAATGTTTTTTCGCTATATCTTACGGGCATAGCAATATTGTCCTGTTGGGAATGTCATATTTGAGTTACTTTAAAACCCAACTTGTCGATGCACGTAAATTCGAAATTGCTGGCCAACGAGACCATTTTTCAGTTTTTTAATTCGGCGCGGCACTCTAGCTACATAAACTTTCTTTCCTGTTCACCTTCGGTTTTCTTTCTTGAGCGAGTGGACAATTCCATAGAACAGACCTACAAGGCGTTTCCTGGGTCAGCCAGGTACCTTGATATTAAACCTAAATTTTATCTCCAGAAGTCAAGGGACAAAACGATGGCTGCCAAACGGGAAATTGGGGGAGCTATAGGATTTAGATTTCTATCCAAGTTGATGGAAAAGAAGGGGGCGTGAAGGAAATGACTGAAAAAACACTGGAGAAGGAAAGCCTTGAAGCAATGGTTTCAAGGCTTGTAAGCGCCGAGGTGGACAGAATCCTTCGGGATAAACTCGAGGAGATGCTCAGAGCGAGGCAGCAGGGCAAAAAAGACGGCCGCCCGAGGAGACTGGCTATTGTTGCTTCCAAGGGCACGTTGGATATGGCCTATCCTCCCCTTATCCTGGCGACAACGGCTGCGGCCATGGGCTGGGAGGTGGGCATCTTCTTCACATTCTATGGCCTGGACATCCTGAACAAGAAAAAGCTGAGGAGTCTGAAGGTGCCTCCCTTAGCTAACCCGGCTATGCCGGTTCCTGTCCCCAATATCTTGGGAGCACTGCCTGGTATGACGGCCATGGCCACCTGGATGATGAAAAGGTGGATGGGTCAGGCCCATATGCCGTCTGTAGAGAAGCTCCTGGATATAGCTCAGGCCAGCGGTGTGAAGCTAATAGGGTGCACCACCACCATGGGCGTTATGAACGTGAGGAAGGAAGATATCATAGAGTCAGCCGTTCTAGGGGGGGCGTCCTCCTTCCTGGACTACGCCGCCGAGGCCGAAGTTACAGTTTTCGTGTAAAGCCTCAAGCTTCGAAAGGCATTAACTGAAGCGCGCCGGAGATGGCGTGTGCTTATCTCTAACAAATAAAAAAGGCGAACCTGAAAATGATGAGAAATCAAGGTTCGCCTTTTCGGGGTAACGTTCTCTTTTGGTTGAAATTGCCTGTCATTGCGAGGAGCTATGCGACGAAGCAATCTCATGCCTTGCATATTCGGAGATTGCCACGGGCATCCTTCCGTCTCGGAAGGATACCCTCGCAATGACGTCCGTTATTCTCCCATCAACCAAAACTGAACGAAATCCTTTTCGGTTAATTACATCAAAGAAATTCCTTGCTGCGTAGAAAAATCTGAGCGCATAGTGAGCCTCTAGACCCTTCCTGTAGTCGCTCAGGGTTACCTCTACATGCTATACTTGTATGTGTAAAGGGCACTCAACCCATGGCAAGTTGCAGAAAAAGGGACTATGCAGCACATCCTGATAATCGCAGATAAAGGGCCAGACATTGAAAAGCTTCTTCAGGTTCTCCAGAAGGAGGGCTACGATGCCACTATTCGCTCAAACCCCGAAGGGCCGGAAGAGGACGGCTTGCCGGAGAACGCTGACCTGTGTCTTCTTGACCTGGCGCTCCTCCGGGATAAGCGACGCGTTGAGTCTCTAGTTTCCAGGCTTAAGGAGTCCAGTGGCCTGCCCATCATAGCCCTGGTGCCCGAAGAAAGGTCAGAGGAGCGGGATATAACTCTGGGCGTAGATGATTTCGTCCTATCCCCCTACAGGCCCCAGGAGGTGCTTTTGAGAATTAGATACGCCCTCTGGAGGACAAAGGGGGTGGACAGCAGGGAGGTCATACGCTGTGGTGACCTTTCCATCGATACAGTCAAATATGAGGTCAGGCTCGCAGGAAGGCTTGTGGTCCTGACTTTCAAAGAATACGAGCTCCTCAAATTTTTTGCCTCCAACCCGGGGAAGGTCTTCACGCGAGACACCCTCCTGAGCAAGGTCTGGGGCTACGACTATCTGGGTGGAACGAGAACCATAGATGTCCACATCAGAAGGCTCAGGGGCAAGATCGAGGATTCCACCCATAGTTTCATCGAGACGATAAGAAACGTAGGATACAGATTCATAAAGAGCTAGGGAGGCCCGCTTCGGATTACCCTCCTTTATTAACACAACCGTAACTTTTCGGCAATGTTCCCGCAACATTTTAGCCTCATAATTGATGGTAAATTTATGTTTGTTAAGGGGTTTCCACATTTAGAAGGAGAGTTCGCCATGGCATTGAGATTTGTGATCGATAAAGACGCTCGCAAGGATGGTGAAAGGACTGTTGAGGCCAAGGTCTTCGAAAAAGACCCCATAGGTATATGGAGGTCCAAAGGTGAGGTGTCTGTCAGGGTGGCTCCCGAAGCCTCAGAAGGGGATGTCCTGAGCTCTCTGGTTGACAACTACCACACGATTACTTTGGGACCCCTTTTCGGCAAGACGATAGAAGTGCTCTAGAAAGATAGAAGGAGGTAGCAATAATAAAATGAAATCAAAAAGCAAGTTAGTGGGCAACGGGAAAGCCAGCCCTCAGGAGGTGATAGCCCTTTGTAAAGAGAAAGGGTTGAAGATGGTGGACATGAAGTTCACCGACCTGCCCGGGAGTCTTCAGCACTTCTCTATACCCGTCGAGGAGTTGACAGAAGAGCTATTTGTCGAGGGAAGCGGCTTCGATGGCTCCAGTATCAGGGGCTTCCAGGATATTCACGAAAGCGATATGCTCCTTGTCCCCGACCCGGAAACTGCTTTTGTTGATCCCGTCTATAGTGTGCCCACCCTCAGCATTATGTGCAATGTGGTCGACCCTGTTACCATGCAGTTTTACTCCAGAGACCCCAGGTACGTGGCACAAAAGGCGGAGTCTTTCCTGAAGTCCTCTCGCATTGCTGAAACCAGCTACTGGGGCCCGGAGTTGGAGTTCTTTATTTTCGACAGCATAAGGTTCGACCAGAACCAGCATAGCGGCTATTACTTTTTAGACTCGGCAGAAGGGGTTTGGAACTCCGGCAAGAACGACGACCGAAACCTGGGACATCGTCCGCGTTACAAAGAGGGCTACTTCCCTGTACCCCCGACGGATGCTCTCCAAGACCTGCGCTCAGAGGTGGTTATGAAGTTGGAGCAGGTCGGAATAAAGATAGAGAAGCATCACCATGAGGTGGCCACCGCGGGGCAGGGGGAAATAGACATGCGGTTCACCACTCTCACCAGGATGGCGGATAACGTCATGCATTATAAGTACATCCTGAAGAACGTCGCCAAAGAGCACGGCATGACTGCCACTTTTATGCCCAAGCCCCTTTTCATGGACAACGGCTCGGGGATGCACACTCACCAAAGCCTCTGGAAAAACAGCACAAACCTCTTCTATGACCCTGAGGGATACGCCGGCCTGAGTCAGGAAGCCCTGTATTACGTAGGCGGGCTGCTCAAGCACTCGCCTGCCCTTCTGGCCTTTTGTGCACCTACAACCAACTCCTACCGGCGCCTCGTCCCCGGGTATGAGGCGCCCGTTAACCTTGCCTACTCCCAGAGAAACCGCAGCGCCTGCGTCAGAATACCCATGTATTCCCCAAGCCCCAAGGCCAAACGCCTGGAGTACCGCTGCCCTGATCCGTCAAGTAACCCTTACCTTGCCTTTGCTGCAATGCTTATGGCGGGTGTTGACGGCATCGTTAATAAGATCGACCCCGGCGATCCCCTCGATGAGGACATCTACAAGCTGCCCAAGGAGGAGATGTCCAGGGTAAAAACCGTTCCAGGAAGCCTTGAGGAGGTATTGAATGCCCTTGAGGGCGACTGTGATTTCTTGCTCAGGGGTGGCGTCTTCACTCTTGACCTCGTAGAATCATGGTTGGACTACAAACGGAAAAAAGAGGTAGATGAGGTGAGGATCAGACCTCATCCATATGAGTTCTGCCTATACTACGATATTTAGAAATCTGGGCCTCCTAAGCCCTTGGACAAAATCCATAGAAGGTATATACTTTACCCAACTTCTTTTATTGTTTTAAATCCAAGAACAGCGAGAAGGAGGCCCATCTATGGTCAGGAAGGATAGAGAGGCAAAAGAATATGTCCTTCATACCGCTAAAGAGAACGATGTAAAATTCATTCGTCTCTGGTTCACCGACATCCTGGGCATCCTCAAGGGGTTTGCCATCACCGTGGGGGAGCTGGAAAAGGCCCTCAACGAGGGAATGGGGTTTGACGGTTCCTCCATCGAAGGCTTTGCCCGCATCGACGAGAGCGATATGGTTGCCCTACCTGACCCAACCACCTTTCGTATACTCCCCTGGAGACCCCAGCAGAACGCTGTAGCCAGGATGTTCTGTGACATTCTCACCCCCGGGGGCAAGCCCTTTGAAGGGGACCCCAGGTTTGTATTGAAGAAAAACCTGGAGAGGGCCGCTAAAATGGGCTATACCTACTATGTCGGGCCGGAGCTGGAGTATTTCTACTTCCAGAACTCGGAGGGGACAAAGGTCCTTGACCATGGCGGATATTTTGATTTAACTCCCCTCGACCTGGCAACGGAGCTCCGAAGGGAGACCATCTTAACCCTTGAAGACATGGGGATAGAGGTGGAGTACAGTCACCATGAGGTGGCCGCGAGTCAGCACGAGATAGACCTGCGCTACACCGATGCCCTCACTATGGCCGACAGTGTTATGACTTACAGGCTTGTGGTAAAGGAGGTAGCCCTGAAACATGGGGTATATGCCACCTTTATGCCCAAACCAATATACGGGGTGAACGGCAGCGGAATGCACACCCACCAGTCCCTCTTCAAGGGGGATAGAAACGCCTTTTTCGATGCCAGGGACTCGCTGCACCTTTCCAAACTGGCGAGGCACTTTATTGCGGGCCTCCTGAAACATGCCCCCGAACTAACGCTGGTCACCAACCAGTGGGTCAACTCCTACAAGCGCCTGGTACCGGGCTACGAAGCGCCTGTCTATATTTCCTGGGCCAGAAGGAACCGCTCTGACCTCATACGAGTCCCTGAATACCAGCCCGGCAAGGAGACCGCCACCAGGATCGAGTACAGGGCCCCGGACCCTGCCTGTAGTCCATACCTTGCTTTCAGCGTAATGCTGGCCGCAGGCCTGGAGGGGGTCGAAAAGGGGTACGAGCCTCCACCCACCGTAGAGGAGAACGTCTTCGAGATGGGCGAGGAGGAAAGGACGAGGAGGGGTATCGGGGTCCTTCCAGGGAACCTGTGGGAGGCCATCCTGCTGGCGGAGAAGAGCGAGCTTGTGAGAAAGGCCCTGGGCGAGCACCTCTTTCACAGCTTCATTAAGAACAAGAAGATCGAGTGGGACAGATACCGCGCCCAGGTAACCGACTACGAGCTCAAGAGGTATCTCCCCCTCTTGTAAATATGAAAGGGAAGCTCTTTCTAATCCATTGGAACGCTTCAGAGGCTGAAGCGTTGGCACAGCCCCTTCGCGCCGATGGATGGGAGGTGGAGCTGGAGGCCTAGGACGGCGCCCTGGCATTCAAACGCATCAAGGAGTCGATGCCTGATGCGGTGGTGATATATCTAACCCGCCTACCCTCTCACGGACGGGAGACCGCTATTGCGCTCCGCTCTGCCAGGGCGACTCGCAATGTGCCTATCGTCTTCGTGGAAGGAAAAGGCGAACCCCTGGAGAAGACCAAGGCCAAGGTTCCGGATGCTATCTATGTTACGTCAGAAGAACTGGGAAACGCGCTGTCGAGGTTCTCAAAGATTATGTAGAGCAGCTTTTATTTGGATAATCAAGTGAAGGCTACATCCAGCACCATCATCACCGTGAACCCCATTATGGCGCCCATGGTGGCCAGGTCTGCGTTGCCGCCCCTTTGAGATTCGGGAACCAGCTCCTCGACCACGACAAAGATCATGGCTCCCGCTGCGAAGCTCAGAGCGTATGGCAGCAGGGGTTGTGCAAGAAAAACGGCCGCTGCTCCAAGAACTGCTGCAATGGGTTCCACTGCCCCGGAACAGAGACCAAACCAGAAACTTCTCCAGCGAGACATCCCCTCACGCCGCATAGGCACGGAGATGGCAAGCCCTTCTGGGAAGTTTTGAATACCTATGCCCACAGCCAAAGCGAAGGCTGCCGCCAAAGACGCCGAGGGGAAACCAGCGGCAACGGCCCCGAAAGCGACTCCTATGGCAAGACCCTCTGGAATGTTGTGCAAGGTTATGGCAAGAAAAAGCAGGGTGCTCCGCCTCCAGGACGTTTTGATTCCCTCTGCTTCTTCTATGGGAAAGCCTAAGTGAAGATGGGGGAGTACCCTATCGATAACCCGCAGGAAAATCGCCCCTGACAGAAAGCCAGCCATAGCTGGAACCCAGGAGGGAAAGGCCTCACCCTTTGACATTTCAATGGCTGGGGCAAGCAATGACCAGAAACTGGCGGCGATCATGACTCCTCCTGCAAAGCCCAGCATCCCATCCAGCATCTTCCTGCTGATGTCTTTCGCAGTAAAGACCACAGCAGCCCCGAGAGAAGTCATTAGCCAGGTAAAAGCTGTTGCAATAAGGGCCTGTATTAAAGGGTGGAGGTTCCCCACAGAATTTAAGGCGTTTTCAATCATTTTCAGGGCATCTTTCTACTGACTCTAAACCCCGTAAAGCGTCGGCATTCTGTAAAGCAAAGCTCAACAATCGAAGTATATTATACCCTTTCCAGCAATGGGCAACCGCACTTGGTTGGCCTCGAAGCGGTGGCAGGGGAACCGCGTCCAGTTCAGGACGTATTTCTCCTCCTTGATCCACGCTCTGCGGTGCCCCGTCAGTCGTAGAAGGGGGGACTTATTCGCCACTTTTGATGGCATCGAACACCTGACATATCTTTTGGCCGCACGTTATTACTATATAAGGGAAATGAGTGAAAACACAGAATTGATAGGGAAAGATATGCAGGCAGTTGGGGTGGGGCTATGGATACCAAAGCCATCGAATTTACGCTTAATGAGTTGCTTCTTTTGGAGCGGACCATTTCCTATAACGGACCCAGGACAGTTCTAGCCGTCCCTCCAATTACGGATGAGGACCTTACAAGGCTTGCCCTCAAAATAGGATACGCCCTGGCGAACGTTAAAGAAGAAGACGCTGCCTTCCTATCCCTGAGCGAGAAAGAATGCTGGTGGTTTCGGGAGACCATCGACATATTCGCATTTGTCGGAAAAACGCAAACGCCTGAGGGCTACTTAATCAAGACGAAACTTTATGCAGCGATACTCCAATTTGAATTGGAGTCCCGCGCTGATGAAATACCTCAATTGGCTTACCCGGATGCTCGGGAGGTGAACTATGGAGAGCTTTCTAGCCACGCCCGTGAGAACAGTACCGATAACAAAACCTGATACGCGTCCCATTCGGAGATATGCCCCTGACAAGGTATGCCCTGACCAAAAGCGAGAGGTAGTAAGGCGGATCAAGAGGACCTAAAAACATGGAAGTCAGCGAGTTTGAGATACAAGAAGTCATGCGAATTTTAGGTGTCTACTTTTCAGCACAGGAAAATGGCACAGCAGCTTCCATTCTTCCAAATCCATCACACGTGTGGCGGTTTTGGAGGGACGGTATTAGCCTGGCAAGGATGAGACAGGGGATTCAGGAAATAGACGAATACCTGAATGACCCAGCCCAGCATGGGTGGGCGGAACGCAATTATCCAGGAGGGCCGGTCAAGTTCGACTCTGGGCCAGATCTTTCTCGCCTTCCAGACAATGCTTTAGTAGCCATGTTTCAGGAGTTGGACAGCGTCCTAGCCGCCGAGAGTGGGTCCTATGGAGATCACACCAAAAACTGAAGCCGGGTTTATCCGTCGTATTCTCGGACACCTTCGCTCCTTTCCTGCTCGGGGTTAATCTACCCTCTTTCAGGAGCCGCAACCGCACCTCAAAGCGTTTGGTTCTCCTACTCTTTTTCGTGTCCACTATCGCTTATTAACTACATCTGGGTGGATTGTCTACCCCCTTAGCCGTTCAAGAAGCATTAGCTTATGCTTGGGTCTGTTTGTAGTTTGCGCCGCATCTATCACTTTTAACTACCTTACGTGGTAACCCCCATGCCCATGGGCTGACATCACGCTGCCCTCAGCGTTTTTATTATGAATAGAAAGCAATGAACCAAACTCTTAATTTCAGACAGGGGTACCAGAGATGGCGATTCAGCAGGCAGTCCATCTTAGACCAAAGCCCGATACAAGGCGCACCAAGCAAGCTGGGTTGTCAACCTGGTACATAGTACCATCTGGCGTTTCTGCTCTCCTTGTTCTCTACAATACGGCAGTAAGTTTCTTGCCACAAGCTGCATACGATTTCATCTCGTTCTCCCTGAACTTCCTCTTGGCGTTATTATTAGTATTTTGGGCCCGCAAAACAGGCCACAGTTGGCAGGCTCTGGGACTAAGATCTAAATCCAAATCAACTGCAGTACAGTGGGCATCTGCGTTGGGTATCGGCCTGACGGTGGCCTCCCCTGTTTTGCTTTTGGTGATGTATCCTGACCTCTTAACTTCTATATTGGATACTCAGCGATGGTACGACATGTCGACTGTCTACCTCGTGTACCGTACAGTCGTTCGTATTCCGGTAGGAACGGCGTTTTTTGAGGAAGTAATCTTCAGGGGAGTTCTCCAGAGTCTGTGGACACCTCAATTGGGGGTGTTCAGGGCTTCAATCATTTCAAGTCTCGTTTTTGGCCTGTGGCACATCACCCCAATACTTGAACTCTTTCAGGGTAGCTCACTTCTGACAACTCCATGGGGCAAAGTCGCTGGGGTGGTGGCCGGCATCTTTGTCACATTTATAGGTGGCCTTCTCTTTACTTGGTTGAGATATCGGCACAATACGTTGTATTCAGCAGTAGTAACTCATTGGGTCATAGATGCAATCGCTACGCTAGGCCCATTTGTCGGTGCACGTTTAGTCATATGATGCTTTATGGTGACCATACTTCGACTAATCCGAGGCGATAGACCCCGCCCGTCTATTACTACTACGTCAAGTATGGCAGAATGCAGATTGTCACTGGTCATTGCGAGCGTAGGCGAAGCAATCTCGGGGAGGGGAGACACCCTCCACCCATAGTTCGCCACGCTTCGCTCGCGATGACTTAACACAGTGGTACTAGGTAGGGGAATGTATTTAGTTAGCGATAATGGGCCAACACAAGACCCCCCAGGCGGCCAATATTTTCGCTCTTTTACTGGATTACATTGCAGAGTTTGGTGCTATGTCAAACGCTTCGTCATGCCCTCATTGCGAGGTGAAAGCTGAGCATGATATACTCCACTAATAAAACAGGTTTGGAAGGAATGACTTGAGACGCTTCCGTCTGGCCATGGCCCAGATCAACACCACCGTGGGCGACCTGGAGGGCAACACCTCCAAAATAATGCACTACATTGATGAGGCGAAGGCCCTGGGGGCCGACCTGGTGAGCTTTCCAGAGCTTGCCATAACAGGTTACCCTCCTGAAGACCTTTTGTTCAAGCCCCAGTTCATAAGCGACAATCTGCACAAGCTGGACGAGATCGTTGCCCACGCAAAGGACATATCCGCCGTTGTAGGTTTCGTGGACCGTCAGGGAGACATTCACAACGCTGCGGCTGTCATCCACGATGGGAGGCTTGTGGGTATTTATCACAAGTGCTACCTTCCTAACTACGGGGTCTTCGACGAGGATAGATATTTTCAGGCAGGCAGCGATGGCCCTGTCTTTGTCATTAACGGCGTTAAGATTGGGGTGAACATTTGCGAGGATATCTGGCATGCCGCCGGGCCTATGGTTGCTCAGAGGGACGCCGGCGCAGAGGTCATAGTCAATATAAACTCATCGCCGTATCATCAGGGCAAGAAAGCTTTCAGGGAGAAGATGATTGCCACAAGAGCCTCGGATAACGGCCTCATCATCTCCTACACCAACCTGGTCGGGGGACAGGACGAGTTGGTATTCGATGGCAACAGCATGGTCTTCAACCAGAGGGGGGAGCTTATAACTCAAGGGAGCCAGTTCCAGGAGGAGCTCATAGTAGTCGACCTGGATGCGGAGGATGTGTTTCGCTACCGTCTTCACGACCCCAGGCTCAGGAAAGAAAGGGGCCATGTTCGACTCGGGGAGATGGAAGCGAAAGTAATAATGGTTTCAGAGCGCGGCCCTCGAACATCCAGGCCGCCCCTTCCCGAAAGAAGACCCATAATTTATGGCTTCCCGGGAGAGGTCTACGCCGCACTGGTGCTGGGAACAAGGGATTATGTTAGTAAAAACGGGTTTAAGAAAGTCCTCATAGGGCTATCTGGAGGCATCGATTCTACCATTGTCGCCGTCATCGCCGCAGACGCCCTGGGGCCGGAAAACGTGGTAGGCGTTTCCATGCCCTCTCGCTACTCCTCGGAGGGCAGCATTACCGATGCCCAAATCCTGGCCAAGGGGTTGGGCATAAGGCTCCTGACCATACCTATCGAGGAGGCTTTCAAGGCGTCTCTGCACACGCTCTCCGAGGCTTTCAAGGGAGCCGAGCCGAACGTCGCCGAGGAGAACCTCCAGGCCCGCATAAGGGCTAACATCATCATGTCCCTCTCCAACAAGTTCGGCTGGCTGGTGCTGACAACGGGAAACAAGAGCGAGATGGCCACGGGCTACTGCACCCTTTTCGGAGATATGGCCGGGGGTTTTGCCGTCATCAAGGATGTGCCCAAGACCCTGGTCTACAAGCTCGCCCAGTATAGAAACACCCTAAAGCCCAAAGACGTCATACCCCGGAGCGTCATAGAAAAGGAGCCTACCGCCGAGCTCAAGCCCAACCAGAGGGACGTGGACACCCTTCCCCCCTACCCCGTTCTCGACCCCATCCTCAAGGCCTATGTGGAGGAAGACAGGAACTTCGAGCAGATAGTGGATATGGGCTTTGACGAGGAGACGGTAAAGCGAGTCATCCTGATGGTGGACAGGAACGAGTACAAAAGGCGGCAGTCTCCGCCCGGAATAAAGATAACCCAGAGAGCCTTCGGGCGGGATAGAAGGCTCCCCATCGTCAACCGCTACTGGGGCTTTTAGCCACTTCCGTGTTGCTCTATTTCCCTCGCTGTGCTATTATGTTCACATGAGGTTTTGCTAGACCTCTAGTAATCACAGCTTGTCACACAAGTAAAAAAGGCAAAGGATGACTACAGAGAGGGAGAAAGCCCTGGAGGTGGCGATAGGCCAGATTGAGAAGCAGTTTGGCAAGGGCTCCATTATGAGGCTGGGGGAAGACTCAAAGCGATTGGCTGTGGAGGTCATCCCCACAGGGTCCCTTTCCCTGGACCTGGCCCTGGGAGTGGGCGGAGTGCCCAGGGGCAGGGTAACGGAGATCTTCGGGTCTGAGGCCGCTGGCAAGTCCACCCTATCCCAGCACATCATTGCGGAAGCCCAGAAGCTGGGTGGGACGGCAGCGTATATTGATACAGAGCACGCCCTTGACCCAAGCTATGCTGCCCGGTGCGGCGTCAATGTGGAGCAGCTTCTCATATCCCAGCCAGACACCGCAGAGCAGGCACTGGAGATCGCCGAAGCCCTGGTCAGAAGCGGCGCTGTGGAAATCATAGTCATAGACAGCGTTGCAGCCCTGGCCCCAAGAGCGGAGATAGAAGGAGACATGGGGGATGCCCACGTGGGGCTCCAGGCACGCCTCATGTCCCAGGCCCTGAGAAAGCTTTGCGCCGTGATCGGTCGCTCCCATACCGCAGTTATATTTGTGAATCAACTGCGGGAAAAGGTGGGCATCGTCTTCGGCAACCCGGAGGTGACACCAGGCGGCAGGGCCCTCAAGTTCTACAGCTCCGTTCGCATCGACCTCAGACGTCTTGAGCCAATAAAGCAAGGCTCCGAAATCGTGGGAAATCGCATAAGGGCCAAGGTGGTAAAGAACAAGGTTGCCCCCCCGTTTCGCATTGCCGAGTTCGACATCATGTTCTCACGGGGCATCAGCCGAGAGGGCGATCTGGTGGACCTGGGGGTTTCCCTGGGGGCCATCAAGAAGAGCGGTGCCTTCTTCTCCTTCGGGGAGAACCGCCTGGGACAGGGGCGGGAGAACACAAAGGAATACCTCCGCGATCATCCGGAGCTGGCCCGAGAAATAGAGAGCAAAATAAAGGCCGTCGCCACGGTGCCCGTCGTTGCTTCCTCTCCCGACCTCGGGGAACAAGAATAAGATAAAGCGAAAGCGCTTAACCTGCATTTTTGTGTGATAAGGCTGTGAGCAGTTCACAGCCTTTTTTCTTTGAAAAAGGGAAATGAGGAAAGTAACAGCCATAGAAGAGGGCAAGGGCATTAGAGGAAAGGCAAAGGTCTTTCTAGATGGAAGCTTCGCCTTCAATGTGGGCCTGCCAACCGTAGAAGAGGCTGACCTGAGAGTAGGCCAGGAGCTATCTGAGGCTCAGGCCCAGGAGCTTGTAAGAAAGGACCTCGTCAAAAGTGCCCTGGATGCGGCCTTAAAGTACATAAGCTTCAGGCCACGTAGCGAAGAAGAGGTCAGAAGAAGGTTGCATCGTCGGAAAATCGAAGAGGCCGTCGTAGAAGAGGCCATTCTCATCCTCAAGGAACAGGGGGTTTTGGATGACGTTTCCTTCGCCAGATTCTGGAGGGAGAACAGGGAGAGCTTTAACCCCAGGGGCAGCCGTCTTTTGGAGAAGGAGCTCCGACTCAAAGGAATCGACCCCGGGACGGCTAAGGAAGCAACGATGGGCCTGGATGACGAGGAAGGCGCCTACAGGGCTGGGCTGAAAAAGATGAAGTCTCTAAGCCATCTTGATTACAAATCCTTTCGCAATAAACTGGGAGCCTTTCTTACAAGGCGCGGATTTGCCTACTCGGTGGTCAACAAGGGCATTGAGAGGCTCTGGCAAGAAGTGGAGAAGTCTAAAGGGTGTCCAGAAGGACGCCCCAAATCTAGTTTACCTTGACATAGCGAAGTCCCGGGGATAAGATGGGTCGATATCCCTATTTGAAGGTAATTAATATTACAATATAGATGGAAAGCGAGGTTAAAATGATTTGGACTGTGATTTGGCTCCTCCTCGCCTTCGCCTTAGGGGGGACGGTGGGCTTCCTAACCCGCCAGACCATAATTGGCAGGAAAATCAAAGCTATTAAAGCGGAAGCCGAAAGGCTCATAGAGGAAGCTGAGAAGACAAAGAAGGATACGTTCCTTCAGGCGAAAGAGGAGGCCATCAAGACTAGAGAGGCCGCTGAGGCGGAGGCCCAGGAGCGTCGAAACGAGCTGAGGCGGTTGGAAAGACGCCTCTTCCAGAAAGAGGAAAACCTGGACCGTAAACTGGAAAACCTGGAACGAAGGGAGCGCTCCTTCACCTCTAGAGAGAGGGAGATGGAAAACCTGAGGCTACAGGCAGAGGAGCTAAGGAAAAAGCAGGTTGAGAAACTGGAGCTCATTTCCGGCATGTCTACCTCCGAAGCCAAAGACCTCCTTCTCAAAAGTGTCGAGGCCGATGTGGAGAAGGAGAGGGCTCGTCGCATCTGGGAGATGGAGCAGAAGATAAAAGAAGAGGCCGAGGAAAAAGCCAGAAAATCCATAGCAGTTTCCATTCAGCGCCTGGCCAGCGACGTGGTATCCGAGACCACGGTAACCGTAGTCCCCATTCCGAGCGATGACATGAAGGGACGCCTGATAGGTCGAGAAGGTCGCAACATAAGGGCCCTGGAGAACGCTACAGGAGTAGACCTGATCATTGATGATACTCCGGAGGCGGTTACTCTTTCCACCTTCGACCCCATTCGTCGGGAAGTAGCAAGGCTAGCCATTAGCAAACTCATAATGGACGGCCGCATCCATCCAGCACGCATCGAAGATGTGGTGGAGAAGGCAAAGAAAGAGGTGGAAGAAACCATAAAGACAGTGGGCGAACAGGCTATTTACGAGGTGGGGATTGCAGGCCTTCACCCAGAGCTAATAAAGCTTCTGGGTCGTCTCAAATACCGTTATAGCTATGGCCAGAATGTCCTGAAGCACAGCATAGAGGTAGCCCATCTGGCTGGGATGATGGCATCGGAGATAGGGGCGAATATTGATACCGTCAAGAAGGCCGGGATCCTCCATGATATAGGCAAGGCCGTTACTCACGAGGTGGAAGGCCCTCATGCTGAGATAGGCGCAGAGATGGCCCGTAAATATGATGTGCAGCCGGAGGTAGTGAAGGCTATCGAGGAGCACCACAAAGAAGAACCTGGCAACATGGAGGCCTTCCTTGTTTCCGCTGCTGACGCCATAAGTGGAGGCAGACCTGGTGCAAGGCGCGACACTGTAGAGAATTACATAAAGCGCCTGGAGGCCTTGGAGAACGTTGCCGGCAGCTTCCCAGGGGTTGAGAAGTCCTTTGCCATCCAGGCCGGGCGGGAGGTCCGCATAATGGTCAAGCCCGAGGAGATAGATGATGCAGGGGCGGCCAAGCTGGCTATGGACATAGTTAAAAAGATAGAGGAAACCGTAGTTTATCCAGGCCAGATAAAGGTTACGGTTATAAGGGAAACCCGATCCACAGAATTCGCTAAATAGCTTAGAGGATGAAACCGTTGAGAATACTTATGGTAGGAGATGTGGTCGGCAAGCCAGGCAGAAAAGAGGTAGAGAGGGTCTTGCAGGACCTACGTCGTCAGTACGACGTGCATCTGGTTGTGGCCAACGGAGAGAACGCTGCGGGGGGGTTTGGACTCACCCTGGAAACGGCCCAGGAGCTCCTTATGTCAGGTGTGGATGTTATAACCACAGGTAATCACATATGGGATCAGAAGGATATAATCCCTCACCTTGATGGAGAGCTTCCCATCCTTCGTCCTCTTAATTACCCCCCAGCAGTGCCTGGCAGGGGGTATATGACTATTAGGGATGTCCTCGTGGTCAATCTTATGGGTAGGGTTTTCATGTCCAACCTGGACTGCCCCTTTCGCACCATGGACCGACTGCTGGACGAGCTGAAGGACAGGCCCGCTGTGACGATAGTGGATTTTCATGCGGAGGCCACCTCGGAGAAGGGTGCCATGGGCTGGTATCTGGACGGAAAGGTGAGCGCAGTGCTGGGGACCCACACCCACGTGGGAACCATAGATGCTCATATACTACCCAGGGGGACCGCTTTTGTAACAGATACGGGCATGGTGGGACCCATGGACTCCATTATTGGAGACGAGCCTGAAACTGTCATTCAGAGATTCCTTACAAATATGCCAAACCGCCTCATTGTGGGCAAGGGGCGGGTCTGCTTCAACTCCGTCCTCATCGAGGTGGACGAAAGGGGCCACGCTCAGAAAATCGCACGGATCGACAAGGAAGGCATCTAGATGAAGGTAGACCTGCACACTCATACCACTGTCTCCGATGGCAAGCTAAGCCCACGAGAGCTTGTTGCTCTGGCCCACAAGCGGGGCATTGGCATTTTGGCCATCACGGACCACGATTCCACCGATGCCATACCGGAAGCCTTGGAGGCAGCCAAGGCTTTTCCAACCATGACCCTTATACCGGGAATCGAAATGAGCATTGATGCCCCACACGGCGAGATTCATATTCTGGGCTACTTTATAGATTACAAGGATGCCGATTTCCAGAACACCTTAGTTCGTCTCAGAGAATCCCGCTGGGGTAGAGCCAGAAAAATGGTGGAGAAGCTAGCCCAGTTGGGCATGCCCGTAAGTTGGGAAAGGGTAGTGCAACTTGCAGGAGAGGGTTCGGTAGGCAGACCTCACATAGCTCAGGCGCTTTTGGAAAAGGGCTATATATCCTCTATACAGGAGGCCTTTATTAAGTACATAGGAAGGGAAGGGCCAGCCTATGCAGAAAGACAAAAGTTAACGGCCGTGGAGGCGGTGCAGTTGATCACGCGGGTTCATGGCCTGGCGGTACTGGCTCACCCGGGGGATGCTGGGGACATAGAGCCCCTTCTCTCCCAGCTAAAGCCCGCCGGTCTGGTGGGGATGGAGGTCTATTACAACAGCTATCACAGGGACGTGGTGAACAGGCTTGCTAAAATCGCCCGAAAACACGACCTGCTTCCTCTGGGAGGAAGCGACTACCATGGAGATGGCATAGGTCCCGGGACTGAGTTGGGAGCCGTAGAGGTGCCCCTGGAGGCAGCATTGAAGCTCATTTCCATGGCCAGGGACCGCAAGGAAAGGAAGGTGCAACTTTGAGCTTAGGGGTGAAAGAGATTCAGGGAATAATTCCGCACCGCTGGCCCTTTCTTCTGGTGGATCGGGTTCTGGAGTTGGAGCCGGGTAAAAGGGCGGTGGGGATAAAAAACGTGAGCATTAATGAGTCTTTCTTTCAGGGGCACTTCCCCGATTTCCCCGTCATGCCAGGTGTGCTCATCGTGGAGGCCCTTGCCCAAGTGGGAGCTGTGGCCCTTCTCAGCCTGCCGGAGAACAAGGGAAAACTTGGACTATTCGCAGGCATCGACACCTTCCGCTTCCGAAAGCCTGTCTTGCCAGGCGACACCTTGCGCCTTGAGGTGAACCTCACCCGTATGCTGGGCCCCGTAGGAAAGGGTACGGCTAAGGCAGAGGTGAACGGAACAACGGTGGCTGACGGCGAGCTAACCTTTGCTCTGCGCCCTGGGCCTTCGGGTTAGAGTAGGCCTTGCCCCATGCAGCCGATGAGATGTGCAACCCATCCCGATGTAGAGACCGCTTTAACCTGCGGTAAATGTGGCAAGCCAATATGCCCCAGGTGTCTCATTCAAACACCGGTGGGCGCTCGCTGTCGAGAGTGTGCTAACCCCAAGCCCATCCCCACCTTTCAGGTCTCGGCAAAGCACTATCTCATTGCGATGATGATAGGTGTTGCCCTGTCACCCATCCCTACGTTGGGCATGCTCTTCCTTCGATGGCTGCCCATCCCATTCTTTTATCCCCTTCTCATAATAGGGACGGGCTATCTAATTGGAGAGATGTCAAGCCTTTCAGTGAACCGAAAGCGTGGGAGGGGGTTGCAATTCATAGCGGGCGGCTGTGTATTTCTTAGTTATGCCCTGAGCAGCGCCATCTTCTACAGTGCGGATTTTTATGCTCTAATTGCCTTCATTTTTGCCCTGTTTTTGGCCATAAGCCGCTTTCGCTAGGGGCGCTTCAAATAAAAGGGCGTTCCTCTTCCTTATCTGCCTTCCCTCGTACCTGGGCCAAGGCCGAATACCTTGCCCACGCCCACAGCTCGCTCGATTATCAGCATCATCACGGCGGCAAAGATCACCATTAAGGATCCCACAGCCATAACAAGGCTATCCAGGTTGGTCTCCATATAGGCGAATATACGAACGGGGATGGTAAGCACCCTGGGGCTGGTGAGGAAGATGGTCATAGTTACATTGTCGAAGGATACTATAAAGGCGAAGGCGGCCCCACCCACAATGCCAGCCATAATAAGGGGCAGCGTTATTCTGCGGAAGGTCGTCAAGGGGCCGGCACCCAGGTTTCGGGCCGCCAACTCCAGGCTCCTATCAAAGCCAGCAAGGCCGGCTGAAACAAGGCGGACCACATAAGGAAGGGTTATGATGATGTGCCCGATAACCAGGGTGACAATACTGGCACGCCAGCCTATTTTGGAATAGAACTGCAAAAGGCTTACCCCAATCAATACCTGTGGCAAGATCAAAGGCGACATCAGGAAAGTCATAGCCGCATCTCTGCCGGGGAACCTGTACCTCACCAAACCCAGGGCGCCTAATGTCCCCAGTGCAGTTGCGCCAACGGATGTAATTGTGGCTAGGATAAGACTTGTAACGAAGGACTCCATGAACTGGCGGTGGGCAAAGGCCTTCATATACCAGTTGAGGGATAATCCCTTGGGGGGGAAGTCTGCCACAACGGAACCCGAGACGGATGCGCCCAGCACCGCTATGATGGGGGACATAAGAAATATGTACATCCCGATGTTGAATATCAACATCCAGGGGATTCCAAATCTACGTCTCACTGGAACACCGCCGCATATCTGCCTCTCTCCACCAGTCGATTACCCACAGAAATGACCAGAGCCACTACGATAAGGAGAATGAAAGCGATGGCATCGGCGTAGGGCCAGTTGAGAAGGATAACCTCTTGCTGGTAGACCATAGTTCCCATCACCTGAACCCTGCCTCCTCCCAGGATGGCTGGCGTTGCAAAAGAGCCAGCGGAAAGTACAAAGACCAGTATGCTCCCTGCCAGCACCCCGGGAAGGCTCAGGGGCAGCGTAACCCTGAGGAAGGCCTGTAAGGATGAGGCGCCCAGGTTCCGGGCTGCCAGAGGCAGGGATGTATCAATCCTTTGAAGGGATGCGATCATGGAAATAATCATGTAGGGGATTTCCGTTTGAACGAGGCCAATGATTACGCCTCTTTCGTTAAAAAGCATCTTTACGGGTTCCTCTCTCAGCTTGACTGCCAGCAAGAAGTCGTTCACCACGCCGCCAGGCCCCAGAATCATAAGAAAGCCCATGGCACGGATCACCAGCGTTACCAGAAGGGGTGATATGACGAAAAGGATGAGGATCCCTCTCCAACGGCCACCCCTGTACACGATAAAATATGCAACGGGGTAGGCCAGAATAAGGTCAATAACCATGACTGTGAAAGAGAGCCTGAGAGTTCTCCAGAGTATCCCGAGATAGAAGCTGTCACTCAAGAACTTGGTGTAGTTCCCTATGTTCCAGTCTGCGATTATACCCTTAACCGGGCTGAACTTCCAGAAGCTCTGGATAAAGCTGTAGAAAATCCCTGGCGCAAAGAACAGCAGAAGAAGCAGTAAGGCTGGCAAGATCAGTAAATAAGGCAGGAAGTTCGTCTTTGCCTTTTTCTTGGGAAGTGCCGTTTCGCCGGGCCGTGTCAAAGCCTCAGTCATACGTTCTCCATCCCAACGTTATCTTACTCTTGTGTTTCCCGACCCCTCTTTGCTACAGGGGCAATCTATCATCTTCTGCGAACAAAGTCAATTGTCTCTATCGCAAATGATTGACACAGAGTTTTATGGATATTACAATATACGCATCAAACACGTCAAGGGGGACGAATACTAGAAGGAGAGGAAGAATCATGTTTTCTAGAGGCATGTTCTCTGCAAAATGGTTCGGCATTATAGGCATTGTAGTAGTTCTTTCCATACTTCTCATCGGTTGTGCTCCGAAAGCCACTCCTACTCCAACCCCCAGGCCAACGCCAACTCCTATCAAAGGTGAGGGCAAGCTGGTAGCTTTCCTCCAGGGAGCATACGAGAAGGGCTACCAGGACTCCAGGTGGATGCCCAGGTTCGAGCAGGAGACGGGGTGCAAGGTCACCATCTTCGGCGGCATAAGCTCTGCCATGCTATCCCGGGTTCAGGCCGAAAAGGGGAACCCCAGCGTAGATATAGTCAATATGGATTATGGCCCCTTCACTCAGGCCAAGGACCTGGGGCTTGTGGACAAGATAAACAGGGATCTGATTCCCAACCTGAAATACCTTTCCGCAAAGCTCCAGGAGCCTGATGACATGGCGGTTTACTACAGAATCCTGGTCACCGTCCTGGCTATAAATAGTGGAGAATTGGAGAAGAGGGGGATAGCCAAGCCCACCTCATGGCTTGATCTGGGCAACCCGGCATACAAAGGGAAAGTGGTTCTAACAGACATGACGGTGGGCCAGACTCCAGAGATGATCGCCCTTGCCGCCAGAGGCCTGGGTGGAAGCGAGAGCAACCCTGATGCGGCCTTCAAGTGGCTGGAGGAGCAGGTAAAGCCCAATATTATGGCCGTTGTCACCCTGGCAGACTTCGAGAAGCTTTTGGGCGAAGGCTCGGCCTGGCTGGGCTTCGGCACTCAGCTACGGCCCATGCGTTTGGCTGTTCAGGGCATGCCGGTGGAAATAGTCTACCCCAAGGAGGGATTTACAGTTACACCCCACACCCTTGAGATTGTGAAGGGTGCCGCCAACCCCGTGTGCGCCAACCTCTTCTTCAATTTCATGCTGGATAAACGCGTGCAGGAGGAGTTGGTGCCGGAGTTTTACATGGCACTCCCTGTCAGGACTGACGTTACGGTGCCCGAGAAGTACAAGGGCTTGGGGCCTGACCCCAAGCTTTTTGACCAAGCGGTGGAGATTGACTGGAGCAAAATCGACAGGGCTGCGTGGACCGACAAGTGGAACAGGATTTTCGCAAAATAGAAAAAGGGGGAACGTATGTTTCAAAGAGGAAAGTTATTATGGGTGTGTTTTGGGATAATAGTCTTTGCCCTGCTTCTGACAGCGTGTGCTCCGAAACCCACTCCTACCCCAACGCCCAAACCCACCCCAACAGCCACACCCAGACCCCTGGCCACACCTACTCCCACACCTCAGCCAACGCCAACCCCCATCAAGGGCGAAGGCAAGCTCGTGGCGTTCATGGTGGGGACCTACCTAGCGTCATACGATGACCCCAGGTTTTTGCCCACGTTCGAGCGGGAGACGGGGTGCAAAACTACTGTTTTTGGCGGCATAACCCCTGCCATGCTGGCGCGGGTCCAGGCCGAAAAGTCGAGCCCCACCATTGACTTTTACAACATGGAATATTCTCCTGCCACCCAGGCCAAGACCCTTGGGCTACTGGATAAGGTAAACAAGGACATCGTCACCAACCTCAAGGCCATCCCTGCCAAATATGTTGACCCCGATGGCATATTGATGCCCCAGAGACTTTCCGCCAACGGGCTCATAATAAACAAAGCGGAGCTGGAGAAGAAGGGGCTCCCCAAGCCCACCTCCTGGCTGGACATAGGCAACCCCATATATAAAGGGAAGGTGGCTATATCAGGAATAGAAACGGCCACGACGTGGGACATGATAACCCTGGTGGCCCGGGCCCTGGGCGGGAGCGAGAAAAACCCCGATGTGGCCTTCAAGTTCCTGGAGGAGAAGGTGAAGCCCAACATCCTGGGTGTTGTCGCATTGGCAGACATAGAGAAGATGCTGGGAGAGGGGTCGATCTTGATTACCTACAGCGCCCTGATACGCGCAGCGCGTCCTGCATTGCAAGGCCTGCCCGTGGAGATGATCTTCCCGAAGGACGGGTTTACCATGATAATCCAGTCCATGGAGATTGTGAAAGGGGCTGCCAACCCTGTATGTGCCAACCTCTTCCTCAACTTTATCCTGGATAAACGCGTGCAGGAGATTGTCCCGGAGCTTTTTCTGAGCATCCCAGTGCGACCGGATGCTACGATTCCAGAGAAATACAAGGGCATAATACCCGACCCCAAGTTTATTGCTGAACAAGGCGGTGAGGTTGATTTTAGCGTCATCGACAGATCCGTGTGGATTGACAGGTGGAACAGGATATTCGCCAAGTAGAGCGAGGGGAGGCACGCCATGGTAGTTTCAACTCGAGTAATCATGCCGGACATAGAAGAAATAAACAAAGTGCTCGTCTTCACCGAAAGGGTGAGGAAGCGCAAACAGGAGTATCTTGCCGCAAGGCCTCACGTTAGCGCCGAAAGAAGCAGGCTTGCGACCCAGTCCTGGAAGGAGACCGAGGGCCAGCCCGTTGTCATAAGAAGGGCGAGACTCTTCAAAAATATAATGGAAGGCATCCCTGTTGTAATCAGGGAGAGCGAGCTTGTCGTTGGCTCTCAGACCAGATATGTGCGTGGAGCCAACGTTGCCGTAGATTGGAACCCACGCTCTGTAATAAAGGAGATTTCGGCAGAAAAGATCACAAGCTCTGGCGAATACACCTATGCGGAGATAAGCGATGAAGAGCGAAAAAGCATCCTCTCTGATGCCCAATACTGGCTGGGCAAGTCCCCTGTCTGCGGGATGCGTGCGGCGCGAGATGAGGTCTTTGGGAGCATAGTCCAGGACCTCATTGATGCCAGGATCCTCTGCACCCTTGAATCCCTGAACCTTACAGCCCGCGGCCTGGACTTCGAAAAGCTGCTCAACAAAGGTGTCAGAGGCGTCATGGAGGAGATAAGGGAGGAAAGACAAAGGCTCGTCCAAAGCCCTTCTACAACCTGGACAAAGGAGGAAACGCATAAGCTACAGGTTCTGGATGCAGGACTTGTTGCTCTGGAGTCGGTCACAACCTTTGCCAGAAGGCACGCCCAGTTGGCTAGGGAATTAGCTGCAAAGGAAACCAACAACGTTAGGAAGAAGGAACTGGAGCAAATAGCTGAAACCTGTGAGCGAGTCCCTGATAACCCGGCCGGTAGCTTTCGAGAGGCCGTGCAGAGCTTCTGGTTTGCCTTCCTGGCCCTTAACCTGGAGACAGGCGGTGACGTGGAGACCCCGGGGAGGTTCGACCAGTATATGTACCCCTTCTACGAGAAGGACGTCCAGGAGGGGAGAATGACTCGCCAGGAGGCAGGCGAGCTTCTGGGCTGTCTATGGGTCAAGTTTGTGGAGATGGACAGCCTGAAAGAGGACACCTTCAAAGAGAGGACTCAGGGCTCCCAGTTCATGAACCTCACTATCGGGGGTATCAACAAAAATGGAGAGGATGCCACCAACGAGCTGTCCTACTTGCTGCTGGATGTGATACGACAGGTAAAGGTTAACTCGCCACATGTAACCCTCAGGTACCATGACGGTCTCAGCGAAGCCTTTCTTTTGAAGGCGATAGAGACAAACAGGGACATAGGGGCTGGCATCCCCCAGTTCATAAACGACAAAGTGACAATCCTCAACCTGGTGGAGGAGGGTATACCCCTGTGGGATGCTCGAAACTGGGCGGGGGTGGGATGTGCCCACCCATTTATTCCCGATGCATCGGGCTCCTATGGGAAAAGCTCTCTCAACGGGGCCAAGATTTTTGAGCTAACCCTCTATAACGGCGTGGACACCAGAACGGGGAAGCAGTTGGGGCTCCGAACGGGGGATCCCAGAAGTTTCACCTCCTTCGAGGAGCTATACGACGCTTTCAAAAAACAGTTCAGCTATTTAGTGGACCTGGCGGCCAGGCTTATGAGGCTGCACGCAGCAGTTCGCATGGCGAGGACCGCCCTCCCGTACAACTCGGCCCTCATGAACGATTGTATGAAGAAGGGACTGGACGTGCTGGAGGGTGGGACCCGTTACCCAGCGTTCACCTGTGGCTTTATCGACCGGGGACACGTGAACATGGCTGACTCCCTTGTTGCAGTAAAGAAGCTGGTCTTTGAGGAGAAAAAGATAACAATAGGGGGGCTACTGGATGGACTGGCTTCAAATTTCGAGGGGAAAGAGGATCTGCGGCAGATGTTGCTAGCTGCTCCCAAGTTTGGCAATGACAATGACGAAGCCGATAAAATGATGAGTGACCTCTGGTTCTGGACGGCACAGACAGTTAAAACGCATAGCAACATCTGGGGAAAGTGCCTCACCGTTGCAAGACATGGGACTGCATACCACTACTGGGCTGGAAAGGTAGTGGGCGCACTTCCTGACGGTAGGAAGGCACGGACACCCCTGGCAGATGGTGGGGTATCGCCCATGGCGGGAAGGGATACCAGGGGGCCTACGGCGGTCCTGAACTCAATATCCAAGCTGGATGGCAACGCCTGCGAGGTTGCGGTGCTGAACCAGAAATTCCCGCCCGCTGTACTGCAGACCAAAGAAGGGATGAAAAAACTCCTGGCCTTGATAAAGACCTTCTTTGACAGGTATGGCTACCATATTCAGTTCAACATCCTGGACAAGAAGACCCTTCTTGATGCCAAAAAGCACCCGGAGAAATACAGGGAGCTTCTGGTGCGGGTGGCGGGCTACAGCGCCTATTTCGTGGAGTTGTCACCGGACCTTCAGGACGAGATCATAGCCAGGACAGAGCAAGGCCTTTGATGAAACGGGAAATCCCGAATCAATTCGAAGGAAACAAATGATGAATAATTTGCAGAAGATGGGCGGCGTTTCCGCACTGATCATGGCAGCGACCTTCGTGGTGGGCTTCGCGGTGTTTCTTGGCGTATTGACCTCCGCCGGTTACTTTGAC
>JACPPT010000047.1 GCA_016190815.1 Chloroflexota bacterium
TGAACCAGAAGCTCTGCACCGCCTCACGGAAGTTGCGAGCGGGGTTTTCGGGAACCCACTGGCATACCTCTGCTATACGTTCCAGCTCCTTTTTTCTTACTGCGTCCTTTTCACGCTCTGCCATTTCACGAGCCAGTTGAGAATGCCTCCTGGCGAAAGCAATGAGCCCCTCCAGAGCTATGATGACCGCCTGCAAGAAGTGAAGCTTTTGGACCTCCTCCCTGTCCCAGTGCGAAAGCTTTCCTAGCTCATCCCTCGCCTCATCGATAATGCCCCTAAGCCCCTTTTTCAGCACCTTTTCATAGTTAGCATCCCGTCCCTGGGGCGGCGATGCCTCCAGCCTTGTGAGTAGCTTCGCCTCGATGATGTCCTCCATAATTGTCCCGAAGACCTGCTCTCGCGCCTCCCGGATCCTATCGGCCACCGATTTGCCCTTCCAGTACTGTATATCCTCCAGTATGCTTTTTCTCTCTTCCTCGGAGATCTCGGCGCCAACGTACTCGCTGGTCATGGTTGGGCTTGCTGACTCTACCTGCGTAAGCATTGCGCCTGGGTTGAAGTCCACAAAGGGAGAGGCCCCCCTTACATATTTCGTCTGGGAGCCCACCACAAGCTCACCCTCCCTTATGACAATGGGGATGCCCTCCATCGCCTTCTTGAAGAGCTTCGCCCTCCTTATCACAATCGACTGCCCCTCTGTCTCTTTCCAGGACTCGGTGGCAAGCCTGCTCCTCCCCGGGCAGATATGAGGCTTGGCTTTCAGGTACTCCTGTTTCCGCTTCTTCACCCTTTCGGTGAAGGCGACTACCTTGTTGACTTCTTCTATATCTGGCATGGTTATTCGAGTAGTCGTTGCCATTCCAACCCCCTCGCCGATAAATTGGTTCTATTCTAGCCTATATTTCATGGAAAAACCATTAGCCTCTTTAGACTTCTCTGTTAATCAGCTAGCCCATGTTAGGCATACCTGACGTCTCTGAAAGTTATAGCATCCGACGAGAAAGAGGCAGGCTGTTTTGCACTTCAGGAGAGATTCTAGGACATTGCTTGCCATCGTGGAGTGGAAAACACCAGGTTTCTACCACGAATAAGAATGGGATTCGAGATTTCGGATGCAAAGCTCTTGTTCTACTCCCAAAAGACCCGTTATTTGCCGAATATTCTGGTCCATCTGTCAACCCAATCTGGCAGGTTCTTGGCAAGAGCATCCCGATTCAACTCCACAGCCCTATCTATGTCTGCAGGCTTTATAACCAGGTCTTTTACCTTTTCGCTTATGGCTACATCACTTCTAACCGGCCCACGAAGTAGGCCCTCTGGTATAGCATCTTGAACCTCTTTGGATAAAGCGTAGTTCATCCAGAGCTGGGCGCATACAGGATTGGAGGCACCCTTGACAACCACAAGGTTATTCAAGTCGATGTTGTTTCCCTCCTTTGCCCAGACCAGGGTTACCGGGATGCCTCGGTAAGCCGACTCAGCCGCACGACCCCATGTCCCTACACCTACCCAGATGGAGCCTTCCTCAAGGAGTTTCTGCCACTCCGCCACAGCTACGACAGCCATGACATTAGGCGCTAGCTTCGACTCTACCCAGTCGAAGGCCCGCACATAGTCGTTCACCTCGTTGCCCCCCAGCGCTCTAGCAATAAGAGCAACGAAATTTTGTGTAGCGGTCGCGGTAATGACAGTAATGCCCACCCTACCCTTATAGGCCGGGTTTGCCACGTCCAGCCACGACTCTGGCATGGGCAGGTTCCTTTCCTTTAGCTTGTCATGGCGGACTGCGATCACAGGCCCGCCGAGCATAATGAAAGGAATACCCATATCATCCGGGTCCAGAAGCTTGGGATGAACAAACTCGAGGTTAGAAAGGATATCCCGGTTGTTTTTCTCCAGAAGACCCATCATTTTGGCATCGGTTTGGGGAGCCAAATCCATATTCACAATGTCCACCGTTGGTCTGCCTGCTTCTGCCTTTATTCTAGCTAACATAGCACTGCTTAGGCCCCCAAAGTATGTAACTTTGCATCCACTTTCCTTCTCGAACTTGGCGATAAACAGGTCCCCCAACCATTTCTCCCATGCCCCTTGACCAAAAACCACGACTTGTCCCTCGCCCTTGATGGGGGTGGGAGTGGGTCTGGGCGTCGGAGTAAGCATCGAAACAAATGTCGGCGTGGGCCTGGGGGTTGGGGTAGGCGTTGCAGACGGAGCACAACTGGCCAATAAAGAGACAACCGAGAGAGCGAGGGCTAGCCACTTCAATAATGCCTTGATTCTGCTAGGGTGCATTTAGACCCTCCTTAGTTTATAAGCTCGCACCCTAAGCTGTGTTCCCCTAAAGTGTCTCTCCCATTTTTACTATTTCTTTTTCAAAGAGCTTTATCTCGTTGCACTATTGTAAATGCAACGTCCAGAAATCGCCCCTACCACTGTAGGTTCCAGAGGTTAGAAGGTCAATACATCATTAGTATCACATGGAAACGATAACTTTGCTTGCTGAATGAGCAAGAACCCCTTGGTTTGAGAAGGACCTATCCCCTTATGCTAAATCTCCCTTGCCACCTTATGCCCTTCGTATGTGGCATCCTTTACCCCCCTGGGCGCCATGGCATCGCCAATGAGGCATAGCTTTCCGATTTTTCCCTTCAAGGAACGATAGAGGTCGTCGTTTGCTCGCCTTGGGACCGAGAACACCACCGTGTCCACACCTTCTATAGCCCCTACAGCATTGGTGAAGACGTTGTAGGTAACTGCTTTTCTCTCCTCCAGGCTCTTGAGGGAGGTAAGGGGAACAAGCTCCACGCCCAGCTCCAGAAGGCGCTGATACTGGACACGCCAGGTCGTTGGCTGCATTCGAATGCCAGGGTAGACGAGTCTGGTTATCAAGGTTACCCTTCTTCCCTTTGTAGCTAGATACTCCGCAGCGCTGAAGGATAGCTGGTCTCCTGCTTCGTCAGCAATCAAGACCCTCTGTCCCGCCTCAGCACGGCCCTCCAACAGGTAATCCACAGTTATCTTGCTCATGTCTCCAGTCTGAGGTATATCCGGCATTACGGGCACCGAGCCTGTTGCCACCACAACGGCATCAGGATGGAGAGCCACGATGTTTTCGGGGGTGGCCTCGACTCCCAGTCGAACATCCACGCCTGCCTTGTTCACCTGAAGGCTCAGATAATCTGCAATAATGCCGAACTCCTCCCTGAGGGGTGCCTTGGCCGCCGTGAGGACCTGGCCGCCCAGCTTTGTGCCCTTCTCAAGAAGAGTAACCCTGTGTCCACAGAGGGCCGCCACCCGGGCGCACTCCATTCCCCCGGGTCCACCCCCCACAACAACCACCTTTTTCTTCGTGGTCGCCGGGGCAATGGTTGCCCACTCCTTTTCCCTGCTTGTAACGGGATTATAGACGCAGGACACAGGCGGGCTGTACCCTCGGGGATCAGAAACGCATGCCTCCATAGCCCCTACACAGAGACGAATGTCCTCAATCCGCCCCTCCCTGGCCTTGTTGGGGAGATGGGGGTCTGCTATCAGCGCCCTGACCATGCCCACCATATCAGCCTGGCCTGAAGCCAGTATCTCCTCGGCCACCACGGGATGGTTGACCCGACCTATACAAAAGACGGGTATCTTCACCACCTTCTTGATGTTGCCTGCCAGATGGGCCCAGACCCCAGGGCGGAAGGACATATCGGGTATATTGCGGGCATAGCCCAGCCAATCAGAGTAATGGGCAACGCTGACGCTGAAGTAGTCGACCAACCCTGTCTGCTCTAACTTCCAAGCTACTTCCTGCATATCTGTTATAGTAAGGCCACCCTCGGTAAGGTCGCTTCCGTTTATGCGCATGCCCACCACATGCTCCCTGCCTACTGCCTCACGGGCACTTCTCAAAACCTCCAGGGCAAATCGCATCCTGTTCTCTAAACTGCCCCCGTATTCATCGGAGCGGCGGTTTGTCAGAGGCGACAAAAACTGGTGAATCAAGGAGCCGTGAGCCGCCTGAATCTCCACTCCGTCCAATCCCCCTTTTATGCAACGCAGAGAAGCCTTGCTGAAACACTCAACAACTTCTGCGATCTGCTCCGGCTCGATTTCATGCGGTATAGAACCGTGACGTATTTCTATAGGGACAGGTGAGGGGGCCCAAATGGCCTGCGGGTCCGCCATAGGGCCTGTCTGCCGTCCCGCGTGGGTAAGCTCTGCCAGAATGCGGCCCCCGTACTGATGGACCGACTCGGAAATGCGTTTGTACACCGGTACGATGCGGTCGTCCACGTTGACGATGGCTCCACCCCTGGAGCCTATGGAAGAGGGGTGAACGCTGGTGGACTCCATGATCTGAAGGCCAGCACCCCCCTTTGCTCGCTCTATGTAATAGTACAAGTGTTTCTCGCTGGGGAGGCCGTTCTCTCCGTAGCGGAGAGTGTGCCCAGGGTTAACGACTCTGTTGCGCACCGTTATGGGGCCTACCTTCAGGGGTGTAAAGAGATACTTGAACTGAGAGCTGCCTTTTTCTTGAGTCACAGGCTACCTCCTATCACGAAAGAAAATACGGTTATAGAATATGGTTACTATCTCCTGGAAAACTAAATGGCCCTTGTTGGGATAGGAATCTTTTCCTCCACAAAGCGGGCGAGCCTGAACGCCTTTATCGGCAGAGAAGGTTTGCCATCCAAGATCAACTCCGACAGGAGTTTCCCCGTCAGTGGACCCAGGCCGAAGCCGTGTCCACTGAAACCAGCGGCGACGATAAGCCCTCGTGGACGTTCAACCTCGCCCATAACAGAGAGAAGATCCGGCGTCATATCCAGAAGGCCTCCCCATGCCTTTGTGATCTTGAGGTTTTTCTCTCTCAAAGACGGCATCAGCCTGTAGAGGGCTTGCAACCTCGCCCTCACGAAGTTCTGGTTGGCTGGTGGCTCAAGCCCGGTGGGAAAATCCAGAGAAGGGGTAATGCCACTCCTGAACGGCCTTGTCCTTTTGATCTCTCTCACCAAGTGGGGCCAGTCCAGGTTGAGCCTGATGCTCTTTCTCAGCCTCAGGAAGCGAGGAAGCCACACTCCAAGCTCCTCCAGGGCATCTGGGGCCATATCGTATTGAAAAAGTGTCCTGTATCCTCCAGCTACACGAAGGTTTCCGCCTGCCGTCTGCTTACAGCTAGTGTTCGAGCCTCTCACATACACTCTGGTCAATGGGGACACAGGGTCAGTCATGGCAGAGGTGGACCTCAAGATCTTAACCGGCATATGTATTCTCAACGTTTTCAAGAGGCGTGGCGTCCACACACCCGCAGCGTTTACAACAATGGGAGCTCTTATTTCACCGAGAGTCGTTACTACTGAACTCACCCTGCCCCCGCTGGTCTCTATCCCAATAGCGGTGCAGCTAGTGTGGAGCTTCGCTCCATGCTCCCGAGCCGCATTGGCAAAGCCCACTGTAACTTTTACCGGATCAGCATGACCATCTTCTAGAGAGAAAGCAGCCCCTATTAAAGGCCCCTCGATAGCCGGCACAATGCTCCTGGCCTCCTTAGGGGTTAGCATTTTGACCTCTACCCCATATTCTTTCGCCTCATGCACCCCATTTTCAAGAGTGTGCAGTTCCTCCTCAGTGAAGGCCACATTCATCCTGCCTTTTTTTACGAAGTCAGTTTCGCACCCCAACTCATGGTCAAGGCCGTCCCACATCTTCATACAGACTGCCATCAGGGGAAGCTCAGGGCCGTGTTTTCCCAGAAGTCCCACCGATGCGGAGTTTCTGCCGGAGGCCTCCAAAGCCACATCCTTTTCCTTCTCCACAACCACCACCCTTTTCCCTCGTTTGGCCAGGTTGTAGGCAGTGGCACACCCGGAAATCCCGCCACCGATGATGACTACGTCTGCCTCTTTTTCCATCAAGGCCTCCAATAGTTATGTGTCGAAGGGAGAATTTATGGCCTGAGTCTAGCAACGTAGACTCACAACGTCAAGCTCCTTTTTTACTTCAAGTCTCTTTTCCCGGCTGTCTTCTGCGGAGCATAACAGTATGATTGTAGTGCATTACGGTCTCACCGTGCTGATTCCTCACCACCTGCCTTGATGTAACAATACCCCTATCTGGCTGCCGGCTTTCCTTCTTCTCTGTAATTTCTATATCCAGATATATGGTATCGTTGCAGAAAACCGGCTTGGGGATTCTCATCTCATCTATGCCTAAAAATGCCATAACCGTTCCATGCAGCCAGCCCAACTGCACCGCTAGCCCCTGAGCCACAGAAAAGGTGAGTGGGCCAGGTGCTATCCTCTTTTTGAAGATGGTCTCTTTCTCCATGTATTCCTTGTTTATGAATAGCTGCTCATATATTCCAGACAGCGCCACGAAGTTTACAATATCGGTCTCCGTGACAGTCCTGCCCCCTGAAGAGAATTTGACACCCACCTTAAGGTCTTCAAAATACTGACCTTCCATCCTTCCTCCTTTTGCCTAGCGGAGCGCTCTCCTCAACTTTAAAGCCACATTCTTGTGAGAAGCAAATATGGCGTTCATTATAGCACAGCGCCACAGTTATAAGTTGTGCTAAAATTAGGGCAATGCCTAAACTCGTTCGAATATTGAGCAGCCGGGGCATCTACTACGGCTGGCTCGTTGTCCTGGTTGCATCCCTGGCTGGCTTTATGAAGGCCGGCTTCACAGGCTACCTTTTCAGCGTCTTCCTCAAGCCAATGTCTGAAGATTTCGGGTGGGCAAGAAGCGCAGTGGCAGGTGCCGTAACTGTAGGCACCCTGGCGGCTGGCGCCCTGGCCATTCTCTTCGGGGAAATTCTAGATAGATACGGAGCGCGAAGGCTCATCGGGATCGCCGCCGTTGTCATGGGTATTGCTTCCCTGGGCCTTTCTCGAATCGACTCATTGTGGCAGTATTATCTGATTTACGTTTTGGGCCGAATCGCCGCCATGGGCGCTATGAGCGATTCCCTAACGGCCACAGTGGCAGCCAAGTGGTTTATAGCCAGAAGGGGCACGGCAATAGCCATTGCTTCCATGGGCAGTCCCCTCGGAGGCACAATTCTTGCCTTTGTGGCTCAATTCATAATCAATAGCTACGGCTGGCGAGAGGCCTGGGCTTTCTTAGGCTTGCTTATCCTTGCAGTGCTTGTAGTGCCTGCGTGGTTCACATTATACCGAACCCCAGAGGACGTGGGGCTTACGCCACCTCGACCCAGGACCCAGACACCCGCTTTAGGAGACGGGGCTGCCAAAGAGAAAGTGGCAAGGCCTGTGGCAGAGGTGTCCTGGACATTCCGAGACGCAGTCCACACCTCTTCCTTCTGGCTTCTGACCAGCGTGTTCTCCCTAAGCCTGCTATCCACCTCGGGCATAACTTTCAACCTGGTAGCTCACCTTACCGACAGGGGTGTTTCCTCCACAGTGGCTGTGGCCACCCTGGGGCTTTACGCCATAGCCCAGTCGGGGGGTTACCTTGTGTGGGGCCTGCTCTTAGATAGACTGGACGCAAAGGGCATAGTTCTCAGTACCACCGCTCTGACCGCAGTGGCGGTGGTGTCTCTTTGGTACTCTCGAAGCTCTGTAGCCTTATATTCTTCAGCTCTGCTTCTCGGCTTCGTCCAGGGAGGAATATACTCTGCTGGACACGTAATGTGGGCTCAGTATTTTGGCAGGCGCTATCTCGGTGCTATAAGAGGGCTTAGCCTTCTTTTCCAGACTGTGGGCAACTCCATGGGACCTCTTCTGGTTGCCATGATCTTCGACATCTCTGGCACGTATAGCTGGGCCTTCCTGATGGCCGTCGTAATTCTGGGCATCATATTTGCCATTATGTATCTTACAAAGCCGCCTGTTCTCGCTGCACCTTCCAGACCACGGTATTGACAGGAGGAAAATTCAGACCATGATCTTCCACAACTTGGAGGTTCTATGTGGGCTGATGTTGCTCTAATAGCAGGCTCCTATCTTTTGGGGTCTCTGCCACAACTTTATTTCATTGGCAGAATAAGGGGTTTTGACCTGCGACAGGAGCGAGACATGCATATTGCGCTCTGGCAGAAGGTGGGGCGAGCGGAAGGAATTATCGGTATCTTGGGAGATTTTGCCAAAGGGGTCACCCCCATAGTTGTAGGAAGAGGCCTGGGCTTTGAGCTTTCGGTCATTGCCACAGCCGGTGTGGCGGCTGTAGCGGGTCAAATGTGGCCGATTTTCCTTCGCTTTGAGGGCGAAAAGGGGAACTCCATCGGCCTGGCCATGGTGGCAACTCTGGCACCCAAGGCGCTTATTTTGGCAGGGGTGCCCATTCTCCTGGGAGCCTTATCTCGAACTGTGCGCCACTTGCTTGACTCCAGGACACAACTTTCCGAAAGGCTGAGGTTCCGAGGAGCACCCAGCCTGAGCCTCCCCCTGGGGATGCTGATGGGCTTTGGCCTGATGCCTTTTTCCGCATGGCTTTTCCGCGAACCCCCGGCAGTAATACTTGCCTATTTTGTACTTTTCTTACTCATAGTAGTGAGAAGGCTCACCGCTCGCCTTGGAGATGACTTTAAAGTATCCTCAGATAAGAAGAGCATTCTCATCAACAGGCTTCTCTACGATAGAGGCTTCCGGTAGATTCAAACCTTGCATTCATACGACTTCCCTCAGCGCCACCTGTTTCTCCACAGGGTCTTTAATATCGGCAACTATATGAGGGCTCGTTTTCTCCTGCAATCATTACCACTCCTTACTGGCCTGCACTATTCTGGCCAGTATGCCGATCAAGCAAGCAATCCCAATTAGTCCGACGCCTAAGGTTGCTTGATTCAGGCTCGCCGCACCTATGACAGTTACGATGATGGCTATAAGGACAAGTATCCAATGCATCATTCTCCTTTCACATGCATGTATACGTGGTGCCAGCTAGTTTCTCGTGGTGCGCCCCAATGCCCTGAGATTCTCCACCGGAGCATCTGGAGGCACAGTGCACCCAGGCCCGGCTATCCAGCCCCTCCCGCGGGTTTCCTCTCTGGCGCTTTCTAGCTCCACCGTCGCATCCTTTGGTAAGCCCCGTAGCAGGGTGGTCTTGTGAGCAATTCCACCCACCACCGCCTTGCCTGTGAGCCTTTGCCCGTCATTAAGGGAGAGATTGGTCGGGTCCCTGGCGTCCCAGTTAAAGGCGTGCA
>JACPPT010000040.1 GCA_016190815.1 Chloroflexota bacterium
ATTATAATCCATTACGTCCTGTCTGGGGTAGAGAGCAGCAGTTCTTTTGGATTAATCTTTTCGCGTCCGCTGGAGGGCGGTTATAGAGTTCAGGATTCTAACTGTCTTCCGCTGAACGCAAAAAACACTATAATTGGTAATATGAAACATGCCTTGTGTCTGCCTTTTCTCTTTGCCCTGGGCGCTCTACTGGCAGCTTGCACTCAGCCTGCCAGGACTCCCCCTCTCGCTCTAACACTTACATCTACTCCAGAGGCTGCTCCCAAGTCGACGCCAACAGTTAAAGTTGAGGTGCTGGTAAAAGGCCTGGATACCCCTTGGGCTATCGACTTCGCCCCAGATGGGCGCATCTTCATCGCTGAGCGGCCGGGCCGCATTCGCATTGTGAGGGAAGGCAAGCTGGAAGCCGAGCCTTGGATTACCATCAACGTGGCAGAGGTTAGCGAGGCGGGGTTGTTGGGTCTGGCTCTTGACCCCCAGTTTTCCCTCAATGGTTTTGCCTATGTGGCTTATACTTATCGCGCAGGCGACGGTCGCTTGCAGAACCGCCTGGTCAGACTCAGGGATGACCCAGCAACTGGAAGAGGTATCCTGGACAAAGTCTTGCTGGACGTCATCCCAGGCGCTAACAACCACGATGGCGGGCGTGTGAAATTCGGGCCAGACGGCAAACTATATTGGACGATGGGTGAGGTGCAGAACCCACAGTTTGCCCAGGACCTTTCATCGCTTAATGGGAAAATCCTGAGACTCAACCCCGACGGCACAATTCCTTTTGATAACCCCTTTCCTGACTCATACGTTTATTCCTACGGCCATCGCAATCCCCAGGGTTTGGCATGGCAGCCCGGCACAGGGCGGCTCTACGAAACAGAGCATGGTCCCAGCGGCTTCCCGGATTGCTGTCGTGATGAAGTGAACCTGATCGAAGCGGGGAAGAACTACGGCTGGCCCGTCATCTCGGGGAGCCAAACGCGCGAGGGGATGGTTTCGCCCGTTCTTCAAAGCGGGAATAGCGAGACCTGGGCACCCTCTGGTGCCACCTTTGTTACGGGCGGGCATTGGGCCGGGTCTTTGCTCTTTGCTGGCTTGCGCGGCCAGGCACTGTATCGCCTTACCCTCGACCCCAGCGACCCGCGCAGGGTCTTGGTATTCGATCGCCTCTTTGAGAAGCAGTTTGGACGATTGCGCGACGTAGCGCAAGGTCCTGATGGCGCTATTTATATACTGACCAGCAATCGGGATGGTCGCGGCAGCCCTGCTGAGGACGATGACAGGGTGCTTAAGGTAACGCTACAATGAAGGTTGCCCTGATGCAGTTTGATGAAGGCGCTCCAGAAACATTGCAGATTGAGCAAGGGCTGATACAATAGACCTCGCATACTCGGTGACGGCCGGAGATACAGACTGAAGAACCAGTCGCAGCCAAGGAAGGGATGGAGATATATGCCGAAAACGAAGATCAACGGTATAGAGCTTTACTACGAGGTTCATGGGGAAGGTTTCCCAGTGGTGTTCACTCACGGGTTCGCGGGCACAACTGTTAGCTGGAAGCCCCAGGTGCCTGTCTTATCCAAGAACCATCGATTCATAGTTTATGACGCCCGCGGTCATGGACAGTCTGAAAGCTCGAAGTCCCCAGACCAGTACTCTGCTGACATCGCCGTGGAGGACCTTCATCAACTTCTTCTCCTCTTGGGGGTGAGAAAGGCAGTTGTGGGCGGGCTATCTATGGGGGGATACATATCCCTGCGCTTCTGGCTTCGCCACCCGGAGATGGTGGCAGCTCTTATCACCATGGGTACCGGGCCGGGGTATAGAAACCCGAAGCGAATGGCCAACTGGAACCGCAACAGGGGGGATAGGGCTAAGCTTATCGAGACCGAGGGTATGGCAGCCTATGCAGATACCCGAGAAGCTATTGAGATGAACAGATACACACCCAGGGAGGTCATGCTAAAGCAGAACCCGGTGGGGCTGGCACATATGTGTCGAAAGGTCGTGGCCCAGCATGATACCCTGGTCATTGAAAACATCAAGAACATCAGAGTCCCGACCCTCGTCATCGCAGGCGAGGGCGATACACCGTTTCATGTGTCAGCGGAGTACATGGAGAAAGCCATTCCCGGCGCAAAGCGTGTGGTGATTCCAAAAGCTGGCCACGCCGTAAATGTAGATAACGCTGGGGAGTTCAACAGGGCTGTTCTTGAGTTTCTGGGGAAGCTGAATTTGAAGTGAGCGTGCTCTGAAAGAGAAAGCGGGCTGGCAAGCCCCCTTTCCACCTGCTCATCTTTGCTCCAAAGCATTATACCTGCGTGTTCGCCTGTTGCTTCGGGTCCTCCACGGGATTGCCAGGGCCCGCGATCCTTTCATATTCCAGGGGATGCTCCTCCAGCATTTTTTCCTTGGATAACTTGCCTGTGAATATGACCTTGTCCATGGGGAAGTGAACTGGGCTTAGATGAACGCTGTACAAGTGCCATACCACAATGACCAGAAAGGCTAGGAATGCTTCCCAGCCGTGGGCCTCTTTTGAAGCGGGTATTAGCTCTCCCGGGAGATAGCGAGCAAAGAAGGTTGGCCACCATAGTATCATGCCCGTTAGAAACATGATAACTGCACCCAGAACTATGCCCCAGTACTCGAACTTTTGCCTGTAGTCGTAGCGGTCGAACTTGGGGGCTTTTGTCTGAGCGCCAACGCAGTAGTTGAGCATTGCCAGGGAGTCGCGGAAGTCCTGAAGGGTGGGTACCATGGTGGGCTTTAGTGTCTTTCGGATTGCGCTTAGCACGATATAGCCTACGTGATAAACGGCCTCGATAGCAAATACAATGGCGAAAAAGCGGTGCAAAAAGCGCGTGTTCTCGATCCCACCGAAATGGAAAACAAGCCACTGCGCCCAGGGAGCTGTGTGGAATTTCTGGGGAAGTCCCGTCAAAACGAGAGCTGTAAAAGTGATCATGAGGAAGAGATGCTCTAACCTCTGACTAACGTTGAATCTTGCGAGCTCCTGCGCTTCTACCCGTCTTGCCATTTCCTTCTGCATCTTTTTCTCCCGGAGGCATTATCTGTTTCTTGCCAGTCTCCACAGGTCAAGAAGGATGTGAAATGTGAGCCCTACCAGCATAAAGGGTATCAGGATCCAGTAATAGAGCTTTACATAGTAAACCAGGGGGGCTTTTTGGGGGCTAGGCTCGTAATGAGAGAGCCAGGCAGAGGGGAAGTTTGGCGGCGCTCCTGCGTGGCATTGTTGGCATGTGGCTAGGAGATTCTCTCTGAATACAGGCGAATTGGGGTCTTTTGTTCTCTTTATATCGTGCACCCCATGGCAGTCCGTGCAGAGGGGCTGCTTTGGCCAGACATCGCTTTTCTGCGACCTTATGAAGCTAACGGTCTTGCCGTGGAAATCGTCCAGGTATGTGCTGAGCACGTTGGGCGAAATCCCGTATTTCTGCATGAGCTTTGCATCTCCGTGGCACTTGCCACACAGGTCTGCTGAGGCTACTCGAAATTCCGCAATGCTGGCTCTGTGGATGTTATGAACGCCGTGGCAGGTGGTGCAGACTGGCACATCGGTGTTGTTCTCCTCGAAAAGCGCTCTGCCATGAACGCTGTAGGTGTAGCTGGTGTATATTATCGGGTGGCACTTGGAGCATGTCTGAGCTATCCTGCTCCCGGATTTCCCAATGGGTGTGACATCGTGGGCCCCATGGCAGTCCGTGCACACGGGGGCGTTAACGTTGCCTTTTGCAAGCACTTCGAAGTGAACGCTGTCCAGCGTCTTGGTGTAGTTGATGAAGTGACAGCGCTTGCAGGCCTCATATTCTACTACGGCCATTTGTCTGAATGTGCTGGCTTGAATCTTGGGATGCGGATAGGAGCCTATACGTGTGTGGCAATCGGTGCAGAGGAGCTTGTCTCCGTGAACAGAGCTATTAAAAACTTTCGGGTCTATGTAAAGGGGAAGCTTCTCGCCGCTAGCAAAGGTTATGGATAGAGTTGGATTCTGGTGGCATATTAAGCAGGCTGCGTTGCCAGTCGGGGGTGTTAGTGTGGGCCCGGGAGGTGAAGGCGTTGGGGTAGGTGTAGGCGTGGGCATGGGCATGGGCATGGGCGAAGGTGTCATTCCTGGCAAAGGGGGCGTCGGTACTGGGAGGCCGTTGATTGCTGGAACAGGCGAAGGTGTGGGTGTGGGGCTTGGGGTGGGTGTCGGAGCGAGGGCGACGGGATGACATGCCAGGCATGAGTCGTTGGGGCGACCTGAGTGGTCAGCAGGGATGGGCTTGACTCCACCCTGGCGATGGCATAGGAGAC
>JACPPT010000041.1 GCA_016190815.1 Chloroflexota bacterium
AGAGACCATGCCATCCGCCGCTGGCTCACCTTCTACAACCACTCTAGGCCCCACTCCGCCTTGGGCTGGCTCTCTCCCATCCAGAAACTCCAGTCCTTCCCTCTCTACCAGAGTGTTACCCATGTTTGACAACAATACACTCAAGAGTAGACATAAAAAGGGCTTTTGACTATCTATCTTTGCCTGCCCCTGCAAGCTGACCCTGAGGCTGGTATACACAACAAGGCTCTGCCTCCAGATAGTCGCCTGTCATAGCGTAGGCCCTGGCTCTTGATCCTCCACAGATGGTATTGAACTCACAGCGGCCGCACTTGCCCTTCAGTTTGGAGGGGTCCCGCAAGTCCCTGAAGATGTGCGAGTCGCGGTAGATTTCCACCAGTGACGTCTCCCGGACATTGCCCGCCGGAAGGGGAAGAAAGCCGCTGGGGTAGACCTCACCTACGTGCGAGATAAAACATGCCCCGTTTCCTTCATTGGTACCTTTGGGGCTACTGCCTATTCCATCGGTAAGGGCTAAGTGTGGCCCTTTCCATTGAGTCGATTCTGCCGTTGCAGCAAGCTCTGCTTTCCTCTCCTGCATCACTACTCTTCGGTATGGCTGTCCCAGGGTGGTTTTCACGTTGTAGGGGACAGTCTTGGAGATGTGGTAGAGCCAGTGGAATATCCTTTCATGTTCTTCCGGGGAGAGGACATCGGCTATCTGGCCCCGCCCTGTGGGAACAAGGAAGAAGACATCCCACAACGCAGCCCCCAGGCCTTGCACCATCTCTGCCATGTTCTCCAGGTCTTGCACGTTGTGCCTGGTTACCGTCGTGTTGATCTGGAGGGAAAGTCCAATCTCGCGAGCGTCCCGGATGCACTCCATGGCTCTCTGGAAAGATCCCTGGACCTGCCGAAATTCATCATGGAGGGCCGGTGTAGAACCGTCCACGCTGAAGGATATTCGGGATATGCCAACATCTTTTATCGCTTTGAGAGATTTCTTCGTAACTAGCTTGGTGGCGCTGGGGGCCAGGGAGACCCTCAGCCCTTTGCGTATGCCGTAGCGTATGAAGTCCAGCAAGTCTCGTCGCATCATTGGGTCGCCGCCCGTAATCACCAGAATAGGGCTGCCGAACTCTGCCATCTGATCGAGGAGGCGGAACCCCTCCTGGGTGGAGAGTTCATTTGAGTTACGCTTGGGCTGGGCTGCGGCTCTGCAATGGCGGCAGACCAGAGCACATGCTCGGGTGATCTCCCAAAAGATAATGAAGGGGGCCTTATGAAAGTTGACTTCCTGGGAAGGCTGGCGCGGCTCTCTCGTGTGTTCCATTCTATGGCACCTTTTCCAGTAGCTTTATCATTGTTCGGCTGACATTTCTAGCAGGAACGCCAGAGCGTTCGCTTCACCGATGTTGTGGGATACCGGCGGCGTATCCGTTGGATTTCCGAATACGCTGTATTTGGCATCAATCAACTCTCTAATCTGCTTCACGCTTTTGCCCTCCTTGAGCCATCGGGCCGCATCCACGGCCTCCTTGCCGCAGAGGTCGCAGGTTGCGGCATGGTCGTCAAAGGAGCCATCGGCCTTTATGAAGCACTCCTTTAAGTTTTTGTGCTCAAGAGATGGGCCGCAGCCGCAGTAGCAAGGCAAAGATGAAAGAACATCCTGGTTTGCCACCGCAACTTTATAGGCGCTCAGGCTTGTGGAGGAGGTGTATACGAAGCTCGGAAACTCTGCTGAAGATGAGCGGGCACATCCGAGAGCCGCAGGCGCGAGGGCCAGTGCCAAAAGGAGGGACACTACGGCTCCAAGAGGTAGCTTCTTGTTGATAAATCTACTTTTCTTCATAAACCGTATAATTATACCATTAATGGGCGTGTCTTGGGTTCATGGGCAATGTGAACATCTGGATAAAGAGGACAGACAGCAAAAGCAAGAAAATCCAATGAGGGATTATAGAGGCCATGCCATTATCATTTCCTCTTTTCTTGCCTATTCGCCATGCGACATAGAACGAGCCAGCCACGCCTACCAGAACGATGGCCAGCGCAAGGGGATCGGCTGACGTGGAGGGTGACACCGGCTCGTTGATGGCGGGATAAGGAATTAACCCACCGGAAAGCTGCTCCGCTGCAACCCTCAAGGCTCGCATTCCTTCACTTTTGAGATGAGATAGGTTGTGTCCCAGATGCCCAGCCAGGGCCAGGGGTAGATAAGCGTATCCAAAGGAAGCGAAATTTCTCTGCCAGCTCTCTCCCATAGAAGCAGCGCTGGATGCTTGGACTACGAGTCTGTACAGCCCAAACATAAGCACTAGAGCCACCGCAAAAATCAGGGTCAACGTGAGGTTATAGCCTGTAATGGGTGTGCGCTCTAGTATCCATTTCATAAAGTCGCTCCACGCGAAGGTCATATCAATGCTTTGAAGGTATACAAGCGCTACCATCAGAAGGGCCAGAAAGGCTTCGCCCATGTAGGGTGTGCGCAAGCTCCAGAGCTCTCCTCCTGGGGGTCTCAGGCGCAGCTCGAGGGTGTTTTTGGGGCAGACCTTAATGCACTGGGCGCACAGGTTGCAGTTCCGGTTGCTGTCCATCGTTCTTGGGAACTCATACATTGGGCATCCCTCGCCCCTTTGGTCGCCCCGATAGCACTCCTTCTGGCAGCCTTTGCAGAGCGTCCCTTTGGATTTGGAACGAAGCTCGACTATAGCTGTCATGGAGTAAAGGCCTGTCAGGGCACCTATAGGGCAGAGGTATCGGCAGAATGCCCGTCGCCGATATATGAGGCTTGCTGTGATAGCTCCAAAGAGTAAGAGTAGCAGGAATGCGCCTGTGAAACGTGGGGAGGTTGTGATGCCCCACATTCGCTCGACCCAGGTCAAGAAAAGAAGGCTCAGGCTCATGAACCACACGCCGTAGTTTCTCAAAAGATGTCCGGGCATCCTTTCAGGCTCTCCCACAGCTCTCTGTATGTGTGAGGCTGTGGAGGCAATAGGGCAAATGGCACACCAGGCACGCCCGAATAGTATGAGGAGGATGGGCAAGAGGGGCCACCAGATTGTCCAGGTCATCACTGTGGCGAAGTTCCTTCCTCCTCTGGTGGTGCCCAGCACGGAGAAGCCGAGAATGAGGCTGAAAATCACAAGAAGAGGTATCTCGAAGGCCAGGGGATACCAGCGGCTTCTAAGGAAGCTTGCTATCCAGGGAACCTGAAGAAGGTCGAACGTTTTCTCGCTGCCCAGCTCTTTGGTCAAAGACACCCGTGCCTCCCGCTATGGAACAAAGTCAGCCCTGATCTCGATCCTTTTTTCGGGCTCAACTGGGTCGTTGGACCTCAGTAGAACGCCGAAAACGTGTTTCCCCCCCATCCCCTCTGCCATGGTGAAAGACGTTCTTACAAAGGTGGATTCCCCTGGTTCCAGAGTGGTTGTCCCCAGTTCCGGATTCAGGGGTGGACAGCACCCCTCTTCTACTCGAACCAAAGGCTCTTGCAGGACGAGAGGGGCATCGCCCACGTTCTGGAGGTGAAGTATTGCTTCCACCCATACATTGTAGTTCACCTGCCCGAAGTCCAGGGAGGCTTCCTGGGACGCAAGCCTGGGGCCTCCCTTGAACGGGGGCAACGGTGTGGCAAGAACAACGGAGTTGGGTTTAAGGGGTGTTGGGGTAGGTGTAGGCGTTGCCTTGCGTGAGGGTGAGCAAGCGATTGCCAGAAGCGCCAGGGCGAAGATTGCGGCCAGAAGAGCGCCTGTTTTGTTCATCTGTTCACCTCTATTCCTATTTCCGCATCAGTCAAATAGCAGGCGGGGTCTTCCGCCCAGGCGTCGCCATAAACAGCCTCCGCCCTGGCCCGGAAATTGCCATTGCAGATGTCCACATAGAGACACCTGCCGCAGCGCCCTTTGAGAAGCGACTTCCTGTTCTTCAGGCCTGCCATGACTTCGTTAGAGGTATCCATCCAGATTTCGCTGAACCTGCGCTCTCTCACGTTGCCAAAGGTGTGCTGCCGCCAGAACTGGTCGGGGTGTACGTAGCCTGTATGGTCTATTTCACCTATTCCCACACCTGAGCTGTTGCCCCCGTTCCATCTCAAAAGCTGCAGTACCTCTTGGGCGCGCTGGGGCTGCTCTTGACGCAACTTCAGGTATAAATAGACGCCGTCAGCGTGGTTGTCCACCGTTAGGATGTCTTTTTCTATATTCCGGCGGTGAAAATCCAGTGTTCGCTGGAAGATGAGGTCTACCGTGTTTCTTGTATTCTCGTGGCTCAGGTCTGCCTCCATGATTTTGCTCCCACGTCCGCTGTAAACCAGGTGATAAAAGCAGGCCCTGTCTATTCTCTCCTCCTCAATAAGGTCGAAGATGGATGGAATGTCCCCCGCGTTGTGTCTTGTTATGGTCAAGCGGAGGCCAACCCTCTGTCCGATTTCAATGCAGTTTCGTATGCCCTTCAGAGCATCCTCGAACGCACCTTTTTTCCCCCTGAACTTGTCGTTGTGGGCTCCTATTCCATCCAGGCTTACACCCACGTACCCGAGACCAGCTTTCTTTATCTGACGTGCAACGTCTCTGGTGATAAGGGTGCCGTTGGTGGAGAGGACAGCCCTTATACCCTTTTTTGATGCATAATCTGCAAGCTCAAAAAGGTCATCCCGCAAAATGGGCTCGCCGCCGGAGAAGAGGAGCACGGGGGCCCCGAAGGCGGCGAGGTCATCTATCATGGCCTTGGCCTCTGTTGTGGTTAGCTCGCCGGGGTCGGGTCTATTTCGGGCCTCGTAATAGCAGTGGATACAGTGAAGGTTGCAGAGGCGGGTGGAGTTCCAGACGACGATGGGTCGCTTGTCGGTGGAAAACTGGAGAAGATGGTGTGGCATCCCGGGCGTTTGCCTGCCGTAGCGCAGGAGGTCGCCGGGTGTTACTGTGCCGCAAAGGAGCTTGGTCACACCAATCATATAAATGCCTGCCTATACTATAAATTACCTGCCTATATTATAAACGCTGTCAGGATAAGTGTTTGAGCATGTTGAGCGTGAAAGGTGTTGGTGGTCATTAGAACGTTTGCAAGCAAGGGGGAAGCAGCCCTCTTCTAGTTGCTCATGGCTTGCCACCTGTGGTAGCCCCCTCCTCCTTGAAGGCCTCCAGATGGGCTTTGGCCTCCTTGGCTATGTTCGAGTCCGGAGCCAGTTGCATAACCGCTTCGAAATGCTTTTGAGAAAGCCCTGGGTCTGGTGGCGACCCGAAGGCGTATAAGAAACCCAGATTGTAGTGGGCCTGGGCATCGTTGGGAGCGAGTTCCAGCACCTTTTGCCAAGAGACCAGGGCATTGCCATAGCGGCCGAGGTTGAAGTTGGCTGTTCCCACGTCGGTGAGAGCATGGGTATTGGTGGGATCAACCTCCAGCAACCTGTTGAACCAGTAAATCGTGGATTCCCAGTCTTCTCCTGTTATATGAATCTCTCCCAGGTCAAACAGAGCCTGCTTGTTGGTGGGGTCCTTAGCGACTGTAGCCTTGAGGTCATCTATTGTTTTCTTCATAGAGGACAGATATTGAGCGCCGCCGGTATCTCCGGCAGATATGTCTGGAGGGGGTGTACCACGCCATGTTTTGATGGCCCAAGGGGCCGCCACCAGGGCTAAAAGGCCGATGATGGCACCCACGCCCAGACCCAGGAATACTATTGCAAATGGGGGCAGTCTACCCAGTTTGAGGAAAGGGGTTCGTGTTGATCCTTGCCGTAACGTTACGCCCTGCTCGTCTTCGTCTTCGTCCTCTTCCTCGATTAAAGCGCTGTAGGCTTCTTCGACCAGCACTCTTTGATGCCTGGCCCAGCCGCGAAGATTATCGGGAATTTGGGATGAGCGCAGAAAAGCAACGAGTTCGTTGTAACGAGCCTCTATCTCCTCGGGGGAGGCGTCGGCCTTGACTCCCAGAAGGCGGAGGTAATCTTTTCCTTTCATATCACCTGATTATCATAGCTATTCTGCTGGCCAGGGTGTATTTGTGCCTGGCCCCAGAGAGCTGTATTTCTGCTCGATATATGCTCTGACCGTTCTCAGTGACTTGCCTTGCTGAACCAATTTCTTAGCGTCACGCGCTATCTCGACACACATGTCTCAGGTATAAGCGTGGTTGTCCCATACTATAGGCTTGCCTTCGGGCATGGACTGGATGAAACAGTTCCAGTTGTTCATGTGTCCGCTGTGCTGACCACAGCCGCAGTAACACGGCATGTATTGGAGAACGTCGGGGCGCTCTGCTGCGAATTTGTATGCCTCCTGGACCTGGGCAGGTGAGTACAGGACGTATGAAGGGAGGGAAACGCTTTGGTTAGAGCCGTCATCAGGGCTCTGGCTTTCACCTTTTCGGCTCTGCAAGTTTATTATTCCCACCGCCACTGCAACAACAACCAGTCCTGCAATTATGCCGAAAAAGAGGTTCCACTTACCTCTGCCCTGGCTCTTTCTGCGTTTTGCTCGGGGAGCGACACGCCCCTTTTTCATTGCCCCGCCCATCCTTTTGCCCCTTTCTAGAAGGCGAGTAGAGAGCACCCCTGGTGCTCAAACTACTTCTTTGCCCAATCCGAAGATTTTACCCCAAGTCCCATCACATTTCCATAAGCCGAGAGGCACATTTTCATCATGTGCGGAAACCACAAGGCATAGACCAGGGCACCCAATTGTTGGCGCTTACTCGCTGATATTATAATACACTGCGACAAGGTAAGTCCGATGTCCGAAGAACGTTTGATATGCTCTCCTCCAAACCCATACCCCCTGGGTGGGGGTTTATTCGAATATAATAGTTCCTGAAACACCTTTTGTCAAGGTGCATACTCAGCCCGAAATCAGCGATTGGCCCATAAAGAGCCATGACACAGGCTGACGAACACCCCTTCTGTCTCCCTCTTTTAGGTTTAAGAGGGAGAAGAAAAGAAGTTCAGGGGGACACCCCCTGGAACCCCTGGCAAAAGGGCTTCGCCCTTCTGCACTTCCCAGGAGGCGCAGGAGGGCCCTGGGACTGCCGAAGGGGTATCCCCCAGACTTAATCTCACCCCATTCTCCCACGGGGGATGAGGTATCAGACTATACCCCGAGGTGGCTTATCGTAGGAACTCGCTGAGCCTGGGGTCCAACGAGCACCATACGGGTAAAGCTGAATCGCTGGTTTCGGGTTGCCCGGTTCTCTTGCATTTGGGTGTAACTATGTTATAGTGCCTTTGAGGTTTGTTGGCGTTTCGGGAAAGTAATAGGAATAAGAGCGCCATCCTCAGTTATGGCTTCAATTTGAGCTACCCTATAAGCCAGTTTCAATATGTCTTTAAGATACTTAAAGGACTCTGATGGCACTTTAAGTTTCAAGTGGTCATGTGGGAATAAAAGGTCATCACCTTCATACTCAATAATTAGTCTCTTGGTCTTCATAAAGGATACCTCCTGATGGATAGAATCTCTAGAGAATATAAGAACGCTGGCATGGTGGGGTATAGGCTAAAGGTTCTCTCGCTTTTGCCTCGCATAGGGGATAAGAGAAGGGGCAAAACTAGACAAGAGTTATTCCAAGAACTTGGTTGGCAGGATGCTACTTTTGTAGGAGAATGCCTACAAGCCCTAAAGAGAGAAGGCTTGGCGAAGTGTCTTCGGGGAAGGTTTTGGAGACAAACTTGAATCGGCATTCTATCTTCTCACTACCTCCGTCCAATTCCTGAACGGACTACTTATTCCTGCTACCTCAGCAGGAGTCCTACTCCCCAATGTCATATGTGGCCTGAAGAAGTTGTAGTGTATCAGGAAGCCCTGAAGTATCAGATATGCCGTAGCTTCCGTCTTGAAGCCTCGCATTACCTTCGTTCTGGCTTTTATCGTCCCGTGGAATCTCTCTATAAGATTGGTATTCAGTTCCTCGGTAAATCCTTGGGAGAGAATATGTCCTGTATCTGCTCCAAACACCCGCTCTATACCATCGGGATACGCTCTCATTCCATCTGAGATTATGTATCTGGGTATTCTGGTGGTTCTCTGGGCTGCCCTTGTCATCACAATCTGCACATCGTGTATGGTGCGCTTGCTGGACAGATGGGAGGCCAGAAGGAACTTTGTATCTCGGCAAATGATGTCCCAGAACCACAGCTTTCGTGGCTTTTTCCCACCTAACCCTATGACCGTCTCATCCACTACCCAAGTATCTGAGGCATTAGCCCGCAGAGAATCCAGATAATCTAGTGCCTTCTCCGTATAGCGTAATACCCAGCGATAGACAGACGAAGGATTTATATCTATGCCATGAGCTTGTTTGAGATTCCGAACTATCGCCGAAAGGGAAAGCCCGTCATAGAACATGGTCAAAGCAGAGCCTATTTGCTCTGTCGTATAGCGCATCCTCAGCGGGGTATCTTTGGGCGTGAACTTCCGCATACACTTCCGACATATGTAATTTTGGACTCCATTCCGTATCCCATATTTCATTACGTCATCTGAACCACAGTATTTACAGATTATCGGCTCTGGCTTAGTAAAATGCTGCTTCGCTAAGTGCATCACTCCAGAACTGGGAAGCTTCAGGGTAAGCTCGGGTCGTCCTTTCCGTAGTATTAGGTTTTGTGGTTTGTTTACTTCGCCTTCCATCTCTTTCTCCAAGAACTTCTGAAGCACCTTTTCAAATTTCCTGTCTCTTATCCATTCCTCTGCCATTATCCTGTAGCCTCTTGTTGTCTTTGACTACAGGATAAAACTTAGCTACACCTCTATGCAAGAGAACCGGTTGCCCAAATCTCTTGACACCCATGCTATATTAACCTTCAGGTCAGGATTTTTGAGCATTGGAACATACAGGCGTGAACAATTCCTCTAAGGCTCTTACCGACATAAAGGTTCTGGAATACGCCCAGTTCGTATCGGGGCCATATTGCACCAAGCTCTTAGCTGACATGGGTGCCGAGGTTATTAAAATAGAAGCCCCGGCGTCCGGGGACGAGGCGAGAACACGCGGCCCTTTCCTGGGTGACCTCCCTCATCCAGAGCACAGCGGCCTTTTTCTTTATCTGAACACCGATAAAATGGGTATAACCCTTGACCCTACCACGTCTAGGGGGAAGAGGATATTCCGTGACCTGGTCAGGTGGGCTGATGTGCTGGTTGAGAACTATCCTCTGGGCTACATGAAGAAGCTGCGCCTTGACTTCGGCGCTCTGAAAAAGCTCAACCCAAAGCTTATCATGGCCTCAATCACGCCCTTTGGACAGAGCGGGCCATATAAGGACTACAAGTCCTACTACTTGAATACCTTTCACGCAGGGGGTGAGGGCTACTGCCTTCCAGGCCCGCCCGCCTGGCTCCTCTTTCCTGACCGTCCCCCTGTAAAAGGTGGGGGCTTTCTGGGAGAGTACGACAGCGGGCTGGCTGCTGCCAACGCTATTCTATTTGCCCTCCTTGCTCGCGAGGAGACAGGCCAGGGCGAGTATATTGATGTTTCCCAGCAGGAGGTGCTCATAGGTTGTATGCGCCACGAGTTGGGCGCCTGCAACGATGGCTACATCGAGAGCCGGGCCAGTCGAGCCCTGCCGGTAGGTGGCCTCATGCAGTGCAAGGACGGCTTTGTGGACATCATCCCTCTGGAGGCTCGTCACTGGGAGGCCCTCATGGAGCTTATGGGCAACCCTTCATGGGCAAAAGAGGAAAAATACAGGTGGTCCAACTTCGTTTCACAGGTTTTTGGCGATGTGGAGGCCCGAATGCAGGCATGGCAGGATGTGAACGACTTCATCGAGGGCTGGATCGTAAAACATACCAAGGAAGAGATACACAAGGCCTCCCAGGACAGGGGCTGCCCTATGGGGCCGGTTTTCACCGCCGAGGAGGTGGTTAGCTCCGAGCAGCTCCGCGTTCGGGGGTATTTCTCAGAGGTGGAGCACTCCGAGGCAGGGAGGTTCAAGTACCCCGGGTATCCTTATAAATTCTCCAAAACCCCCTGGAGGCTCGAGCGCCCAGCTCCTCTGTTGGGCCAGCACAACGAAGAGGTCTATTGCAAACGCATGGGCTACTCCAAGGAAGAGATGGTAAAGCTGAGACAAACAGGTGTGATTTAGGCTTGAGCAACCTTACGAATAATCTGCCAGTAAAAGGTATGAGGGTCGTGGACTTCAGCCAGGTCCTGGCCGGGCCTTACGCCGCCACCATGATGGCCTTTATGGGCGCTGAGGTCATCAAGATTGAAAGTAGGACGAGGGTAGATATAGTCAAGCGAGCCTCCCCCACTCGTTTCCACGACATCAACCTGAGCAAGATGAGCATAACCCTGAACATCAGGCAGCCGGGGGCCGTGGAGATTGTCAAGAAGCTGGTCTCTATAAGCGATGTGGTGATTCAGAACTTTCGGCCGGGCGTTATGGAGCGCCTGGGCCTGGGATACGATGTCTTGAGGGCGGTGCGCCCGGACCTGGTCATGCTCTCCCTTTCAGGCTTTGGCGCTGAAGGGCCGGAGCGCCATTACTCTGCCTACGCCGCCATTTTCGGCACCATGGGAGGGCTGGCCCACATCACGGGCTATCCCGATGCCCCACCCACCGAGGAAAGAGGCCCCCTGGACTTGAGGACAGGCCAGTTTGTGGCTTTCGCCATTCTGGCTGCTATCCTTCATCGTAGAAAGACGGGGGAGGGACAGTATATAGACCTCGCCGCCAGGGATGGCATAACCTCCCTCATCGGCGACGTCATCATGGATTACACGATGAACCAGAGGAGCCAGTCCCGGAAGGGCAACCTGGACGATTTCATGGCCCCCCATAACTGCTATCCGTGCAAGGGGCAAGACAAGTGGGTCTCCATTGCTGTGAAGACCGACGAGGAATGGGAGGCTCTCTGCAACGCCATGGGCATGCCCGAATTATCCAAAGACCCTCGCTTCGCCGACTCCTTTAGCCGCTGGCAGAATCAGGAGGATCTGGACAAAATCATCGGCGGCTGGACTTCAGGCTATACCCACTACGAGGTCATGCACATCCTACAGAAGGCAGGGGTCGCCGCTGTGCCCTCGTTCAACAGCGAGGAGCTTTTCAAAGACCCGCACCTTAACGAGCGGGGCTTCATCATAGAGCTGGAGCACCCGGAGCTGGGAAAGAGGAAGGTATTCGGCGCTCCGTGGAAGTTTGCCAACATAACCCCCCAGATCAAGCGAGGGCCGATGCTGGGACAGCACAACGAGTACGTTTTCTCCGAGCTCCTGGGCTTTTCAGAGGGGGAAATCGCTGAACTGCAAGAGAAAGAGGTCCTGAACTAGAAGTCTCCCGGCAGTAGCTACCCGCGTGGGGGGGAACCCGAACTTTTGTGGGGATTTGGTTTATCACCTCAACCCCAAGTGTAGGCTCTAGGAAGCAACTTGGGCTGATCTCAAAGAATAAGGATGGCTTACAACAATCCAGAAAATCTCCCGGGCGTTATTGCTGCCTGCCTCAATATGGAGCGTAACGTCTTTGGGGCGAGTTCATGCCGGTGATAGGGAATTGTTACTCTCCGACCTGTTTCGAGATGCTTAAGAATATAGTGACTACCTCGAACACGATGCACTGTAAAGCCTGCGCGTAGGAGTACCTCTACAGTTTGCTTGCCACTAACCCGTGGAAGCTTCACACTGCAACCTCTACAACTGCCTCCTCAATAGATTCCTCGGAAGGTATTGGCTCACCATCTGCTTGAAGGCTCTCGATATAGAGCTCTATAGCTTCCTTAATATTAGCTAGAGCTTCCTCTCTGGTGTCGCCTTCGCTGATGCACCCAGGCAACAAAGGGACTGTAGCAGTATATCCACCCAACTCATTAGGCTCAAGGATTACGCGAAAACTCTTCACTTAATACCTCGCCTTTCGTAAACTCAAGAATCCCTGCATTATCGGTACATATTCTGTTAAACTGCGCTCATATGCAAATTATAACAGAAAACTAGTCGGGGGAAAATCCGAACTCTCTTAGATATATGGTTCATCGCAGGTATAGCACGAGACAGACAGTCCATCATAAACTATGACTTTCATGGCCCTCGCTGTGTAAACGGTATTAGCGCAAGTTTAGGAATCTGAATCAAGATACATTGGAAAACAATTGCCTAACTGAAACGTAGGCTTCGTTTGTCTCTGCCGCCCTTCTAACTTTTTGTTCGAGAACTGTGCGAAGGGAAAGCTTCGACTGCAATAGATCATTCAGGTCGAGACCGTCCATGCAAACTATATTTGTTGGCTTGCCTCGGATAAACGCCTCAAGCCCTTCCGAGCTGAATCCGGAGTAGCTCATGAACAAACCCCTTGACCATTTGGCTTTGCCACCAACTTTCCCTGAGAAAACCAAAAGACGTTCCTGCCCAACCAGTTCATTTTGCCACGTTGCTTCAACAAGGTAGGTTTCGTCTTGAAACTGCAAACTACCATCTATTTGCTCACCAACGAGTCTGAATGAGCTCCGGGGTGCCAAATTGAACACGTGAAATAGGTCATTGAGAAATTTCTCAAACTCGAATCCTCTTTCCTGTGGGGAGAGCGAGCTAAGCTTCAGAAGTTTAGTGCTCAATTCTAGGCGCACTTTGTGGGACAACGCCACAGCATCAGACATACCATCCGATTCGGATGGACTTCTAGGCAAACTACCAAGGAACTTCAAGTCGTGAAGTTCAGGAATCTTAAAGCCCACTTGAGCAATAAGCTCATTCAGCTTCTTCATTTCCTCGTAGGTAATAGAATCGCCTTTGTTTTGGCGATACATTATACCTTTTCGAATAAGTTCAACAAGAAGAGGGCAGAAGCTATTACTCTGATATTGGAGCGTAGCAGTTAGCAACTGAGTGATAGCAGGAAGTTTACTGCCACCGGGCCAGAATTGGTTAAGACCAAGTAACTTAGCAACACCCTCAAAAGAAATGTTTTGGTCTGCGAACGGATGGGCCTTGCCCGGTAGAAAAGGGTAAAGATGTTCAGCAAGTTTACTCAAAACTTGAGTCTGCGCAAGAGACAACATCATCTTAGAAGCCCATCTTGACATTCATTCGCATATTAACACAGGCAAGCCAAAACAGTCAAAGCAGTCTGTTCATCCTGAAGCTAGTCATGCGTTAGTTCGGGCCATTTTGAATCCATTAGGTTCAGAAATAGCCACCTTGCTCCCCGAGCCAGGGGAAAATCCGAACTTTTTGCGATGTGTGGTTCTTGTTAAATTTTGTCCATAGGAATTTTCTGTATAGCTTCTATTAGCGCCGGACACTGTTTGACAAGTAAATCATCCTTGTAGTTTTGAATTGCCTTCTTGAAATCATCGAAATACTTTTCAACGACAATTTCAATCCAGCCGTCATCTTTTATTATGATGCCGCAAATGTCATCATGCCTTATTCCCATTCTTATTGTCCCTTGCTGATTCAGCAGATATTGATGGACTAACCCAGAGCGAACCCTGCCATAGATGTCAAAATTTGCATCCAAATCTAAATACGGCTTGCCTAAATATTTCAGAAAAGCTTTAAAATTACAGGTCTTCGGTCCAGATATTAGTTTTCCTGTTACTAGCCCGCCAACAATTTCGGTGTAGTCTAGCAGGCCCAGCGCTGACAGAAAATTAGCTTTCCCACTGATAACAGTTTGCAGGTCATTGACCATAAACGCTTCGATTTTTGATACGAACTCTTGGACTTTCGCTAAGTCTGCGCTCATAGTCGCTTGCACTCTGTTACGTTGATAGTTCGGGTCATTTTGTATCTGTCAGGTTCGAAAATAGCCACCGTGCTCCCCGGGCAGGACCAGAACATTTTTGAGTCCCTCGCCTTCCAGTTCACCTAACTTCTGGCTCTGGCCTTCTTCCTCCTTTTGGGCATGCCAATGGGGCAGATGTAAACACACATCCCGCAGGCCCTGGCCCCCAGGCGCCTCTCCTGCTCGTCCATGTGCTCGTAGCACTTGTCGGCATCCATGCGGACCTCCCGCGGCTCCGAGGCCACAAAGGGGACGCCGCTGAAGGCTTTGGACGGGCACTCCACTACACAGGCCTTGCACTTTCCGCATTCGTCCTCCATAAGCTGGCCCGGAGGAAGGGGCGCATCGGTCAGGACGGTCGCCCACCTGACCCGTGGCCCCATCTCGGGGGTTATGAGGAGGCAGTTCTTGCCTATCCAGCCGTGCCCCGCCAGGTGGGCGGCTAGCTTGTGGGAGAAGAGTGCTGCGTGCCTCTTCCTGTCCAGGGTTTGCGAGGCGGACACGGGCAGTGCGAGATGTCCCCGCTCCTGAAGCATACGGCTCATCTCCAGGGCGATGCGGTCGAGATGGTGGTTCACGACATGGTAGATGTGGAAGTGGTATGTCCCGATGACCTTCGGATTGCTGTGCTGGTGCAGCTCGTCCACGATGCCGTGGGCCAGGGGCATGCCTATGGATATGGCGCTGGGGAACTTCTTCAGGAAAGGCCCGCCCTGCGCTGTGATAAAGTCCCTGGCCGGTCTGAGGTCGGCCGTCCCGAAGAAGGCGGCCCCCAATGTCTTCGAGCGTGCTCTCATCTCGTTCACCAGGGCATCTATGCTTTCTCTCATCTGCGTCCTCCTATCAGTTTCCCGGAATCCCTCACCCCCTATCCCCCTCTCCCTTGCCAAGGGAGAGGGGGAAAAGAACGCTGGGGGAACCCCCAGACCCCCACCAGAGGGGGTATCCCCTCTGGACTCTCAAGTGGAGGTTTTGGGACAGATTTTACACCCTGGAAGGGGTCTAATAAATAACCTTTTCCTCCATCAGCCTCTGGATTTCTTTTTGGGGAAGGCCGAGAATCTCCCCGAAGACGTAGTCGTTGTGCTGGCCCAGAAGGGGCGCAGGGCTTCGTATGCCCCCCGGCGTGGCGCTGAGCTTCCAGCTAAGGCCTGCGATGATGTCCTTCCCTATGGCAGGGTGCTCGAAGTCCGCGTAAATCTGGCGCTCCTGAAAATGAGGATCAAGGTATCTTTCCCCAACGTCGAGGACTGGAGCTGCCGCCACGCCCGCCCGCTGGAGGATTTCCGCTGCCTCGTAGTGGGTATGGTTTCTTGTCCACTGGGCCACGTATTCGTCCAGCTCTGCTACATTGGAAAGCCTGCTGGCGGCGTCTGCGAATCTCTCCTCACTAGTCCAGGGAGGGTTCCCTACGGCGTTGCAGAAGGCGCTCCACTCCTCCTCGGTCTTGACGGCTATGGAAACCCATTTGTCCTCCCCCTTGCAGGGGTAGTTCCCGTGAGGAGCCATGGTCGGATGGCGATTGCCACGGGGGCCGATAATTCGACCGTTTATGGTGTACTCCATGATGGCCTCCCCTATGCAGCAGGCGGCGGCCTCCCATTGGGGCACCTCTATGTGCTGCCCGAGGCCTGTGTTGTTTCTGTAGTATAGAGCGCTCAGGACGGCAAAGGCCGCGTGGATGGCCGAGGTCATATCGGCGTAGAAGCCCTGAGAGCCCAGTACCCTCTCACCGTAGTAGCCCACCATGCTGTCCAGCCCGGCCAGGCTGCTCACCGTTGGGCCGTAGGTTACTATGTGAGACAGTGGGCCGTAGCTTCCTGCTGCGGGCAAGGAGACCATAATGAGGTCTGGCTTGATACGCCTGAGAGACTCGTAGTTCAGGCCGTGCTCTTTCATGACCCTGGGGGAGAAGTTCTCGGCTACGACATCGCAGGTCTTGACCATCTCTTTTAGAAGAAGCCTGCCCTCGGGGTGGCTCATGTCCACTGTGACGCCCAGCTTGTTGCGATTTGTGGTGTGGAAGACTGGGTCTTTCTCAGGGTCTCTGGAGGTGTTCAGGGGGCTCTGCCTCATCTCGTCGAGGTGCTTTCTCGTCTCAACCTTTATCACCTCGGCCCCCATATCCGCAAGAACTTGGCCCAGGAGAGGCCCAGCGATGACCCATCCAAAGTCGAGGACCCTGTAGTCTCTTAGCGGGTACTGCATCTTTCTCCTGTAAGCAATACCTTAGCTGGACTCGTCTGTCCAGCAGGAGCGATACATACTAACGCAGCCAGAGCACATCCCCGTACAGGTTGGAGTCCCACGGCCGCTGGCTGAAGACGGCGATCTCGGCTTTCTCCCTGCCCAGGACGGTATCCTCACCGTGTCCAGGATAGACGAGGGTGTCATCTGGCAAGGGCAAGAGGTGTTGACGAATGCTCTCCACTTCCTGTCGAAAGTCGGCTGGAGAGCGCGTGTGACCAGGGCCGTGGGGGAAAAGGGTGTCTCCGCTGAACAGATGACGCCCGGCCAACAGGCATATACTTCCTGGGGAGTGGCCCGGAGTGTGTATGACCCGGAAGGGTAGCGCACCTACGGAAAGAACATCCCTGTGATGCAGAAAGAGGTCCGGGGCCTCGAGGAGCCGGTCAGCCTCAGCGTGATGAATAGCCACGGGTGCCCTCAATCCTCGACGCACCTCCAGGAAGGCCCCCAGATGGTCGCTATGAGCATGGGTAATGACAATGTAGCGCACCTGGAGCCCCTCGCACGCCACCATGATCTTCTCGGGCTCATTGGGAACGTCTATGACGAGAGCTTCTCTTGAAGGCAGGGATACCACCACATAACAGTTGGCCTGGTGGGGTCCCAAGGGTAGCTTGCGTATTGCAAGGTCGCGTCCTTGATAGTGCCACTTCATATGCCTTCCTTCATCTTTTGTTTTTCAGGGCGGAGGTTTGGTCCTGCTAGATTATCCCTGCCCCTCGCAGGCGTATTAGCTCCTCCCTGGAATAGCCCAGCCGCTTGCAGTAAATTTCCTCGTTGTGCTCCCCCAGAAGGGGGGCGGGCCGCTCCACTCTCCAAGGAGTTTCGGAAAGCCTGTAGGGAGGGCCTGGATACTTGAATCGCCCGGCCCCGGGATGGTTTATCTCCACGAAGAAGCCTCGATCGTTGAGGTGAGGCTCGTTCACCACCTCCTCGATGGTGTTCACCGGCGTGAAGGGGATGCGTCTCTCCTGGCACAGGTTGAAAATCTCCTTTTTGGTGTGCTTCATGAGCCAGGGCGCAAGAAGCGAGTCCAGTTCGTTGGCGTATTTCCAGCTCATCTCCAGCCTGTCCCTGAACCTGGGGTCGCGGGAATACCATTCGGGAACCTCGCCTCCGCCCACAAGCTCCAGGAAGCGCTTCCACTGGTGCCCCCTGCCAGCAATCATGCTCACGTATCCGTCTTTGCAGGGAAGGATGGTGTATGGGTAGAAGCCGGGAGTCCTGTGTCCTGAGCGCTTTCTGACCCTCCCCTCGAAGACGTAGGAATAAACTCCCTGTCCTCCATGAAAGGCGGCCCAGACATTGGCCTCGGCCACATCCACGTGCTGCCCCTTCCCCGTCGCCTGGCGGGCCAGCAGGGCAACCATTGTGGCGGAGGCGGCGTGGACGGCGCCCTGGACGTGGCTCTGGGAAACAGGAAGATTCAGAGGCTCCCTCTGGGGATCTCCCACGCCGTAGCTTATCCCGCCCAGGCCAGAGGAGTTGATGTCGTACCCCTTCCAGTCCCTGTATGGCCCCGTCTGGCCGTAGGGCGTTATGGAGGTAACTATAAGAGATGGGCTCAGCCTGCTGAGGCTGGGGTAGTCCAGCCCCAGCTCTGCCATGACTTTCGGGGGGTTGTTCTCGACGAATACATCACTCCTCTTGAGCAAGTCCAGAAGCATCTGACGGCCTTTGGCGTTTCTTACATTCAGCGTTATCCCCAGCTTGTTGGCGTTGAGGTATAAAAAAAGCCCGCTCTTCTCTGGGTGAGGTATGTCGTCCGGGAAAGGGCCGTGCCGTCGGGACTCATCGCCTTCGGGAGGCTCCACCTTTATGACCTCGGCGCCCAGGTCGCCCATGAGCTTGGCGCAGTAGGCGGCCGAGTAGAACTGTCCATATTCAATGACCTTGAGGCCGGAAAGCGCCTTATCAGACATTAGGGAATCCTCCCACAGCTTTTCCGGGGCTGGCCCAAGGGGGCTTGCTGGTATGATAAACACCTGGGACAAGTGTGTCAATTTAGATTGTGGATGGGCGTAATATAACAGGGGTTACAAGGGGACGAAGCCCCCTTGTCGGGGGTCTGGGGGGTGTCCCCCAACTTCATCATCCCCCTTCCTGACAGGAAGGGGGACAAAGGGGGATGGTTCATATGCCAATTAAGTGCTCTCTACGTATCTCCTTGACCCTTCGGAGAGCGAAAGGCTATAATTGGGCGTCAACGGATTCAGGGGAAGGAGCGGATATGACGACCACGTTTCCCAGGATAACCGAGGAGGGGCTGGCGGAGCTGCGCAAGAAGATGGGCGTGGAGGCCCCCACGAGGGAGCAGTTCAACTGCTACGCCACCCCCGATAATATAAAGCACTTCGCCTGGTCCATCGGCGATACAAATCCCCTCTTCACCGACGAGGAATACGGGAAGAAGACCAGGTGGGGCGCTGTGGTGGCCCCTCCAACCTTCCTCTTCACGACCTTTGGACGAGGTGCTGTCCAGGGGCTCCCAGGCGTCCACGCCATGTGGTCGGGGGCAGATTTCGAGATGTACCTCCCTATAACGGCCGGCGATAGAATCACGTCTTCTGTCTATCTCAGCGCTCTGGACGAGAAGCTGAGCGCCTTCGCTCGAAGGACTGTCAGGCAGGAATGGACATACAACTGCCGGAACCAGCGGGGCGAGTTTGTGGCCAAGGTGAGGGAGTGGTCTATGAGGACGGAGAGGGACACTGCCAGGGCAAGGGGGAAATATAAGTATCTCACCCCTGCCCACTACACGCAGGAGGACATGGAGCGAATATGGGCGGACTACGACAGGGAGGAGATACGAGGTGCCACCCCTCGCCACTGGGAGGACGTGAAGGAGGGGGAGGAGCTTGCCCCTGTGGTAAAAGGCCCTCTTCGGGTTACAGACTGCATCGCATGGAAGATAGGATGGGGGTTTTATCCCTTTGTTCTGGCCCACAAGATATTCGTGGATTATGTGCGCCGTCATCCGGGCCTGGGCATACCCAATGAGTATGGGGTGCCCGATGTTCCGGAGCGGGTTCACTGGGACAGCGAGTTCGCCAGGCGTGTGGGGGTTCCCGCGGCCTACGACTACGGTCCTCAGAGGACGTCCTGGCTCTGCCAGGTCGTAACCAACTGGATGGGGGACGACGGCTTCATCAAGAGGTACAGGTCAGAGTGCCGCCGGTTCAACATCATAGGGGACACCACGTGGTGCAAGGGCAGGGTGAAGAGAAAATACGTGGAGGGTGACGAGCACCTGGTGGAGCTGGACCTCTGGTGCGAGGACCAGCGCGGCGAGACAACCCAGCCGGGCCTGGCCGTGGTGAGGTTGCCTTCAAAGGGCGGGTGATTAGATAAAAACACAGTGTTCGAGTCCCGCCCGGGGATGACCGGTTGGCTCGAATCTGAAATTTGCCCTCTGAACTAACGGCATGCGAACTCTCGGATATATCTACTGGGCTTGTTAGAGGCATTGACAGCCACTGAGCAGGAGTCTCAACATAGCTGAACTAGTTCAGAAACACGCGAGACAGTAGACAAAGAAAGAGAAGGGAGGAAGTGATGGCGAAAATGCACCCGTATATAAGCAAACTCGGCTTCTCAATACTTATTCCGGACGGTTGGGACTACACTGAAAATCTAGATAAAATAGACATGGCAGAAAAAGAACGAGAGAGTCAGAAAAAATGGCTACTGATTAAAGATGGACCAGATTCACCTGAAAAAGCCGCAAAGATGTTCCTTGAAATGCTAGGGGGTATGAGTACTGGAATGCAGGTCGTCATTGCTACCAGTAGGAAAGTTTTTTACGAAGAACTTCTGATACTGGGTGTGGAGCGACCAAAAGGTAGTATCTTTGATAAGAGTACTGCCACACAAATTCAGTTTTTACTTTTACCACATGAGATTGCTTTGAAGGAATGGAGTGGAAAACTTACAGCAACTCGACTGTTAATTACACTACAAGAACTGACCGAAGAGGCGCGCTTACGAGCTAAGGAGCATTTGGGATTTCAGGAGGGCTATTTCATAGTGGCTAATGAAAAAAATCCAGACCATCCTGCTATGACTGTAGTCAAATTGAGTATGAGGGAAAATCAGACGTCATCGCAATTGTATTCAATATACCATCAGTGTTTACCAGTGTGGTTTTGGAGTGGTATTCCCGATAAGGTCAAAACTGTGAAGAATAAGACTGTTGATAATGGCGAGATGACTGTAGTTGAGAATTACTTGTCATTTAATGAAACAGACTCTCTTAGTATTTATGCAGCTAAAGGTATGACAGGGTGGGTTATTAGCTGCACAGGTTTAGGTTTCAATTTTCATCACCATAAGAGTCTGTTTGAAAAGATGATTGAGAGTTTTCGTGTTGAACAAAATTAAGAGATACAGGCGTATTGTTACCAACTGACCTTACCCCATTATTAGTGCTACCTGCATACCATCTGGACTCTTCCTAACAACAACTCTGATATCTCCGCAAGGTGGAAGCGAATTAAAGCAACCTTCAGCAGGCATTACCGGGGTTTTATTATTGAAGATGTTGAAAGGTCTCTACCGCCAAGACTGGGGGTAATCAGCAGCAAAAGAACTGCTTGAAATGGATTTTGAATGACAAAAGGTGGGTTCCGCTGGCTCCACCCACGCTACAAACTGCGCCGTTAGCCCAGGGAGCTTATCAGCCTGTTTAATAACTCACGGTCATTGCGAGGAGCGTTAGCGACGAAGCAATCCCACACGGATTGAGATTGCTTCGCTTCGCTCGCAATGACAAGCAGGGGGTTGCTAAACACTCTCTGTCTTCTAGCTTGCGTCCCTCTGTTGGTCAAAGTATAATAAACCACAATCTACAGAAGTTCGGATTTCCCCCCAGGCTAGGACAGAGGGATTTTCACTACTCATTGTGTTATGATGTAACCGGAGGCAGACAATGAAGGCAGTTGAATCGAGAGCCGAGGTTTATTTGATGGCGCTACAATCGCTTTCTAAGGCAGAGAGGGAAGCGGTAATTGCACGTCTGTTAGAAGACCCCGAGCTAAGGGAAGATATTCTCGATTTAGCCATTATCCAGCAGCGCCAAGATGAACCTTCGCGACCTTTCAGTGAGTACCTGGCTGAAAGAGGGAAGCGGACCCGTTAATTGGAGAAGTACCACGTCCGAATTATCCCTTTCGCTGAAAGGGAGATGAATAAGCTCCCAGCAGCAGTTCATACACGAATCAGCAGGAGGATCCTTTCATTGGAAGACAATCCTAGACCTAGAGGCACAAAGAAACTCAGTGGTCGTGAAGAATACCGCCTTCGAGTCGGCGATTACAGAATTCTGTATGGTGTTGATGATAAAAACAGTGTTATTACCGTCTTTGCGGTGGGGCACCGTCGCGAAGTATATCGCTGATCTAGCCTTGAGTGCTCTCATTACTTCCATAGCGCTAGCCTTATATTTTCAACGGATACGTAGGGGTTGACCTCGCATACGCCTCGTCCAGAAGCTCCACCAGATGGGCCACACGCACATTAAGGCCTGCCCTCTTCAGGCCCAGTCGTAGCTGGAGCATGCAGCCGGGGTTCGGCGCTACAACGACCTCGACCCCTGTGGCGGCGATGTTCCTCACCTTTCTCTCAAGGAGCCTGGTGGAAAGTTCGCTCTGAGTTATGCTGTAAATGCCTGCCGCTCCGCAGCAAAGGGAGGCGTCTTCCATCTCCACCAGCTCGATGCCGGGGATGGATTTGAGAATCTGTCGAGGCTCCTGGGAGATGCGCTGGGCGTGGGCCAGGTGGCATGGGTCCTGGTAAGTTACCCGTTTTTTTATCTCGCCGAGGCCAGGCTCTAAGGGCAGGGGTGTCAGAAGTTCAGTTACGTCTTTGACCATCCCGGCAAAATGTCTTGCCTTGTGGGCATAGAGGGGGTCGTCCTCCAGCAAGACCCCGTACTCCTTGAGCAACGCCCCGCAGCCCGCCGAGTTCACTACAACTGTATCTATTTCGGCCCCCATAAAGGCGTCTATGTTGCGTCTTGCCATATTCTTTGCTATGTCCCGCTCGCCGCTGTGAACATGGAGAGCGCCGCAGCAGACCTGTTCCCTGGGAACGACCACCTCGCAGCCATTCTTTGAAAGAACCCGAAGGGTTGCCTCGTTGACCTCTGCATAAATCATGGACATAACGCATCCTGAAAAGAAGGCCACTTTTCTCTGGGCCTTATTGCCCAATGAGGGAACTATGCGCGAGTCTGTGGAAAAGGGCTTTCCCGGCAGCGGCGGAAGGATCTCGTTCATTCGGGCAAGCCTGGGCGAGAGCAGGCGCAGAACCTGTGTCCGTTCCATAGCCCATCCAAGGCCGGAGCGCTGGTAAAAGCGTAAAAGAGTTGCCAGCAAGGCAAGCCTACGGGGATGTGGAAGAAGCCCCTGGAAGACGATGGATCGAACGAGTCTAGTGCCCAGAGACCCGGGCTGGTGTTGGACTATCCCGGCCCTTGCTGTCTCCATCAGCCTGCCAAAGGGGACACCCGAAGGGCATACAGCCTCGCAGGCCCGGCACTGGAGGCAAAGCCCCAGATGGCCGATGACACCTTTGGTCAGCTCCAGCCTGCCCTCCGACATCGCCTTCATCAGGGAGAGACGACCCCTGGGCGACTCCGTTTCCAGACCCAGTTCGATATATGTGGGGCACTGGTTCAGGCAGAACCCGCAGTTGACGCACCGATACAGGCCCGATTCTCCCTGTGTTTGGAGGCCTTCCGAGAGGAGTGCCCTTGACTTAGTGACTTCAGCCATTGCCTAGATGCCTCCCACGAATCGGCCGGGGTTGAGGATGCCCTTCGGGTCGAACTGCTCCTTGATGCGGCGCATGATGGCCAGATCAGCGCCCTCAGCGCCCCAAACGTCCAGCTTCTCCTTGAGCGAGGTGGGGCAAGACTCCACCACCAGACTTCCCTTTAAGTCAACAGCCAGGCCTCTGAGCTTCATAATCAAACTTGCGAGCATATCCATATTTTCGGGACGTCTTATTTCCCAGAAACCGCGCACGGTGCCGCTTCCTGGGGCTGCCACAACCCCTGTAGTAAGCCCTAGCTCCTCGCCCAACGCCTGCGTCGTGCCTACTAGTTGGAAGGCGTCCGATGGCAAAACGTTGGCCATAGTAACAAGCCTGGGGCTTTCTTTGTCGTCCCTTCCAAGGCCTCTTATCTCCCCCCAGATATTGTCGTTGGCCTCGCCTCGCAGGGTGACAAAAGACACAGCGCCTGTCCTCTGGCAGATGTCCTGGGACTCTTGTAGCTCTCGCTCCACCACTGAGGGGACGCCTCCGAAGAGAGCTGCAACAGCAATGCCCTTTTGAACTATATCTATTCCCAACTTTAACCCGATGCTTTCCGTGGTGGATCCGGCGAGGCACTCCAGCGCCAGTGGGCGAAAGACACTGTGGAGAATGCGGTGTGCATAATCCGATGCTTTTTCGATGGATTCGAATGTGGCGTAAAGTGTTGCCTTGACTCTGGGGATGGGAGCCACCTTAAATGTGGCCTCTACAATGACCCCTAGAGTTCCCAGGGAGCCTATGTAGAGCTTGTTCATGTCGTATCCGGCCACGTTTTTGACAACTCGCCCTCCAGCTTTGGTGACAACCCCTGAGGCGCTTACCACCTTGATTCCCAGGAGCATATCCCTTGCCGTCCCGTACCGAAGGCAGAGGGGCCCGCTGGCATTGGTGGCGAGGATGCCCCCTATGGTGGCGCTTTCTGGCAGCATGGGGTCGAGGGGGAGGAACTGTCTTGCTGGGGCAAGGGCAGAGTCTAGCTCCCCCAGGGTGATACCCGCCTCCGTCTTAACAGTGAGGTCTGCGGCGTGATGCTCCAGAACCCGGCTGAGCCTGGATAGACCCACCACCATATCGACACGGCGAGGGATATTCCCCAGGCCCATCTGAGTGCCTCCGCCCCGGGGAATGACAGCCACCCCCTCTTGAGTGGAGAGGGAAAGCAGTTTTGAGACCTCTTCCACCGTTTTCGGAAAGGCAACAATCTGTGGGGACTTCTCGCCAATGGCATAGCCTGTGTTTTCCTCGAAAGGCAATATACCTTCTTTGTCCAGGACGCTCCCAATGACATTTCTTAGGTCGTTCCTACTCATTTCTTGCTTTCCGTGGAGGAAATATTTTGCCAGGGTTGAGTGGAGCGCCGTGAGTAAAAGCGACCCGAAGCCTGACCATCGCTTCCAGGTCTTCGTCGCTGAATATCCAGGGCATGTACTCCCTTTTCTCCAGGCCAACGCCGTGCTCACCCGTTATGGTCCCTCCAGCATCTACGCATGCTTTGAGAATTTCTGCTCCTGCCTGGAGAACTCGCTGAGTTTCTCCGTGCACCTGGGTGTTGAACAAGATGTTGGGGTGAATGTTGCCGTCCCCTGCATGGAAGACGTTGCAAATTTGAAAGCCAAAGCGTTGTCCCGTATCTGCCATCTTTCGCATGACCTCTACAAGCTTTGTTCTGGGGACAACCCCATCCAGGAGGTAGTAGTTGGGAGAAAGCCTGCCGATGGCTCCGATGGCGTTTTTTCTTCCAGCCCAGAGGCGTTCTTTTTCCAGAGCGTTCTTTGCCCTCCTGACCTCCATAGCCCCCTCAGCGCTGCATATCCCTTCTATGTCGTTTGCCTGTTCTGCCACTTCTTCCTTCAACCCCTCAACCTCTATAAGAAGGACAGCCCCTGCCTCTGCTGGATAGCCTGCGTGTATAGCGGGCTCCACAGCCTGGATGGTGAGGCGGTCCATCATCTCCAGAGCTGCGGGTATTATTCCGCGGGCTATGATGGCGGATACTGCGCTTGCCGCCTTGTCCATCTCCTTGAAGATGGCCAGAAGGGTCTCTATAGACTCCGGGTCTGGCATGAGGCGAACGATGATTTTAGTTACCACCCCGAGGGTGCCCTCAGAGCCTACAATGATGCCCGTCAGGTCGTAGCCGGGCTTGCAGGTCTTGCCACCCAGCCATACTACGTCTCCGTTAGCCAGAACCACCTCTGTGCCGAGAACATGATTCGTAGTTACCCCGTAAGCCAGGCAGTGAGGCCCGCCGGCGTTCTCGGCCACGTTTCCGCCAATGGTACAGGCCCTCTGACTGGAGGGGTCCGGGACATAGTGAAGGCTGTATTTGCTTGTGGCGCTGGTCAGGTCTATGTTCACGACTCCAGGCTCCACCACCGCAAGCCTGTTTACGGGGTCAATCTCCAGGATGTGATTCATCCTGGTGAAGGCCAGTACAATCCCCCCTGATTCAGGCACAGACCCTCCACTGAGCCCTGTCCCCGAACCCCTGGGTACCACTGGTATGCCCTCCTGGTGGGCAAGGCGCATTATTTTGGAGACCTCATCCACTGTGGACGGGAGGGCTACAACATCAGGCAGGCCACGGCTCACAGAGCCATCATATTCGAACACGAGGAGGTCTTCGGGGTTTGAGATAACCCACTTGCTGCCTACTATAGCGACTAGCTCCCTAACAAGCCTTTGTTTTTCCATCTACTATCCCCGTATATTGTAGGGTTTACATTAAACCAGTAAAGGACAAATTTCAACTGCATGAAGATATATAATAGTATGCCATGAAAATAGTGGTGGCACCTCAAGGGTTCAAAGGCAGCCTTGGGCCAGTTGGTGTTGGAAAGGCCATCAAGAGGGGGATATTGAGGGTCATCCCCGGGGTCAGAGTGGAAATCGTTCCAATGGCTGATGGAGGCGATGGCACCCTTGAGGCGCTTTTGAAAGGCACCGGTGGCAGGCTCAGGTCCTGGTGGGTAACGGGACCTATGGGCGAGAGAGTTCGGGCGAACTGGGGTGTTTTGGGGGATGGCGAGACGGCGGTGATAGAGCTAGCCAAGGCCTCGGGTCTGGCACTGGTTCCTGTGGGGATGTGCAATCCCTTGATCTCAACCACTTATGGCACAGGGGAGCTTATTCGCCGCGTGCTGGATTTGGGATTCCGGAGAATTCTGATAGGCATCGGGGGGAGCGCCACCAACGATGGCGGGGCAGGAATAGCTCAGGCCGTGGGGGCAAGGTTGCTTAACAGAAAAGGAGCGGAGCTTGCCTGGGGTGGAGCTGCCCTGATCAACCTGGAACACATAGATATAGCGGGCGTAGACCGTCGTATTAAGGAATGCAGGATCGGAGTAGCTTGCGATGTCTCCAATCCCCTCTGTGGTCCAGAGGGTGCATCGGTTGTCTATTCCCCTCAAAAAGGAGCTACTCCCCAAGGGGTGGAGGTGCTGGAGAAGGCACTGCGCCGCTATGCCGAGGTGATTCAGAAAGAGCTGGGGCTCGATGTAGAGGATATGCCTTTTACAGGGGCTGCTGGTGGGGCTGGAGTGGGGGTGCTCGCCTTTCTAGGGGCAGAGCTTTTCTCTGGGGTAGAGTTAATAAGCGAGGTCCTCAGGCTTGGGGAGCGTTTTGAAGGTGCTTCCTTGGTCATAACCGGGGAGGGAAGGATTGATAGTCAGACTGCCTATGGTAAGACGGCTGTAGGGGTTGCGAAGAGGGCAAAAGCCCTTGGCATTCCTACAGTGGCTCTGGCCGGAACCCTGGGGGACGGCTATGAAGAGGTCTACAAAGCGGACATAGATGCTGTAACTAGCATCCTCTCCCGACCCATGACCCTGGAAGAGGCTCAGGAGAAGACAGCCTCCCTTCTGGAGGAGTCCGCCGAGAGATTAACTCGCCTTCTTATGACTGGTAAAAGAATGAAATGAAACTTGACGCACCTACCCGGAAGATTTAAAATAAAATCGAAAGCTATTTTATGACATTCGTGTGGGGTTAAGGAGGAGAAATGGCAGCAACAAGCAAGGAAGCCATGGTGAAAGGCCCGATTATCAATATCACTGAGAGGGCTGCCAGCAAGATAAAAGAGTTCGCTGCCCAGGAGAAGGTGGAAGAGTACGGCCTGCGAGTAGGAGTCATGGGTGGTGGCTGCTCCGGCCTGTTGTATAAGCTAGCATTGGATAAGGGGCCCAGGCAGGATGACAGGGTGGTAGAGCAGCACGGGGTCAAGATCTTTATCGATCTCAAAAGTGCCATTTATCTGACGGGCACCACCCTTGATTATACCGAGGGGCTCAATGGCAAGGGGTTTACATTCCAGAACCCCAACGCCAGCACCACCTGTGGGTGCGGTACCTCATTCTCAGCATAGACTATTTCAAGTTAGCATAAAGAGCGGGGTTCTTCCGGAAGCAGCCGGAAGGCCCCGTTTTTTCTCTGGGTGAAGTTCTGCGGTCATATGTGGGGAAGGGGTGAGGAACATGGAGCGCAGCCCCTTATATGAAATCCATAAAAGCCTGGGAGCGACCTTCTCGGATTACAATGGGTTGGAGCTTCCCCGCGTGTATTCCAGCATAGGGGACGAGTACAGGGCGGCAAAGACCTCAGCGGTGGCGATGGACAGGTGCTGTGTGGGGCGTCTCCAGGTGGTGGGGAAAGACGCCCTGGACCTCCTTCACCGCCTCACAACAAACAACCTGAACCTCCTAAAGCCCGGCGAGGGAATGTCTGCTGCCCTGACATCGGCAAAGGGACGAATTGTTGAGCACCTTGTGGTTTATCTGGGCAAACGCACCGTTCTTCTACTGACAAGCCCCCAGAACCAGGAGAAGGTGGCTAAATGGATCGATCACTACACCTTCATCGAGGATGTGAAGGTTGAAGATGTAACCGATAAGTGCGGCATGATATCTCTATATGGGCCGCTGGCTCCTAAAGTAGCATCTGAGATTGCAGGACAGGACATACGTCAGCTACCACTTCATCACTATGTTTCCTTGGGTTCAGACGAGTGGGATTTGTGCTTTACGAGGGCCGAGGCCATAGGGGGCGATGGCTTCCATATCATCGCAAATAGACAGTCGCTTCAGGAGCTGTGGCGCACGGCCCTGAAAGTGGGTGCACGGCCCATGGGAGAGGCGGCCTTCGAGATTTTAAGGGTTGAATACGGCATACCCGTCTATGGGAAGGAGCTTAGCGAGGCCGTAAATCCGCTGGAGGCTCACCTGAACGACTCTGTAAGCTTTAACAAGGGCTGTTACATAGGGCAGGAGGTCATAGCCCGCCTCAACACTTATAAAAAGGTTCAGAAATACCTTGTCGGGCTTCTCTTTCTGCTTCTGGAGCAGGCCCCCAGGCCGGGAAGCAAGCTGGAGATAGATGGTCAGGAGGTCGGATTCCTTACGTCAGTCGCTCAAAAACCGGGCTTTCAAGTGACCATGGCCCTGGGGTACATACGGGCCAAATACGCTTCGCCTGGAACAGGGGTATGTGCCGTAGAGGATGCTGGCAAAATCGAGGGAAAGGTGGTGGCCCCGCCTTTCCCCATCGCCGCTGAGATATGAGTTTTTTCCTCTTGTTTATTTAGCTGGGTTGGCCTAAAATCGAGCGTAAGATGAGCACGTCTGAAAGAAACCCTGGTGACGCCCCAGCTATCGCTGACTCCCTGAAAGGTAAGACCCTGCCTGTTCTGGACAAAGGCTACGTGGTGCTTCTGGACTACATTGGCTCGGATGAAAGAATTGTAGAGGCGGCCAGGGTATCCACCGGGGCTAGTGCCGACCCCGAAAGGGATAGGAAGCTTCTGTTCTTCCTCATGGAGAACAGGCACGAGACGCCCTTCGAGCACGTTGTCTTTCAGTTTCTTATCAAGTGTCCCATATTTGTAGCCAGGCAGTGGGTCAGGCACAGGATCGCCAGCTACAACGAACGCTCGGCAAGATACAGGGTATTCGAGGAGGAATTCTACGTACCTTCTCTAGAAGACCTCCCCAGCGTCTTCACAAAAGAAGACCTTCAGGAGTATGAGGCCCTTTTGAAACAGGAACACGACTTCTACCTGAAGATGGTGGAAAAGAGCAAGCCCTTCAAGGAGATGAGGCAGAGGACCCGTGAGGTATTCAGAGGCGTCTTAGGCACATCCTACTATACCGAGTTCTACTGGACGATAAACTTCCGCTCCCTTATGAACTTCCTCCAGCTTCGGCTGGCCCCCAGCGCTCAACTGGAGATCCGTCGCTACGCCCAGGTCATCGCCTCCATAACCAGGTCCATAGTGCCTGCATCCTACGAGGCCTTTGAAAAGTATGTCCTCAAAGGTTAAGAGAGCGTCCTTATGCCCTATACGAAAAAGCCTTTCTCGTCTCGCCTTCATCTGGTGAGCGATAGATCCCTCTGCAAGAAAATGACCCTGGAGGAGGCTGTTGCCCAGGCCATGGAGGGAGGGGTGGATGCGGTGCATCTACGGGAGCGTGACATGCCTTCCCGGGAACTATGGCAACTGGCCTGTCGCCTTAGGGATATAACTCGTGGGCAAGCTTTGCTAATAATCAATGACCGGGTGGATGTGGCTCTTGCCTCAAATGCCGACGGGGTTCAATTGGGAGCAATGGGACTTCCTGTCTCAGCGGCGAGGAAAATTATTGGCAAGAGGCTTTTTATCGGCGCCTCTGTACACAGCGTCGAGGAGGCTGTGCAGGCGGAAAGGGAAGGCGCGGATTACATTCTCTTGGGCACCATTTATGCCTCCCGCTCTCACCCCGATATAAAGCCAGCCGGCCCTGAGCTTGTCAAAAAGGCGAGTGAGGTGGTGCGCATTCCAATAATAGCCATTGGCGGGATAGACGCGGGAAATGCTCCTGAGGTTATTAAAGCCGGTGCAGATGGCATTGCTGTCATCTCTGCCATCCTTGGCTCTGAGGATGTTCGGGGTGCGGCACGCAGCCTGTTGGCTTCCATTGCTGGTTAGAGATAGGCATTTTACTTTCTTACGGTTTTTGCCTGAGGAGGCTTTGCCACCAGGATAAGCAAGGCTGAGATAAGGAATATCCCGGCAAAAATGAGGAAACTCGTCTGATAGCTTCCAGTTACGTCATGAACCCATCCTGCGAAGAAGGGTCCCACGGCTCCCATGAGGGCCTGGCCGGGCATGGTTGCCCCCCTTATAGTGGCAAGGGATTCCCTGCCAAAGTAGCTAGCCCAGGCAACCCCGATAAGGGCAAAAATGGCTCCAGAGGAGATGCCAAAGTATATGGAGTAGGCAAAGGCCATGAGAGGTGTTGAGACAATCATAAGAAAGAGTACCCCAATAGCTGAAAGTGCCAGGGTAAGGGATATACAATACCGCACTTTGACCTTTTCCGCTATGAAGCCCCAGACTACGGCCCCGATTCCACTTGTTATGGAGTACACGCTCAAAGCTGCAAAGGCTACGGCCGTTGAGAGGCCTCGGTCGCTCATATGTGGCACCTGGTGAAGATTGACTGAAGGCATCACTGGAAAGTAAAGATAGGTTGCAACCAGGAGAATCCAGAAAGAAGGTGTTCTAATGGCATCCCTGAGCTTCCATGAGAACTCCCCAGGCTGGGTTCTGATAGTGGTTGCTCCTTTGGGGTAACCAGGGTTGCTGGTTCCTGTAGGCGCTTCACCATCCGGCCTAAGCCCCATGTCCTCAGGCCTTCGACGCATATAAATGGCGCACGGTGCAACGCCCAGAACGAGCACGAAGATACCCAAAACCAGCCAGGCTGCCCTCCACCCTGTGGCTATAATGATGTAGCCGGCCAGGAAGGAGAAGAAAGCTACCCCAAGCCGCTGACCTAGAAGCGCTGCCCCAATGGCTCGCCCCCTCTTCTTTATGAACCAGTTGGCAACAGCAACCTGTATTCCCACCTCCAGAACGCCGATGCTTATAGCCCTTGCTGCGCCGTAGAAAATGTAGAATTGCCACAGGCTTTCTAGCCAGTAAAGGCTTGCAATAAGCGTCCCCAAAAGGAAGGTGCCCAGCGTGAGTGTCAGTCTTGTCCCTTTCTTATCGAGGAAAGGTCCCAGGGGGACTGCCACCAATCCGCCAACAACAACGCCCACACCTGCCACAGCCGATATCTGGGCGCGGCTCCATCCGAATTCCTCAGCCAGGGGCTTGATAAAAAGGGATAGCATGGGGTTGTATCCCATGATAGCCACAAAGTCGATGGCGAAAGCAGAGCCGAAAATAACCCAGCCGTAGTAGAATTTGGGTTTCTTCAAACTATTTATGAGTGAAACCACAAAGCTCTCCTTGTATTTTGCCTCTTCCCAGCCCAAGCGATGTAGTAATATAGCGTAATTAGGAGATAAATAAAAGAGACTGTTTATAAATGGGGAGGGAAGATGGGCGAAGCCCATTTTCGGGGAACCGGCGGAATCCTCCAGCTTCAGTCTAAACAGTCTCATAAAGAAAGGGAACAAGTCATGCTGTGCGATTGCCATACTCACCTTGACCAGTATGAAACAGAAGAACTGGATGGCCTTATTAAGCGGGCCAAAAACACTGGCGTCGGGCTGATCATCACCGCTGGCACCACTATCGATTCCTCTGGCGCAGGTATAGAAATCGCCGGTGCCTACGAGAGCGTTTTCGCTGGGGTTGGCATACACCCCATGGATATAAAAGGGCCTTTCACGGATGAGACCTATGAGAAGCTCAGGCAGATGGCACTGGAGTGCGAAAAGGTGGTAGTCATCAGCGAGATAGGCATGGACTTCCTTAAAAGTGCGCCTGAAAGAAGGGTGCAGGAGCACGCCTTCCGTGAGCAGATAAGGCTAGCGAGAGAGCTTGCGCTTCCCATCGTCTTTCATAGCAGAGAGGCCCATGCAGAGACCCTTCGCATTCTCAAGGAAGAGCATGCATACGAGGTTGGGGCTGTTATGCACTACTTCCAGGGGGACGAGCGCACCGCCCGGGAGTGTATGGATATGGGCTTCTACATTTCTTTGGCCAGGCCCCTCACTCGATTGCCATTATTGCAGGAGGTTGTCAAAAAACTCCCCCTGGAGAGCATGGTTCTGGAGACAGACGCATTCCCTCAGCCCTGGAAGAAGAGGGAGGACTGGACGGAGCCAGCCCACGTGAAGCTGGTGGCGGAGAAGCTAGCGGAGCTCAAAGGGGTAAGCCTTGAGGAGGTTGCCCATATTACCACCTCCAACCTCAAGTGCATCCTGAAGCAGAGGCTCCCTCTTTGAAGGGAATCCAGAGGGGCTAAGCCCCTTTGGCAGGGGTCTGGGGGTGTCCCCCAGACCTCCTCTTTTCCCCCTTCCTGTCAGGAAGGGGGCTAGGGGGATGGTCGAAAGGGTTTTCCCATCACTCTGCTATGGAACCAGCACGATCTTGCCGAAGTTCTTCCTGTCCATCATGAGCTGGTGAGCCTTAGCGGCATCCTTGAGGGGCAGGACGGCGTGCACCACGGGCTTGAGCTTGCCGCTCTGAAAAAAGGGCATAAGCTGTAAAAGCTCGCCCTTGCTTCCCATGTACGAGCCAAACAGGGTTAGCTGCCTGCTGAAGAGATAGCGAATATCCATGTTCACCGATGCGCCTGCGGTAACCCCGCAGGTAACAAGTCGCCCACCCGTTCCCAGCACCCTGAGGCTCTTTTCGAAAACATCGGCACCCACGCTGTCGAAGACCACGTCCACACCCTTTCTCCCCACCAGCTTCCTGACCTCTTCGGCGAAGTCGGTGGCGCTGTAGTTTATGGCCTCGTCAGCGCCCAGGCTCCTGGCCTTGGTCAGCTTCTCCTCTGTGCCGGCTGTGGCGATGACCTTCGCCCCGAATAGCTTGGCTATCTGTATTGCAGCGATGCCCACCCCGCTTCCAGCAGCGTGCACCAGCACATCCTCGCCCGCCTTAACCCGGGCCTTGGCGACAAGCATATGCCAGGCTGTGAGGAAAACCAGCGATACCGAGGCCACCTCCTCGAAGCTGAGGTTTTGAGGCTTTGGGATGATGTTCACGGTGGGGACCTTCACATATTCGGCGTAGCCGCCATCGGCCCGGGTGCCAATGATGTTGTAGGATGGGCATTTGTTGTCCTCGCCTGCCAAGCACCTTTCGCATCTGCCGCAGCTCAGACCGGGAGAGACGATGACCTCCTGCCCCGGCTGGACGTCTGCCACTCCTTCTGCGACAGCCTCCACAACGCCCGATATATCGGAGCCGAGGATGTGTGGCATGGCCAACTCCTGGCCACGAGAGCCTTGCCTAACCCAGATGTCCAGGTGGTTCAGGGCGCACGCCTTTACCCTGACCAGGACATCACCGTGGGAAATGGTGGGCTTTGGAGCGTCCTCATATTTTAGAACTTCAGGCCCCCCGAATCCGTGCATTCTCACAGCTTTCATTGTGCATCCTTTCTATAGTGCATTAAGGGAGTATTATAACGTCCTTGGTTTTATGGGCACAGGGTCTTTGTAGACTCTCCGGGTTCAACTTCCCCGGGCTAACGGCGCCGAGAACACCACTGTGAGACAGGGTAAAGATTTGCCTTACTAGGAGGTTTGGCGGTTGTGCTAAAACGGGGATTGTTCACAACCAAGGTTTCTAGGTCTGATTATAAGCCCGTAAGAAGTCATCCCTTGAGATTCCTGCTTTTGTGCATATTGTCCGCAGTGTCGAACTCTTGATTTTGGAGCGGCCAGGCATTGTCAGAGGGGTTTTACTCCCGTCAGGGTTCTCGCGTATCATCGCAACATGTTCCCTTTCCCGAACCAGCCTGAAGCCCAGAATTTCAAAAGTCTTTATGACCCGAGACCTGGGTGCATCGACGGGAAACCTCCCGGTCAAACATTTACCCCTGTTTCTGCGATAAAGGCCTCCAGAACCGGTGGCTCCAGTTCAAGCATTTCAGTGCCGAAGGTTTCAATATGAAACTGGATGGCTGACTTTACATCGGACAACGCTTCTTCGTAGGTGTCGCCCTGCCCCACTACAACACCGTTTAAGCCCAGCGGATATGCTACATACCCATCGGGGGTCTTTTCCACCACAATCTTAAATTGATGCACCATAAATCACGCCCTCCCTTATGCTCCCCATTATAGCAGATTTCATTAGGGAGCCTAATAGGCAGCATGCCCCGGGCTACCGACTTCTGCCTAGATGGAAGGAGTCAGTCTAGGAATCGACGCGAGACGTATACCAAGTCAGGTCAGGCGCCGTGCAACGGCCTCAATAGCCTTCAGCCCTTGGCCGAAGCGCGCCATGGCCTCGCGATGCTTTTCAAGTTCACTGTACGGCAGGAAACGGACGTTCAGGTTTCCAATACCGCTAAAGGCAGGACGAAGAAGTTGTTCACGGACCTCTTCTATACGCTCGTCTGGTGCAACCAAGAAGAGCCTGCAGGGGAACTCCCCTGACAGTCCAAGCGCAAGATCAAGCATACGGACGATCCCAGAGTAGATGGACGTTGTGTGTTCGATTTCAAACGCCGCTGCGACACGATCGTTTTCAAGACCAATCCAGAGTACGTCAATTAGAGCGATCGTGTCTGCGGCGGACATGTGTTGGAGGAAGTTCGGGAGTGCGTCTAAACAGCCGTCGGCAAGTCTGCTTCCCGTGTAGTGACGATTGCGGTCGTTGCTCGCTATCCAGACTTTGAAGCCTAGCGCTAGTCCCAAGTCCCGGAGCCAACCCTGAACTTCGGTATGGGTCTGGTCGCCGTGGCGGGCAGCTACCAAGGCCTTGTTCATCTGATCCGCTTGCTCATGAATTCGCTTCAGATCAGCTTCCCACCGCGCGATAGCCGAGGCATCAGACCCTCGGTGAGGGAGAGAATAGCGCCCAGTCCCGATGTCAAACAGTGCCCCCGCAATCGCACCGAGATCGTTTGAGAGAAGGTCGCGGTACTGTTCGTTAATGTCCAGGATGCCCCTGCGCATGGCAAGATATTCATCCCAACGGCCAAGCTTAACTTTGGACCCTGTGAGTTTATTGTAGCCTTTCACAATTGCCGTGTTGAAAGGATGCACCAGGGTGGGGTGAAGAAAGTATAGCAAGTTCGCCGCAGCTGGCCCAAGGCCTTTAATCGCCCGGCTGTCGAGCGAGTGTATTGCAACAAGCACTTGTGCTTCGGTAGTGCAGCATGCGCATTGGTGAAGGAAACGGCCGAACGCAAGTTGATTGTCCCGATTTTCGTAGATGTCGGGAATTCGGAGCTTCGGCTTCCACAAAAATGCATGGTCGGCGCCCTTGAAGATCTGGCGCTGCTCCGCGATGGATCCGACGACAGTTTCGAGAGACGACCCCTTGTAAACGTTGCCGAAAGCTCCATTGTCGATTTCAGCCACGACTGCCGCGATGCCTCGGCGGATTGACCGGAAGTTCTTGAGTCTCTCTTCCCACAGAAACCAGGACTGGTAAGTCCCCGCTGGGTCTTCTCGCCAGCGCTCCAAGAGTTGCCGAATGGGATCGGGATTTATGGGCTTTGTTGTAGCAGCGATCACCTCGTTAGCACCCCCACGGCCGTGTAGAATCCCTGGCGTAAAAACCTACTCTGGCTTCCCATTGTAGGCCGCAACCGCTTCCTTTTCAATGCCCGCGCACCCCGCCGTTAGCCCGGCAAAATTAAAGCTCCCCCGGCTAACGGCGCAGCGAACACTGCTCTGGGATAGGGCCAAGATTCTCCTTACCAAAGGACTCAAGTCGCACACGAATGTCCAAATTGCTCCAACTTAGCACCGAGCATCCATTCACATGAGCCCGACACGTTGGCGCTGCATACCGCAAACCACACAGTGGAACTGGCTGCTCGCCTCACTGGGAGAAGTCTCCGCCCAAGGTTCGCAGGTATTCTTCTGGTTTCATGACCACGATGCCAAATTTATGCTTTAGCTCGCTCGACAAGCAATGTATCCCCTCATCCCAGGTGAGGAACACCTCCCTGTGAAGCAAATAGTGTGCATGGAGATGATCCCAATCGCGCCAATCTGGAGGCTTCTTTCCCCGCTGTTTGGCTAGCTTGTAAGCAGTGGACCGATAACTGTCAAATGCGTCATCTCCAAGCATGTCACGTCCCAGAACCCAATAGCCTAGCCGAGTTACTGAGCCAGTCTCCTGAATATTTAACTCCGGTAGATTGTTGAGCTTCTGCGCCAATGGTAGCTGTGGAATGTCTTCGTGCACTCTTGCTGTTACAGCTAAATCCACCTTGCCTTTCTGGCCTAAAGCAAGTAACTGTTCAACAACTTGAACCTTATCTCGCCGTTTCCAATATTCGTGCAATAGGTTTGTATCTAGAGTCAGAGTTGGAATATCCATCCTATGCTCCGTGCAACCTAAGAGAAATTCCCCCTCCCCGCCGTTAGCCCGGTAAAGTTAAAGCTCCCCGGGCAAGACTCGAATCGTGTAAGAGCAGGCCACACATCATTTGCTGGTATCTGCGAATAGCGCTTTCTGGGCGGCGGAGATGCCCGCAGCCTCGGGCATTTCAAAGCCCTGCCTTCTCAGAAGCTGCTCCAGAGCGGAAAGAACCGCAAGGATGTTTCTTGCGGTGGAGGACTCGCCCATGAGGCCGATGCGCCAGATTTTGCCACGCAGCGGCCCCAGGCCGCCGCCTATCTCTATACCGAACTCGTTGAGAAGGGACTGGCGCAGGGGCGCGTCGTTAACTCCATCAGGGATGTAGACCGTGGTGAGGGTATCGGCTGCATATTCGGGCCGGGCCAGGAGCTTAAGCCCCATGGCTTTCAGCCCTTCCCTGAGG
>JACPPT010000044.1 GCA_016190815.1 Chloroflexota bacterium
TACTAACTAAGGTCTCGGTCACTCATCCCCTGCCCTGGTTTTTTGTGTTGCTCTTGCCTTTCTTCTCAGGCTGGTGCCTCTTGTCCTCTTGGCCGTTCAAGCAGGCAACAGAGACAAGGATATCGTCTTCATCCAGTTTCATTATAGACACGCCCTTGGTAAGTCTACCCTGAATGGAGACCTCATCCAGGCCTGTTCTGATGACCACCCCTTTTTCCGATACCATCATTGCCTCTTGACCTGGGTACACCACTCTGGCAGCGGCAAGAGGCCCCGTTTTCTCGCCGATCCTGAAGGTATATATGCCCTTTCCGCCTCGGTTTTGGCTGGGGTAAAGCCTTAAAGGCGTGCGTTTACCAAAACCCCTGGCCGTTACGGTGAGAAGGTAGGAATCCGGCTTTACAATATCCATGGCGATCACTCTGTCGCCTGGCTCTGGCCTTATCCCCCTTACTCCGCTTCCGTGCCGGGAGTGCATGGGGACGTCGGCAACCCTGAGCTTGAGGGCTCGCCCCTTCTCGGTTACGAAGATGGCCTCATTATCATCCCATGCCAGAGAGGCAGAAACCAACTCGTCTCCCTTCCCCAGTTTCGTGGCAATGAGGCCTCCGCTTCTCATAGATGTGAAAGGCTTCAAAGGGGTCTTCTTGATTTTGCCCAATTGGGTCGGCAAAAGCAAAAGACGATCCTGGGCCTCATCGCTCAGGGCCAAAACAGCCATCACCCTTTCCTTTTCGCTCAATGGGATAAGGTTTACCAGGGGGGTCCCTTTCGAGGTTCGGGAGGAGTCGGCTGCTATCTCATAGCACCTGATGGGAAAAGCCTTTCCCCGATTAGTGAAGAAGAGCAAGAGGTCGTGGGTATCGGCCACAAGGAGATGCTGAACGGCATCCTCGTCCCTCGTTACAACACCTGTAACGCCCCTTCCTCCCCTGCGCTGTAGCCTGTAAGTATCGCTGGGGAGGCGTTTTACATACCCCCTCTGGCTCAGGGTTATCACGACCTCTTGGTGAGGAATGAGGTCCGCAATTCTGAACTCGGTAGGCTCCTCCTCGTTTATCTCCGTTAATCGACGGTCGGCGTATTTAGACCTGAGCGCTCCCACCTCATCTTTTATGAGGGCATCCCGGAGCTTGGGGTCTGCCAGGATAGCTTCGAGGCGGGCGATGGCTTTCAGCACCTCTGCCTGCTCGTCCAGGAGTTTCTGTCTTTCTAGAGCAGAGAGGCGGCGGAGCTGCATATCAAGGATGGCCTGGGCCTGGACTTGGGAAAAGACGAAGCGCTTCATAAGAGCGTTCCTCGCCTCATCCACGTTGGACGACTTTCTAATCAGGGCGATGACCTCGTCGAGGTACTGAATGGCTTTGACGAGTCCCTCCAGTATATGAGCCCTATCCCTCGCCCTGGCGAGCTCGAACTCTGACCGCCTTTCTATGACCTGGCGGCGGAAGTCTATATAGTGTTGGAGGGCTGTCTTGAGGTTGATAACCCTGGGCTGGCCGTCTACCAGGGCGAGCATGTTGATGAAGAAAGCGGATTGGAGGGCTGTGTGCTTGTACAGATTGTTGAGCACCTGCTCGGGCTGGGCTTCTCGCCTTAGCTCGATAACAACACGCATCCCCTCCCTGTCCGATTCGTCCCTGATCTCCCCAATGCCGTCTATCTTCTTCTCCCGAGCCAGCTCCGCTATTTTCTCCACCAGAGTTGCCTTATTGGTCTGATATGGAAGCTCGGTTATCAGGATCTGGGTTCGCTTTCCTTTGGCTACCTCCTCGATGGTAGTCCTGGCCCTGAGGATTATTTTGCCCAGCCCCGTGGTGTACGCCTGCTTTATGCCCTGTTTCCCCTGTATCATAGCTGCGGTGGGAAAATCAGGGCCCTGGATAAGCTCCAGAAGCTCATCCAACGTTGCGTCGGGGTTATCTATCAGATGAATGATGCCGTCGCAGACCTCTCCCAGATTATGCGGCGGTATGTTGGTGGCCATCCCGACGGCGATTCCCGATGAGCCGTTGACCAGGAGATTGGGAAGTATGGCGGGCAGAATTGTTGGCTCCCGAAGTGTGCCGTCAAAGTTGGGAACGAAGTCCACTGTGTTCTTATCGATGTCGGCGAGCATTTCTTGGGCTATGGGGGCCAGTCTTGCCTCGGTGTAGCGCATCGCTGCGGGAGGGTCACCGTCCACGCTCCCAAAATTCCCCTGGCCATCTATGAGGACATACCTCATAGAGAAATCCTGGGCCATACGGACCATTGCCTCGTAGACGGGGGCATCTCCGTGGGGATGATACTTGCCCAAGACCTCCCCCACAATACGGGCGCTCTTCTTGTGCGGACTTGTGGGATGAAGGCCCAGCTCGTTCATGGCAAAGAGGATGCGCCTTTGAACGGGCTTGAGGCCGTCCCGGACATCGGGAAGGGCACGGGAGACGATGACGCTCATTGCATAGTCGAGGTAGGAGCCCCTCATCTCCTCCTCGATTCGGACAGGCCTTACTTTTCCAATATTAGTTGTCATAATACAAGATAGCTAAGGTCTCTATTCTCTAGTCGCCTGAACTAAGGTGCTGAAAAGCTTCTGGAAATAGGGTGGCACTTCCTTTTCTTTTTCCGGGTGGAACTGCACCCCTATGAGACAGCGATGCTTAGGGCTTTCCAACCCCTCAATTATACCATCTTTGGTCGAGTAAACCGAGGCTCTTAAGTCTGGTGCCTTTTCAGCCTGACCCAGGGCCTGGTGGTGATAGCTGTTGACTCGGCAGAGGGGCGCACCCCCGAGGATAGCGGCCAAGCGACTCCCGGGAGAGATGAATATCTCGTGGAAGATCGCCACTTGCCCTTTTTCTTGTATGTGCCCCGGGACATCTTGGATAAGCTTGCCCCCCATAGCCACGTTCAGGACCTGGAAGCCTCGGCAGATGGCTAGAATTGGGGTGTCTTTCTTAAGGGCGAACAAGAGAAGCGGGAACTCGAAGGCATCCCTTTCCTTATCCTGGGATAGGCCTGCCGCCGGGTCTGGTTCCTCCCCATAGTAGGAAGGGTCGATATCCCTCCCTCCAGTGAGGAGAAGGGCATCTACAGAGGCAAGCGCCTCTTCAGGGCCTAAACCCAGGCCTGGGTGGAGTATCTTGGGAATCCCACCAGCCCTTTCCACACATTGCTGATATTCCGTTGCTTGACTTCTCTGGGAACTGGTTATGCCGATTATCGGCGTTGTGCCTTTCATTGCAGACGTGTAAGCCTCTCGGTGGCTTCTCTAGCTATTCTTAAAATTCGCCGCTGGGTTTCCTCAACGGTCTCCACTCCCGTGTTTAGGATGTGGCAGGAGGCAATGCGGAAGAGGCGATGGAAGAACTCTACCTGTAGCTCCGTTCTGTCCTCACTCCGAACCAGGAGGTAGGGGTTGTAGAAAGGCTCGCTCTTGGTCTTTCCCCATTCCTCTTCAGGTCCAGCCCCTGGTAGAACCATATACTCACCTTTTCTGAGGATTTTTATTGCCTCCTCTGGTTCAAGTTCCAGTTCAGGGGGAGAGGTCTTGTCCCTCCGGAGGAGAATAACGGCTCGGATTCGGGTTCCTGTAACGAATTTCTCCGTGCCGCCAATCCACGTGGGATCGAGGATGGCCCGGGAGTTGCGCACCGAGGAGAAGGTCTCCCCCACATTCTCGAGCTTGCATCTCCTGAACAGCTCGCCCATCTGGGGATAGGTGCTTACGATGTCCGTCCTTATATAGAACATACGCTCTGAAATAGCGGCGATGGCCCTTCCCCGCTCGCCCCCGACATACTCTACATAGCACCAGTCATCACTGTGCATCCTTGCTTGGGGGTGATGGAAAACCAGGCCGTAGGACTGGGTGCTTTTGCCTGTGCCTGTCGGAGCTATAATCGCGATACCGCAGCCGCCTACATCGACCACGGCGGCGTGGATGCTATGTACATTGTATTGCATCTCCATAATATCGGCCACTATTCCCAGCGCCCAGCTCTTACACTGGCCATAGTAGTCGGTATTTACGAAGACCGCCGTCTTGCTCTCTGAGGAATAGTAAGCATAGGGCTTTTCCTCAGGCACACCTGTTACGGCATAGATTACGCCGTGGGGTTGAATGCCCATAAGGCGTGCAGGGAACCAGTTATCAATCCAGAAGTCCATTAGGTGAAAGTTGTTGGTGTAAAGCTGGATCACGACGCCATTTATCCAGGCGTTCCAGACATACAGGGAGTTGTAGGGTATGTTCTTTCTGGCAAAGGCCACCAGCCTGTCCATCTCCTTCTTGGAGACGTTTGTATTGGAGGGGACCCTCCCCATTACCGAGGTCTTTACATTCATTATGCCCAGAGGTGCCATGGTGTTCTGCATGGATTGGGCCATTCACCCACCTTCTTTCTCAAAGCATTATTCTATGATACCACCTTCTATCTCTTCCATAAAGGGTCTTTAGGCCTGATACTGCTTAATAGCAGGGTTGCAAGTATTTTGCTGGAGTTCTAAGTATCTACTTTATGAGTCTGCGCCTCATGAAAATCAAGGAGAGGTAGAAAAAGACGAGGGTTACACCGAGGATCCAGGCCATAGCGGCAAACACCCCCCAGCTCCACTGCCCCCAGAGGAGCTCTCGCATTGCATGTGCTGCTGGCGTTAGAGGCAGCATCCAGGTCATCGTCTGGATTACCTCGGGAAGCCTGGATATGGGGAAGAAAACGCCGCTGAAGAAAAACATGGGTGTGATGAAGAGGGTGAAGAAGTAGTTGAAAAAGTATATGGAGGGAGCAAGAGAGGTGAAGAAAACGGAGATGGAGGAGAACATCAGCCCCTCCAGGATGGCGAGAACGGGGATGATGGCGGCGTAGGGTGATGGCACAAGCCCGAATATGAGAATGACCACAAGAATGGCGCAGGCCGTCAAAAAGGAGCGGGTTGCCCCCCACAGTATCTCCCCTGTAATGACGTCCTCTATGCTCAGCGGTGTAACTATTATGGCATCGAATGTTCGCTGTCGCTCCATCCTCACATATGTGCCGTAGGTGCATTCGAAGGCGGCAGCGAACATAACGTAGCTGGCCAGGACTCCTGGGGCGACAAACGCCAGATAGCTTTGCCCGTTGACTTTTCCAACAAGTCCGCCCAGTCCAAAGCCCATGGCCGCTAGAATTATGAGAGGCTCGGCCACAAAGGGCACCAGCTCCGCTTTCCAGAGGCGCAGGAAAACATCCCTGTTTCGTTGCCACATCCTGTACGAACGACGAGAGACCTCTGGGAGCGTCATTCCGTAAGCCCCCTTCCCGTAAGCTTCAGGAAGACATCCTCCAGGTTTGCCGGGCGCTGCACCGGATTGTGTTCTTCGAGGTCAGGGTAACCTTTTATCCTCTCTCCGTCCTCTCCAAAAAGATACAAAGTGTCTCCAGCATCCTCAGCGCTCATGCTCATAGACTTAAGCTGCTGCAACAGCCCCTGCTTTTTCTCCGGACTTGGCCTGAGTTCCACTATGCGCTGTCCAACATAGCGTGTCACCAGCTCCTGGGGATGACCCTCTGCAAGGATGCTTCCCTGGTACATAATCACCAGCCTATCGCATAGGAAGGCTGCCTCCTCCATATTATTTGTGGAGAGGATGATGGTGGTTCCGCTGGTCTTTAGGTGACGAGAGGTGTGCCAAACAAGGTGTCTTGCCTGAGGGTCCAGGCCGGTAGTTGGCTCATCCAGCATTAGAATCTTCGGTTGATTCAGAAGGGCACGGGCGACAAGGAGTCGCCGTTTCATTCCCCCGGAAAGGGTTCGGATGAAATCGTCCTTCTTATCGGTGAGCTGGAACAGCTTCAGAGACTCCAGGGACCGCTCCATAGCCAGCGCTTTTGGAATATCGAAGTACCTTGAATAGACCAGGAGGTTTTCCAGAACCGTAAGGTCAGGGTCAAGATTTTCCTCCTGGGGCACGACTCCTATTGTTGCTTTAATGGAGCGAGGCTCCCTTGTCACATTCTTACCACCGATACAGATTTCGCCTTGAGTAATGGGAGAGGTGCAACACATCAACTTCATAATGGTGGTTTTTCCCGCCCCGTTGGGGCCCAAAAATCCAAAGCATTCTCCGGTCTCCACTGAGAAGGAAATGCCAGCCACAGCCAAAAGGTCGCCGTATTTTTTAACAACGCTATGTGTGTCTATGAGAACCATCCCCAACTCCAAGTGTGGGTTATCGGGAGGAAAAGTCTCCTCCCCAGGGATTAACCATAATAAAATTATAAGGCCGAGGCCTCAGCCTCGGCCACCAGGTCTACTTTAAGAGTGATCCCATTTTATATCTCCTCTTCCTCCTCTATTTCCACCTCTTCCTCTTCCTTTTCCTTTTGAGGAGGTCGGGGCTCCTCGATCACAATGAAACCTTCCGCCTCAAGGTCTTCCTCCTGCTCTTCTTCGGCCACCATTTCTTCCTCACTATAGTCTTCCTCAACGGCTTCATATTTCAAGGCGCTGCCCCTGATATAGGACTTGAAGTCGTCAATCACCTTTGGGGGGAATGATATGCGCTCCGATTGGCTGGGGTGTTTATAGACCTCCTTTATTATTATTCTGACCCCATGTTCTCCTACGCTGGTTATGGCAGCTTCATATTTGTTGCCGCCTTCAATGAGTTTGATCAGACGGGCGGCCAGCTTGGGCTCCACAAGTCCAATATACTTCCCCTCTCCATTCTCCACCATCAGGTTGTGGCCGGACACCTTAAGCTTGACGATTTCTCCTGCTGGCAATCTGGCCAGGACCTCTTGGGGTGCGGGTTCCCATAGAGTGCTGAATCCTGTGTTGCCCGTCTCCTCGATAAACAGGTGTGGAGCAATCTTTGGCTGTTCCTCTTTGGTGGGCGAAGCCTCCTCTCCGAGATGGGAGAGACGTTGCAGGTTCTTCTTAGCTATAGAGTTGTTGGGCGAAATTTCCAGGGCCTTCTGGAGGGCCTCTTTTGCCTCACCATATTTTCCCGCCTCAGTAAGGGCTTTGCCGAGCCTGTTATATGCTTCCACGTCTTCGGGGAAAAGCTCTATGAGGCTCTTATTTATTGCTATGGCATCTTCCCAGCGTCTTTGCATCGCCAGGTCTATGGCCTGTTTTGTACGCTCTCGCCTGAATTTCGCCTTTTCTTCTGCCTTATAAAGTGTCATCACCAACCATCCCGCTCAGATAATTTTCCTTAACAAATTTAGTATGAACACAAATTGCAATTTTTTCAAGGTTAAATTATTTAACAAATTATAAAATAACTTTCAACAGTTTGGATGCCATTTCTCTAAATCGCGCAAACCAGGCAAAAACTGTCATGCTATCTCCCTGCGGAGGGTAAATGCACCCAGGACGACAAAAACACTGGCAAATAAAAGAAGGGCCAGAATATTCAGGGCCACGCTGCTTTCCAGAAGGCCACGGCCTTTCAGCATCACCTCCCGGAGGGCAGAGTTGGCATATGTCAACGGGAGAAGATAGGCAATCCATTGGAGGAATATGGGCATGTTTTTAATGGGCCAGAAAACACCGCTGAGGAAGACCTGGGGGAGTATGACCAGAGGGAAGAACTGCACCGCCTGTAGCTCATTTCGGGCGAATGCGGAGAGGAATATCCCCAGATTGACAGCGCCTATGGTAATGATGAGGACAACCACGAAAACAATGAATAGATTCCCGGCATAGTGAATCCGGAGGGCGTAGACGGAGAAGAGCAGAATTACAAGGGATTGCAGGAATGCGAAAACGCTGAAGCCCAGCATATATCCCAGCACAATCTCGGGCCTGGTGAGAGGTGAGGCCACGAGCCTTTCAATAGTTCCCTGTGTTCTCTCTCTAATAAAGCTCACCACGGTAAGAAGAAAGACTAAGAAAAGGGCGAATATGGCGATAAGGGCAGGCGCAAAGTAGTCCAGAACATCGTATTCCTCCCCGCCGTATATATAGCTAATTTCAAGCTTAAAAGGCTCGACTTTTGGCATCTGTACCATCCCACCCCTGAGGGCGGGCAACTGAACCACGAGAGCCTGGAGGATTTGGCCAAGATTTCGAAGAACGGCAGCGCCGGCCTGCGGCTCCGAGCCTTCCATTATGACTCCTATGTTGCTGCTTCCATCCTGCCGGAACTCTTGGGTGAAATCTTCTGGGAATATGATGACAGCCTTTCCTTTTCCTGACTTGAGCCAGGAATCCGCCTCCTCCTCTTTTAGCTCTGTAACACTGAAGGCCTTGCCGGATTTCATTTCTTCCACCAGTCCATTGGCCAGGGAGAGCACACCTGAGGAACCAACCACAACACCGCCATCCTTGTTCACAACACCCACCGATACCTTTCCTGCTTCTAGCTTGATCAAGTAAGCGAGGAGAGAGAGGATTACAATGGGAACAACAAAAAGCAAACCGAGGGTTCTTCGGTCCCTCCTGAATTGCAGGACGATCCGCCTCGCCAGCGCCAGTGTCCTACTTCTGCTCAAGGCTCCCTCCCGAATAATAGAGGAAGGCTTCTTCCAGAGTTGCTTTCCCTGTCCTTGCTTTTAGCTCTTCGACGTCGCCCTCAGCCAAAAGCCTTCCTTCCCGCAAGAGGCCCAGTCTATTGCAACGCTCAGCTTCATCCATTACGTGGGTGGACAGGATTATGGTTGTTCCTTCCTTGTTCAGTTCTCTAAAGTAAGACCAGAAGGTTGCCCTGAGCCGTGGGTCTATCCCCACGGTAGGCTCGTCTAGGAGAAGCAACCTTGGTTTATGCACAAGGGCGCAGGCTAGAGATACACGCCTTTTCATCCCTCCGCTCAGTGTAGAGATGAGGCTACCAGCCCTCTCAGAGAGCCCTACGAGTTTGATAACCTCCTCGATCCTGCCTCCGGAGGGGTGACTGTAGAGAGCGGCGAAAAAAAGAACGTTTTCCCGTACGGTGAGGTCCAGGTAAAGGGCCTCGGCCTGGGTCATATACCCTATGTAGGGTGATGCTTCTCTGTTGGGGAGCTTTTTGCCCAGGACCCATATCTCCCCTGCGGTGGGTTTGAGTATGCCCAGGAGTAGCCGGATTAAGGTTGTCTTTCCGGAGCCATTGGGCCCCAGAAGTCCGTAGGTCTCTCCCCCCTTCACGCTGAGGTCCAGGCCATCCAGCGCTGTGATTTCACCGAAGCGCTTAGTGAGCCCTTTTGTCTCGACTGCCAGCGACTCTTTCATCCCTGCTACATTATAACCTACTCTAGTATTTCCACCTTATCTTCCAGACGCGCCAGAGGGCTTCAAAAAATATCTTCAGGGACATCTTGGACATTCCCCTGACCCTGTCCGGGAAGAAAATGGGTATCTCCTCTATATGAAGTCCTTTCTTCTGGCAATAATACAGCACCTCCACCTGGAAGGCAAAGCCCTTGCTTTCTATCTTTCTCAGGTCTAGGCTCTCCAGTGCTTTTTTTCTGAAGCACCTGAAGCCTGTGGTGGCATCCTCGACCCTGAGACCGGTCACCCAGCAGGCGTACAGTCCTCCCATGCGGCTTATGAATCTGCGCAGCAGGCTCCAGTTGGGGTCGACTCTTCCACCGGGCACATATCGAGACCCAACGACCACGTCATAGCGAGAGATGGCCTCCAGAAAGCGGGGGATGTCCTCAGGCGAGTGAGAGAGATCGGCATCCATTTGTACTATAGCTTCTGCACCCCGTTCTAAAGCATAGTGGAAACCCTGAACGTAAGCTGCTGCAAGCCCCTCTTTCTTCTGTCGGTGCATGACCTCTATCTGAGCTGGGTGCCTCATTGCCCACTCATCGGCCATCTTGCCGGTGCCATCAGGAGAGTTATCGTCAATAATAAGGACTCCGAGGCCGTCCATCTTCAGGGCGAGTATCCGCTTGAGGAGCTCGGGCAGGTTCTGGACCTCGTTATAGGTTGGTATGACAACCAGGACTTTCATCGAGACTCTTATGTTTAGATTTGACTCTTGATGATCCTTTAGGTCTTTTCCTTTGAACTCCTATTGTTGCTGATGCTTTCCGTGCGGAAGGATACAGAAAGTAGTGCTGGGGTCGCACGCCTCGCATTCGAACTGGATCGTCGTGTGCTGGATGTTGAATTTGGTGAGAAGGAGGTCGCTGATTTGCCGCTGCATCAGCATCATCCTGCTGGCGGGGAGGTCTTCGATGAGAACATGGCATGTTAGAGCGCTGAGGCCAGGGGTTATGCTCCAGACGTGCAGGTCATGTATGCCCTTTACCTCTGGGATAGAGGACAGGTCCTCCACCAGTGAATTCATATTTATGTTCTTTGGCGAGGCTTCGAGGAAGATCGCCAATCCCTCCCGCAAAATGCCCCAGGCGCTTAAAGCGATGATAAAAGCAATAAACAGGCTAATAGCCGGGTCTACCCAGAGAAGCCCCGTGAAGGATATGATTACGCCTCCTATAACTACACCTATGGAGCTCACGGTATCGCCCAGAACGTGAAAGAAGGCGCTTCGAACAGTGAGATTCTCCTTCTGATGTGCCTTCAGCATAAAGATTACGCTGATGTTCACGCCTAAGCCGATGGCCGCCACTACAAGCATGGAAATGCCCTGAACGGGAGGTGGGGCCTGAAATCTTCGATATGCCTCGTACAGAATGCCACCAACAATGACGACAAGAGTTAAGGCATTTACTATGGCGATCAAGACACCAACTCGGTGATAACCGTAGGTCATTCGTGGGGTGCTGGCCCTCTCTGCTTGCCTTACTCCGAACCAGCCAAGAAGAAGGGCAAGCACATCTATGAAGGCATGACCTGCGTCACTCAGAAGCGCCAGACTGTTGGAAATGAGGCCGCCGGCCACCTCAATGGCGAAGATCACAATAGTAAGGCCGGCTGCGATTACCAGTCTTCTCTCAGCAACCCTATATTCGGCCATTTCCATATTAGCTCATGCCTTATTTATTTCAACTGATTGGACACATACGGCAAAGACTAGTGCCTAGTTGCATAAATCAGCGTCAGTACCTTAGCCAAGCCCCGTGCCGTTCGCCCTGAGCTTGTCGAAGGGCTAAGGGTTCGTGGTTCGACAGGCTCACCACGAACGGGAACGGATGACGCCTTTTTTGCAAGGAAGCACTAGGTAAGAGTTTGCTTCCCTGTGAGGCGCTGGTGCTCTTTCAACATGCACCTGTCCATCACCACGTCAAGCTTCTTTGCTTGAGCAAAGGCGTACGCCTCCTCGTTTACGACCCCCTCTTGCATCCAGATAGCCTTTGCCCCTATCTTTACGGCCTCTTCCGCTATGGGAAGCACCTCCTCTGAGCGACGGAAGATGTCCACCACGTCCACCTTCTCGGGTATGGAAGAGAGGTCCGGGTAGCACCTTTCCCCCAGGATTTCCGTGGCGTTGGGGTTTACAGGGATTATCCTGTAGCCCTGCTCTTTAAGATAGATTGCCACTCTGTAGCTATCCCGTTCAGGCTTTGGTGATAATCCCACCACCGCAATGGTCTTGCTTTGCCTCAGGATCTCTTCAATGTTTTTCATCTCAGCCTCTTTAAGAGTTTTCTAAGAAGGTTTTTCATTGCTATGAAAATAGCTCTTTCAACCCCCTTACCCCCAGTCTTGGGGGAATTGCAGGAGTCGAGGGACACTCCCCCTGCCCCTGCCAAAGGAACTTTGTCCCTCTGGACTCCCTATTTTCATCCTTTGTGGTGCTGGTTGTCCAGCATGATGGATTCCGATGAAGATGTTCCCCTCGTTACACATCATACATTTTCCTCCAATGTTTCCACCTGATGCTCAATATCTCCCTCAACATGCGAAGGGTGTCCCTTATGGGGTGGACCCTACTCTCTTTATTGTAATACCAGTCTATGGGCACCTCAACGATACGAAGGCGATGCTTCTGAGCCAGAAAGAGTATCTCGACATCAAACCCGAAGCCGTCCAGGCGCTGAAGGGGGAAGAGCTGCTTTGCCGCTGTGGCCCGGAATCCCTTGAAACCGCACTGAGTATCCCTGATGCCTGGAACCGCCAGAAGGCGAACGAGCCAGTTGAAGACACGACCCATGATGTGTCTATATGCAGGTTCTTCTATGCGACGTGCCCCTGCGACCTCTCGGGAACCTATTGCCACGTCGTGCTCACCCAGGGCGATGAACCTGGATAGTTGCTCTATTGGCATCGAGAGGTCGGCATCGCAGAGGAACCTGTATTCGCCCCTGGCAGCAAGCATGCCAGTTTTTACAGCGTAGCCTTTTCCTCTGTGGGGGTTGCGTATTAGGTGGACCCCCTTATGGTTTGAGGCAAACTCCTCCACCAGCTCGGCTGTGGTGTCGATGCTGCCGTCATCAACTACAATGACTTCCCAGGGATAGGCCTGCTTCTCCAGATAGTCCATAATGCTTTGAAGCGTAGGAAGTATGCGCTTTTCTTCGTTATAGGCAGGTATGACGATGGAGAGAAAAAGGGTGGTCAACGAAGCGCCCCCGGGTCAGGAGCATATTCCGGGGTTTCTGCTGGAGCATAGCCACTCGATATGAGCTCGCCCAACTTATCTATGATGACCTTTCACCCTGACTCAGCCCTTGTCCAGTTCGAAGGCTTTGTGAAGGACTCGCACGGCGTCTTTCACCCTGGCCTCGTCTATGATGCAGGTTATTCTTATCTCCGAGGTGGTGATAAGCTCTATGTTTATCCCCTGTTCGTAAAGGCTTCTGAACATCCTCGCGGCGTAGCCCGGGGCATTCTGCATCCCCGTGCCAACGATGCTCACCTTGGCCAGCTTGTTGTCGCTTACAACCCCCTTGGCTCCGATTACATCAGCCACGGGCTTCACTACCTCCATGGCTCTGGCCAGGTCGGTCCTGGAAACGGTGAAGGTGAGGTCTGTGATCTTGTTTATGCTGGCGTTCTGGACGATGGTATCCACGCTTACGTTGGCCTTTGACAGAGGCTCAAAAATACTCGCGGCTATTCCCGGCCGGTCCGGAACGCCTATGATGGTTATCTTGGCCACGTTTTCGTCGTGGGCTATTCCTCGCACCTTGTTCAGCACTTCCATCGCTTTACCTCCGTGAATCAGTGTTCCCTGGGCGTTTTTGAAGCTAGATGCCACGAGGATGGGTATGTTGTATATTTGTCCCAGCTCCACTGCTCGATTGTGCATCACCCTGGCCCCCAGGGTCGCCATCTCCAGCATCTCTTCATAGTCTATTTCGTCAAGTTTCTTTGCTTCCGGGACAATTCGGGGGTCAGCGGTATAGACCCCCTCCACATCTGTATAAATTTCGCACCTTTCGCACTTGAGTGCAGCCGCCAGGGCAACAGCGGTGGTGTCGGAGCCTCCCCTTCCCAGGGTAGTTATATCCATATCTTTGGTTATCCCCTGGAAGCCCGCAACAATGACTATTCTGCCTTTGTTTAGCTCCTGAAGAATGCGCCTGGGGTCTACGCTTAGAATACGGGCCTTGCCGTGAAGGGGCTCGGTCTGGATTCCTGCCTGGGCTCCACTCAGGCTTATGGACTCGTGCCCCAGGGCTTTTAAGGCCATGGCCATGAGGGTGCTTGATACCGTCTCCCCTGTGGAGAGAAGGACGTCCATTTCCCTGGGGTCGGGTCGCTCGCTCAGCTTGTGGGCCAGGTCGATGAGCTCATCAGTCGTGTCCCCCATGGCCGAGACCACGGCTACCACTCGGTGCCCTTTTTCCTGGGCTGCCGCAATGCGTTTCGCCACGTTTTTTATTTTCTCTGCGTCTGCAACCGAGCTACCCCCGTATTTCTGAACAATCAGCGCCATCTCATATCACCCCCTTCACTCCAGCGGTATGACCTGTGCGCCGAGTTTGGTTGGTTTTGTTACCAGCGTTGCCCCGGCTATCTTAGCTTTTCTTGCAACCTTTTCCATGGAGTCGGCTATGGCTCTTTCGTTGTCTTTGGCAAGGGCCATTATAGTAGGGCCGCTGCCTGAAAGGAAGGCCCCCAAGGCCCCGGCGTCCATGGCCGCCTCGAAGAAATCGTACATCTGAGGGAATAAGGAGCGCCTGGCTGGCTGGTGCAAGCGATCCTGGGTTGCCAGTCTCAGGTACTCCAGCCGACCCGCGGCCAGGGCTGTGGTCAGAAGAGCCGCCCGGCCTACGTTGAATACAGCATCGGCCCTGGGAATTTCCCCGGACAGTATACGCCGGGCCTCCTCCGTCTTTAGCTCGAAGTCAGGTATGAAGAGCACGGCCTTGAGGCCATCTGGAAGGGGGACCTCTGCGGCAACTATCCTTTCGCCGTCCTTAATCACAAGCTGGCATCCGCCCAGAAGGGCAGGGGCCACGTTGTCGGGGTGACCCTCGATGGATGACGCCGTCTGTAGAAGTTCTTCAGGTGTCATAGGATTGCCCAGGAGGGCGTTGGCAGCCACGAGGCCGCCCACGATGGCTGCGGCGCTGGCTCCCAGCCCGCGAGCCAGGGGGAAGGTGATCTCCTGGGTCATCTTAACTGTGGGTACACTGTCGCCCACACGAGCATAAACTGCTGTGA
>JACPPT010000045.1 GCA_016190815.1 Chloroflexota bacterium
ATTTACTATAATAATAAATGAATTGAACTTTACGAGGATGAAAAGAACATGAAAAAGCTAATAGAAAATTTGAAGTGGCTGGTTTCACACGCATATCCTGGTTTCTAGAACCTTAAGCTTTTACACTTTCTATCTCTGGGGATAAGGAAGTTCCGAGAGAAAGTGGTGTGAAAAACGCTTATTTCCAATCTGAAAGGAGAAGCATGAAAACAATTATATCCACTTTGATGTGGTTCGCATCGTTTGCGTTTCCGGGCGAGTAAAAAGGGAGACGAAAAGCCCCTGCTAAATATAAAGGGGATTGTATAACCGTTCACTAAAAGAAAGGAGAGGCGAGATGACTTTCCACATTGAGATGCCACACACGAGTGCCGAGTGTCTTGCAGCTCTGGATGAGATCGTGGAACAGAACAAGAAGCTCCTGGATAACACCTATTTCGGTTGCTACGCAGGCGATCACACGGGCTGGGCTGTCATAGAGGCCAGTGATGAAGATGAGGCACGGAGAATGCTCCCCACTTCCGAGAGGAGTAAGGCACGGATAGTGCCTGTAGGCAAGTTCACCACCGAGCAGATTGCCTCGTATCATAATCCCATGTCTGATCCTGACCTCTAAATACACCCGTATTCGCACGTCCAGAACTTCGTTAGGAGAGCCCCGAGAAAACTTCGTAGACCGTCTCGGGGTTTTCTTTTTCCCTCCAGCCTGCTATCCGTTAACCTTTGCCAGACGCTGGGGATTGAAGGCACGCCTGACATTGACACAGGTCTTCCAGGAGGACATAGGGGTAAATCCCTGAGTCATGGCCATCGCTCCAGAGGAAAGAGAGAGCATACCGCCCTACCTCCATGTAGTCAAGGGCCTGAATATCTGCTGGTATTGTAGCCGGGTCCAAGACCCTTCGCTTCGTCCATTCTACTACACAGGAGGCACACGGACACTGGCTCCTGAGATATTTGTTGGAATAATGACTGGCGTGGCCGTTATCCCAGCGTATCAAGACCTCCAAGGGTGTTAGCTCCACCCGCTCAGGTTTCGTCGCCATGTCAGTCTACTCCAGGCTTAGAGGCCTTACAGGGGCAAATATGGAGCCAGGACTATCCCGCCAAATCGGTGGCTGGACGTCTATATAAAGTTCGATCTCATTCCCGTCAGGGTCTAAAATATAAACACTGTGCGTGACAGTGTGGTCCGCAGTTCCCACTATCTCTACGCCTTCCGCCTGTAAGCGTTTAATCGCCTCGCGAAGCTCTTCGTCGGACTCCCCGATCTTGAGGCCGAAATGGTAGAGTCCCAGTCTTCGCCCTTTAGGTATAGGATTGGCATCGGGCCCCACCTCCAGCAAAAGCAGCTCGTGGTGAGTACGTCCAGAGGAAAAGACAACCCCGTGGCGACCTAATTTGCCCACCTCCCGCCATCCCAGGATATCCCCGTAAAAATGGCGGGAACGCTCTAGGTCACGCACATAGAGGACGATATGGCCAAGCTCTATTACGTTCATGTCATCACCTCGGTACAGTTCCCTTAATTACTATTTTAATGCAGCCAGCTTCAAAAGAGAAAATACGCCCCGAAACAGTGATTCGTATGCTGCTGGCTTCACCCGATGGGTGATTCTCTCGGTCTGACCCTTTGGTGCACTCTGGCTGCCACTCGTGGCATGCCAATACCTCACCCCCTTGGTCCCCCTCTCCTGCAGGAGAGGGGGAATTTGAGTCTGGGGGATACCCCTTCGGCAGGCTCAGAGCCTGTCCTGAGAATGCCGAAGGAGCAGGCTCACAGACCCCCAGCAGGAAACCGACGGTTTCCTGCACCTTCCCAAGCGTGCAGAGGGCACATCACGGGATGAGGGCTGACGTTTGAGCATGGCAGGTCTTTTTGCTACTGAGCAGGAAAACGCAGGCTTTAGATGAGGTTGTTTGAATCTAAAATAATGGCCACGAACAGCAGGCCGACGTACAAAAGCGAATACCCATACACCCTCAGGATATCCCGACGCTCAGAGCAACGTAGCAGGCGGGCAACCTGCCATATAAAAAGAACGCCCAGCACCACTGCGCTCGACAGATACACGATGCCAACGGCTCCGAAGACAAATAGCATCATCGAGATGACAACCAGCACAAGAGTGTAGATGAGCATAGCTTTGATGGTATAGCGCTCTCCCTTCACCACAGGGAGCATAGGCACACCCGCACGGGCATAGTCAGCCTTAAGCATGAGAGCCAGTGCCCAGAAGTGCGGCGGTGTCCAGAAGAAGATGATGAGAAACAGATACAACGCAGGCAACGCCAGAGAGCCGGTTACAGCAGCCCAGCCCACCACAGGTGGCATTGCACCCGCAGCACCACCGATAACAATATTCTGAGAGGTCCTGCGTTTAAGCCACCCCGTGTATACGCACACGTAGAAGCCCGACGCAGCTAGAGCCAAAACAGCGCTCAGGGCATTGGCGCCAAACATGAGAACGAGGAACCCCACCACATTCAATGCAGCGCCAAAGGTCAAGGCACCTGCGGGGGAGACACGATGCGAGGGTATCGGCCTGGCCTGAGTCCGCTCCATACGTCTGTCTATGTCCCGATCCAGGTAGTGGTTTAGGGCATTGGCGCCACCGGCCGTCAGCGCTCCACCTATAAGAACCGCCAGGATAATACGCAGAGAGGGTGGCCCGGATGCCGCAAGGAACATCCCTCCCAGAGAGGTCAGTAAGAGAAGCCCAACAATGGCTGGCTTTGTCAAAGCAAGGTATGCCAAGAACGATGATAGGGGTGCTGTTCTCTTGTCTTGCTGCAACTGACTATTCTGCCGCGGTTTCGGCTCTTTGATTTGCCCCCCCAGATAGGACTGCCACGCCAGAGCTGCAAGAGTCACAACACCGGTCCACACACCTGTAGCAAGAGTCAGGTGGGCCACCCTGGCGAGGGGACTTTGTACAGCATAGATTACAATCGCTCCTGCCGCCACCTGAAGGGCAAATAGGATAGCCACGGTAACCGTGAGCGTCCCCCCGCCCGGAACGCCTCGGCGACCATGCCACGCAACGGCAAGTGTAGCCATCAGTAAACCGGCAGTAACCAGCGTAATCAGTCTGTGCGTCATATGGAGAAGGGGCAGCCCCCCAGACGGGAGAGGTTCAGGGCCACAGAACGGCCAGGATTCGCAGGAGAAGGTGGCACCTGCACCTCGGACATAGGCACCCGAGAGCATTATTGCCGATATGCCCAGAACTGCCGCAACTGTAAGCCAGAGAAGCCCCAGGGTGATCGTGGTGCCTGCCATGACGGCAAGCGCCTTCGAGTCATGCCGACGGAGGAGCACATACAAAACTGCCAGCGCGCCGACAAGCAATTGGGCAGAGCCGAGATGAGCGGTAACAAGGGGTGGTGGCAACTCGCCGACTACGACGGCGCGGCCGAGGATCACCAGGAGCATCAGAAGAACTGATGCAATGGTTGCCACCAGAAGGACTGCCTTGTCTCTCCTCCAGCGTACCCATGCTACTACGCTCGTGGCTACAACAAGAATGCTTGCAAGAACAGACACCAGCCGATGGGAGTACTCAAGCAACGTCGGCAAGTTGAACGGTGGGATAATCCTCCCGTAGCATAGGGGCCAGTCAGGGCAGCCGAGCCCAGAGCCTGTGGCTCGGACAATGCCACCCAGCACCACGAGAGCAAAAGTCACAACAAATGCTGCAAGAACTAACCTTCTATATGCTCTCGAAGAAGGCTCAGCCTCTGGCGTGTCTTTACCTATCATCATTTAAAGACTCTCATCTAAACGCAGTGGCAGCCAGAGCTTAGCTGCAACAATACACGTATTATAGAATCTTGTAGAATCCCAGGCAAGTTTACTAGTAGGGCAGGTTTCCGAACCTGCCCGCGCCCACTAACGGTCGGGTTGGGAAACCCGACTACAGATCGAATCGCTGACCGCTGGAAGGAGGTGGTTTACCAGCGTAATGAACCATCCCCTGCCCCTTCCTTTTCTGGAAGGGGGGAAAAGAGAGGCTAGGGGGACACCCCCTAAAACCCCCGCCAAGGGGACTCCGTCCCCTTGTAACCCCTGTGACAAAACAGCCTGTACGATTGTCCCCTGTAGGGCAGGTTTCCGAACCTGCCAGTCCGACACTGTAGGGTTGGGAAACCCGACCTACTACACCCCTCTATAAGTATTTTAACTGTCATTGCGAGGAGCTATGCGACGAAGCAATCTCATGCCTTGAATATTCGGAGATTGCCACGGGGGCGACACCCCCCGGGTTACGAGGGCCTTCCTGGGTTATTTGAGCCTGGCCGAAAACTTACCAAGAAATTTCGCTAGCTTGGGGGCTATCACCGCCCGGCAATATGGCTGCGTTGGGTTTCGACGATAGTACTCTTGGTGATAGCCCTCGGCTGGGTAGAACTCTTTGAATTGTGCGACTTCGGTGACAATGGGCCGCTTCCATATGCCTTTCTCATTGAGTTCCACGATTAGACGCTCGGCGATGGTTTTCTGTTCCCGGTCATGATAGAAGATGGCGGAACGGTATTGTGTACCTACGTCGGGGCCTTGTCGGTTAAGGGTGGTGGGGTCATGTATGGAGATGAAAACCTCCAAGAGCTCCCGGAAGGAGATAACCGCTGGGTCGAATGTGATCTGGACTGCTTCAGCATGTCCGGTATCCCCCGTGCAGACCTGCTCATAGGAAGGGTTGGGCACATGCCCACCGGAGTACCCGGACTGGACTCCCTCTACGCCGCGGAGCTGCTCGAAGACAGCCTCCATGCACCAGAAACATCCTCCAGCGAGAGTTGCGGTCTTGTTATTTCCGTCCACAGGGCAAACGCTCCTTTCTTATGACACAGACTGGCGAACACCCCCTCTGGCTCCCCCTCTTAAGCTTAAGAGGGGGAGAAAAAAGAGAAACTAGGGGGACACCCCCTAAAACCCCTGCCAGAGAGGAACACCTCTCTGGACTCTCCTTGTAACTTATGCTATTACAGGGCCTTCGTAACTGGTGGTGTAACTGTTACCAAGTGTCAGCCTCCGTAGGGCAGGTTTCCGAACCTGCCCGCACGCGACGGTCGGGTTGGGAAACCCGACCTACACCCCTCTATGAGTATTTTAACCGCTCAAGGGCTAAGGGATCAGGGTAACAGTATGACTCCTTGTCATTCTGAGCGAAGCGAAGAATCTGGTGGTTTGTACGTGGATTTGTTCAAAACCCCTGCGCCTCCGTAACCCGCCGGAAAGGTGGTTTATAGTGTCATGAACCATCCCCTGCCCCTTTTCTTCGTCAGGCTCAGAACCCAGCCTTTTCTGGAAGGGGGGATTAAAGAAAGAATAGGGGGTGTTCGACGGCCTGTGTCAGCCTCTGTAGGGCAGGTTTCCGAACCTGCCCGCACGCGACGGTCGGGTTAGGAAACCCGACCTACTTGTAACTGGACTCTCCTTGTAACCCATGTTGTTACACACCTCCATAACTGGCGGTGTAACTGTTACCAAACTGTTACCAAACTGCTCTCCACCTGTGACCTTTGTAACCGTAATATTTTCTTTCTCGCGCTAGACTGCTGACAGGGTGCAAAATGCAGAGGAGGTAGCTATGAAGACTGTGAACCGTCGGGAGTTTCTCAAGTACGCGGCTGGGGGCATTGCAACCCTGGTCATAGGGAGCAAGCTGGGGTGGGTGCTGAAAAGCCCGGCTTACGCCGCAGCCCAGGTCCAGTCCCTGGACTTCCACATCGGCGATGCAATAAAGCATATGCACACTCATAACGCCACAAACGACGCCAGGTGCTACTTCTGGATATACAGAAGCTTCAATCCTTTCTATCTGCCCGAGTGCCCAGGCCCTATCATCATGGCGACCAAGGGGGACACCATCAATATCTCGGTAACCAATGACCTGGATGAGCCTCACGCGTTTTACGTCCCTGGCATGTATGACAGCGGCCCCATTGCTCCGGGCCAGACGGTGACCGGCTCTTTTACCGCCAGCCTGGCGGGCGCTCATATGTACTACGATAACCTGAACGAGCCGGTGAACCGCGTGATGGGGCTGCACGGCGCTCTCATCGTCCTGCCCGACGCAGCGGCTTCCGGTCATAAGTACACCCCGTACGACAGTCCAACGTCCAACGTCCAGAAGATCTACGACGACTTTGGCTCCACGACCCATTTCCCTGGCCTGTCCTGGGAACAGGGCGACTCGTCACCCTGGGCGATGGACCCAGCGATGCCAAACACACCTCCATTCCGGTCGTATGTCTGGATACTGCACCAGGCCAGCCCCAAGCTGTTCAAGGAGGTGGGGAGCCTGCCCGCCGGCCAGCTCTACAACCCGCAACAGTTCATGGACCGTTTCTTAAAGGACCCCTTCCAGCCGCACGCCTACCACGCAGATAATCCAAATGGCAACTCGATACCACAGTACTTCACCATCAACGGCCAGTCAGGGTTTTTCTCCCACTTCAGCCCATGGGTCACCCCCATAGGCCGGGTGGGCGAGCCGGTGGTGGTACACATCCTGAATGCGGGGCTGTGGACCCACTCCATGCACCTCCACGCCAACCACATGTACGTCACCTCCGTCAACGGCGAGGTCCAGGCCAATCCCATATGGGTGGATGTCTTCACGGTTCACCCCATGGACAGGGTTGACTACACGGTGCCCTTCATGAGGCCCCCGGACTTCCCCAACGGCAGGGGCATCGGCATGCCAGACGCCCCCCTCATCACCGTCAAAGGAAGCGCCGTGTATCCGTGCGTTGAGGAGTTCGATAGGCATATGCCGGACGTGGGAAAGCTCGTCTTGAAACGCTCCGACGGAAGCTCGGTCGACTGCCACCAGAGGATGTCGCCCCTGTGCTACCCGATGCACGACCACTCGGAGCCTTCCCAGACCTCCCAGGGCGGCAACTACAACACCGGGCTGATCTCAGGCATCTACTTCACAGGGGACCGAAATACGCCCGGCGCATTTGACTTCCCGATGGACGAGGACTTCCACATGGCGTATCAGAATATCCGCGGTCGCGGCGTCAACTACACAGAGAGGGCGGCACCGCCTCTGGGTGAACCCCATCATTAGATTAAGAAGCAAACAATCGTGCCGCGGCTTGACGCTGCACAGAGTATAGGAAAGGAGAAACGAGAATGTCATTCACAAGCCCGCAGTACATAATACCCCGCCAGTCCGTC
>JACPPT010000046.1 GCA_016190815.1 Chloroflexota bacterium
CACCTAGGCCTTGGACTGCGCACACCTCTCTCGAAAGGAGCCTGACTGTCGGATATTTACGGAGAATACAACGATAGATTGACTTCTCAATGCCATCGTGGTATGTTCTCCATTCGGGTTTTGGCCTGACTTTTTCTTACCATGAAGTGAATTAACTGAATCTGAAAACACCAGGTAAGGGCTAAAGGAGCAAAGAGGTATGGCTTTCTGGGTTGCGGTCCTGGTCCTGACCCTTTTTCTCATAGTCGCCTCGTGCTGGTTCTTCACCAACGGCATTGAGTGGCTGGGCCGAAGGCTGAATCTCGGCCAGGGGGCCGTGGGAAGCATTCTGGCGGCTGTGGGAACAGCCATGCCTGAAACTCTCATCCCCCTGATAGCCATTGTCATGGTGGGGACCGAGGTCGGCCATGAAATCGGCATAGGTGCTATTTTAGGTGCTCCCTTTATGCTCTCCACCCTGGCCTATTTTGTAACCGGCCTGGCGGTGCTGATTTTCGCCGCCCGGGGCAGGCGCAAGGCCAGGATGAATATCAATGTCCCCATCCTTGAACGGGACCTGGGTTATTTCCTGGTGGTCTATGCAGGGGCCGTAGCCTCCGCTTTCATTCCGAGCCATCCAATAAAGGTTGCGGTGGCTGTGGTACTGGTGGGGCTTTATGCCCTCTACGTGTTCCGAACCCTGAGAGATAAATCGGCCGCCGACCTGGAGGGCGCAATAGACCCCCTCTACTTTTCCAGGGGGGCTGCTAACCCCCATACTTTACTTATAAGCCTCCAGGTGCTTGTTTCCCTGGGCGGCATCATAGGTGGGGCAAGGCTTTTCGTGGCGAGCGTGGAGCATGTCTCTCTGGTGATGGGGTTATCGCCCCTGGTTTTTTCCCTGCTCATGGCACCTGTGGCAACCGAGCTTCCTGAGAAGTTCAATAGCGTTATCTGGGTGAGGAACAGCAAGGACACCCTGGCCATGGGAAACATAACCGGTGCGATGGTCTTTCAGAGCAGCATACCTGTGGCTATTGGACTTATTTTTACGTCCTGGGAGCTTTCGGCGCCTGCCCTTGCCAGCGCCGCCCTCGCCTTGCTATCCGGCGGTGCCTCCTACATCATGATTCGCTTACGGCATACACTGAGCCCGTACCTAATGCTTTCGGGCGGGTTATTTTACGGACTTTTTATCTTCTATGTGGTAAAGTTCCTATAGCGCTCGGCTCTGTTTGCTCTTACCGTTGAGCCAGTTCTTTCTTCATCAGACGCAGCGTTTATTTTCCATCCACCCGCCCCAGGGCGTTTTTGCAAAGTGCCTCCCGCATTCTGGGGTTTCAGGGGACTCCGCCCCCTGAGGCATATCTGGGTGGGAAGGCGGGATGAAAAAAGATTTGAAGAATTTATAAGGTTGAAGCAGCAGCCCTTAAGCTATGCCCGCCATAATGGCCAGAAGGGCACCGCCCGCCACCACGGAGCCGATCTGCCCGGCTGTGTTGGGCCCCATAGCGTGCATCAGAAGGAAGTTGGAGAAGTCCTCTTCCTGGCCGACCTTCTGGACAACCCTGGCAGACATGGGGAAGGCGGATATGCCGGCTGCGCCGATGAGGGGGTTGATTTTCCCTCCGGAGAGGTAGCACATGACCTTGCCGAAGAGGACGCCGGCGGCAGTATCCAGGGCAAAGGCCACGAGCCCCATCCCGAAGATAAGCAAGGTCTGCCAGTGCAGGAAGGCCTGGGCTGTCATTGTGGAGCCTATGACCAGCCCCAGGAAGATGGTTACGATGTTGGTCAGTTCGTTTTGTGCGGTTCCAGAGAGCCTGTCCACCACGGCGCACTCTCGGATAAGGTTTCCGAACATGAGCATACCTATAAGAGGGGTTGCAATAGGGGCGATAAGCCCCACCAGGAGGGTGGTGACTATGGGGAAAAGTACTCTCACCTTCCGGGATACAGGTTTGGAGGTATAGGGCATCTTAATTCGTCTTTCTGCTTTGGTGGTGAGAAGTCTCATAACCGGAGGCTGGATTATGGGGACCATGGACATGTATGAATAGGCGGCTACGGCAATGGGGGCGAGGAGATGGGGAGCCAGCTTGGTGGTTACATATATGGATGTCGGGCCGTCGGCTGATCCGATTATCCCAATGGAGGCAGCCTCTTTAATGGGAAATCCGACAAGGGTCGCTATCATGAGCGTGCCAAAGATGCCGAACTGGGCAGCGGCGCCTAGGAGAAGTAGAACAGGGCGCTCCAGGAGGGGGCCGAAATCGGTCATGGCCCCGATCCCTATAAATATGAGCAGGGGGAAAAGCTCGGTATCTATTCCCACCCTCTTCATCAGCCAGAAGAGGCCGCCTTCCTCTCCCATTCCGGTTACGGGTATGTTAGCGATGAGCGCTCCTGCACCTATGGGTATGAGTAGAAGGGGCTCAAAACCTCTGGATATGGCAAGGTAGATAAGGAGGCCGCCCACAAGCATCATCAGCACGTTGCCCCAACTCAGGTTGAGGAAGCCACCGGAAAGACTGCTTAAGATGTTGCTCCACTCCATCTCTTTTTTAGCCTTCCTCTAGCTCTATAAGGGGGTGACCGTATGCGACCATCTGTCCTGCCCTCGCTCGAACGGCCTTGACAACGCCAGCTTTTACGGACCTTACATGTTGTTCCATTTTCATGGCCTCAAGAACAGCTAGCTCATCGCCGTATTTCACCCTGTCGCCAACCTTAACCTTGATTTCCAAGACCTTTCCCGGCATAGGGGCAGTTACCAGGTTGTCGATGGCCTCTACTTTGACATTCGGCAGGGGGCCTTCCTGAGATGCCTCTCTTTTGATGCTGATGTTCCCGGGGACATCGGTTTTCTCGAGTTCAACCAGAAAGGTTTCGCCGTTCACCTTGACTGCCACGGGGGATTTGCTCAGGTCTTTTATCTCTATGTTGTAGGATCTGCCCCCGAGTTTCAGCTTGAATTCTCTTTCCATCCTACGTTTCCCGATCCCTCCTAACGGAAGCTTTCCAGTGGCTTTCTTCCCCGGAAGATTGCCCTCTTCTCTTCTCCTCTACGTGGAGAGCAAGGGCCACAGCTATGGCTGCCACCCTTTCTTTCTCCTCATCAACAGTCCTTGTTTCTTCGCCTCCTGTTGTCTTTGGCTGGGCTTCCTCCTTTGCTGGGAGGAGCCTAGTCATAACTGTGAGAGTGAGAAGGAGAACGGCTAGAACCAGGAACACCGCCGTCATGCCCCCGGCTGTTACTATTAAAGCTTCGCCAAGTTGTTCCATACTACCCTGAATCCGAACCTCTAGAGCTTTTGGACTACCCTGTCTACTTCGCTTTGCTTGAGGATATCTAGAAAGGACGTGGATTTTAGCTGCCGCTCCAGCAAGTAGCTTATATAGCTTCGCAATATGTGTTCCAGCTCCCGGGCCACGCCCTTCGGGAACTGGAGTTCCTCGTGAGTATAAGGGTTTGTCTCCTGAAGGATTTGCATGATCTTGAGTGCATCAGGAGAAATGGGGTGGGCCAGAGACTCTTTATGTCTGCACTTCAGGCAAAGCAACCCCCCGCCGCTGGGGCTGAAATAGCAGGGGCTGGGGGTTAGAGTGCCGCAATAAACGCACTTCCTGATCTCTGGCCTGTAGCCAAGATTTTCCAGCAGGCGAATCTCGTACAACCTCAATATGGTCTCGCTGCACATCCCCTCTGAAAGTCGGTGAAGAGAGTGTAGAAGAAGCTGGAAAAGGGTGGGGTCTTCTTCGTTTTCCACAGTGAAGCAGTCGGTCAGCTCAGCCAGATAGATGGCAGAAGAAGTTAGATGCAGGTCCTGGCGTAAATAGATGAAGCTATCGATGGTCTGGCTTTGTGTAACGATATCGAGGTTGCGCCCTTGGGCGAGCATCAAAGCTGCATGGGTGAGAGGCTCCACATGTCCAGAAAGCTTGCTCCTGGGCTTTCGCACCCCCTTGGCCACGGCCCGTAGCTTGCCCATGTAGGGTGTGTAAAGGGTGAGTATCTTATCCGCTTCGCCCAGGGGCACTTGCTTAAGGATAATGGCCTTGGTTTTATATGTTCTGGGCTTGGTCATTAATGTAATATTCTGTCGCTAGCGGGTAGCATTGTCAATAGTCAGAGCTCCTGTCTTCCCTCAAGGGCTCTGGTGAGGGTAACGTCGTCGGCGTATTCCAAATCGGCTCCTGCCGGGAGGCCTCTGGCGAGGCGTGTTACACGAATCCCCAGGGGGGACAGGAGGCGATGGATATACATGGCTGTGGCTTCCCCCTCCAGGTTTGGGTTGGTGGCCAGAATGACCTCTCTTACGGCTCCCGTCTTGAGGCGGTTCAAAAGCTCTGCGATTTTCAGGTCATCCGGCCCTATCCCATTCATGGGCGAGATGATGCCGTGAAGGACGTGGTATAGCCCCTTGTAGATTCGTGTTCTCTCTAAAGGGAGGACATCGAGGGGGTCTTCCACAACGCAAATCTTTGTGCGATCCCTGGCCTCATCCCTGCATATAAGGCATGGGTCGGCCTCTGTAATGTTCTGACACAGGGAACAGAAAACGGTGCTTTCCTTCATAGCCAGGATGGCCTCGGCCAGGGCTTTAGCCTCTTCTCTGGACACCCTAATCAGATAGTAGGCGAGGCGCTGAGCGCTTTTCGGGCCTATCCCTGGGAGCTTATTGAATTCCTCTACTAGGCGGGCTACGAGGGGTGAGGTAGGAAGTTCCATACCAAGCTCCAAACCACGTTACATAAGCCCTGGGAGTTTGAGGCCTCCGGTGATCTGACCCAGGCGGCTGCTAATTAGGGCCTGGGATTTCTCTTGAGCCTCATTCACCGCTGCCATTATCATATCTTCCAGAAGCTCCACATCCTGAGGATTGACGACCTCGGGGGAGATCTTGATGGAGAGAACCTTCTGTTTTCCGTCCATTACAACCTTCACCGCTCCCCCGCCTGATGTGGCTTCCACCTTCAAACTGGCCAGTTCTTCTTGGGCCTTGGCCAGCTTTGCCTGTAGCTCTTGAACCTGCTTGATCTGTCGCATGAAGTTCTTATTCACGTCTCCTCCTGCCCCTGTGTATAAGGGGGTTTCCCTTCCACTATCTTGCCCCCAATTTCCATGACCGCCTTAACGAGATGGCCTTTTGGAGCTTCTGGTGTCTTTTTACTCTTTGGGGTGAGGACACAGCGCATTTTATAGGGAGATCCAAAGACCTCTCTGAGCTTCTGCTCCACCAGATGCCTGTACTTGGGGTCTTCTATCTTGCTCATGTGGAATTCGTGGTAGAATCCGACCACGACGGTATTGCCTTCTAGAGCTATTGGCTCGCAGGCGTTTCTGAGGAGGGCATCCAGGCTGCCTTTGGAGCCAGTGCCGCGCAGGGCTGCCACAAGCTCGCCCCAGCGCTGTTGGAAATGCTTCACACCTGGGGAAGCCTCCGCCTCTGGAGGAGAGAGCTCATGGTGAGTGGCAGTGGACTCGGTGGGCTTTTCTTCAACCTGTGGTATGTCATGGTGTGAGGCCTCTTCGGCCGTGGGAACGACCTGTTGAGCTATCGTAGGTGCTGCCTTTTGCACCTGCTCCTTCTCCTCCTGTGCGATTTGCCGATGGGTTATCCTGGATGGAATCACACCTTCTCCCCTTTTCCCTCGTCTAGCTTCTCCTGTTGTGGGCTCTACCTCAGGGGGTGAGGGCAGGGAGCATTCCGCCAGGGCCGTTTCCAGTGGAAGGGTTGCCTGGCTATCCAGGCGGAGGTCCAGCTGCCCAAAAAGCTTTATTGTTTTAAGAAGGTCGGGCATAGAGATCTGAGATGCCAGCACCTTCATATCCGCAAGAGTCTCCTGGGGCGCATCCACTGATTGGGTCGCCCCTGCCTTCGTCAAGAGCAACCCCCTCAGGTATTCCAGCAGCTCTCTTTGGAACTGGCGCAAGTCCTGCCCGGAGTTGTTTACCCTGTTTATCAGGGAGAGGCCAAGTGGGACGTCCTTTTGAACAATGCAACCAACGAACTCTTTTATGGGAAGCTCTCCCCAGACGCCCAGAAGAGCCTGCATGTGGTTCATCTCTATATTTTGTCCGAAGCGTACCACAAGTTGCTCCAGGAGGTTTTCGGCGTCCCTGAGGCTGCCTGTGGCGCTCCTTGCTATGAGGCTGAGGACTGCTGGCTCTGTCTTAATGCCCTCCTTTTCACAGATATGTTCAAGCCTCTTCACCACGGCATTCAGCGGTATACGACGAAAGTCGAAACGTTGACAGCGGGAAATGGCGGTGGATGGCACCTTATGGGGCTCTGTGGTGGCAAGAACAAAGATGACATGGGGTGGTGGCTCCTCCAGGGTTTTCAAAAGAGCGTTGAAGGCGGGGTCAGTGAGCATATGCATCTCGTCCACGATATAGACCTTGTAGCGCGCCTCGGTGGGTGAGTAATTCGCTTTCTCTCGCAGGCCCCTGATTTCGTCGATTCCCCTGTTGCTGGCGGCGTCGATTTCCACCAGGTCCATAGACCTGCTCTCTGTGATGCCCTGACACATGATGCAAGCGTTGCAGGGCTCCCCTTTGCCGTTCTCGAGGCAGTTGACAGCTTTGGCCAGAATGCGCCCTGTGCTTGTCTTGCCAGTCCCCCTAGGTCCACAAAACAGGTAGGCGTGGGCGACCCTACCTGTAGCAAGGGCATTCAGCAGAGTCTGGGTGATGTGCTCTTGACCGACAACTTCGGAGAAAGTTTGGGGTCTCCATTTTCTATAGAAGACCTGAGAGGTCATACCTGTTCCTTTAATCCGACGCTTTTGAGCACCCTGGCTTCTTTCCCTCGCATCCTCCGGGCCTGGGCAGGCTCTTCGTGGTCGTATCCCAGTAAGTGAAGGACACCGTGAACGACAAGAAGGGCCAACTCATCTTTCAAAGAGTGCACCTGCTCCTGGGCCTGCCTTTCTGCCTGAGTACAGGAAATCACCACGTCGCCCAGATGGAGCACGCCGTTGGGTGGGAGCACGAACTCCCCTTCGCCGTGGAAGTGAAAGGCGAGGACATCGGTGGTGCGGTCAATGCCCCTGTATTTCAGGTTGAGCTTGTGGACGGTCTTGTCGTCGGTGATGTCTATGCCCAGTTCTACTGGCGATGAAACCCCGTTCATCTCCAGTGTTTTCTCAACCAGATGCTGTATATCTTTTGGGTTTATCTTGTCTTGGAAGGGTCTCTGAATTTTCAAACGCACATCGCACTCCACCATGGGTGGAATATTACCACAGGCAGGTTACCCCTTCAAGGCGAAAGAGAGCTTGACTTATTCCTAAGCCTGTAGCAAAATGTCTTCGACTCTTGAAAGCTGGCGGCTGGGGATTGGTTTTTCAAGTCTTGCAAAGCTAGAAGGGGGACATGATATGCTCATAACGACGAAGAAGCCCTTTGAAGAGGTAAAGAAGATGCTGGAGCCGTATAAGGCAGTTGGCATCGTGGGCTGTGCTGATTGCTGTGCTACCTGCCAGACCGGAGGCTCCGAGCAGATAAAGGCCATGGCAGATATGCTGAAGGACAAGACGATAGTCTTCTCTCTCTCCTGTGAGGCCCCCTGCGACCAGCGAATTGCTCGAAGGGACCTTCGCAGGGTGGAGGAGGATGTGAACAAATCCGAAGCACTCCTTATGCTCACCTGCGGAATCGGGGTTCAATCCTTTGGGAAGACGCTGGCCACCAAGCCTCTTGTACCAGGTTTGAACACAATGTTCCCCGGCTCGGCCGCCAGGATCGGTGAATTCCGTGAGTTCTGCAACACATGCGGCGATTGCATCCTGGGTGTGACCGCCGGGATATGCCCTGTAACTCTCTGCCCCAAGGGACTCCTCAATGGCCCCTGCGAGGACATGGAGGAGGGTAAATGCCATGTCTGGAATTTCAAGAGAGACTGCATCTGGTACGACATTTACGGAAAGCTGAAGGCGCAGAACAAACAAGACAACATCTCCCAGGTTAATGCTTCTAGGGATTGGTCCTATAAACATCATCCGAGAGAGCTTGTCTGGCGGAGGTAAAAATAATGCCCAAAGCGTTTGAGCTCATCGCTCAGGTGGAGACTCCCCGGGGTCTTTCTATCGAACCCTTTCTCAAAAGGGTGAGCAACCTTAAGGGCAAGGTAGATGCCATACATGTCGTGGAGGGCACCGGTGGCCTGAACGCTCTGGTAAGCGCCCTCAAAATCAAAGAGATGGGGATAGAGCCTGTCATTCACCTCTACTGTAGAGACAAAAACAGGATAGCCCTTTTCTCCGATCTTGCCACAGCCTCGGCCTTGGGCATCTCCAGAGTGGTGATCTCCACAGGACATCACCCCGCTCGCACGGACGTCTCCTCGGCAAAGCCAGTTTACGACTTGGACGTAGTCCAGACCCTCCAGATGGTAAAGGAACTGGCTGAAGGCAGAGACCTGGCAGGGCAGAGCCTGGATAAGCCGTCTTCTATAGAGGTGGGAGTCATGGCCAATGTAAAGGGCGAGCTTGACTTTGAGCTTCTTGCTTTACGCAAGATGATCGGGCTTGGGGCTGCCTTTGTGCTCCTCACCCCCTCAGACGAAGGAAAGGTTGAGCAGTTTGTCTCCCAGTTGAAGGTGCCGGTAATAGGCTCCCTGTCATTGAACAACGGACTTTCTACGGGCTTGTCGAAGCTTAGCCAGTCCTTCCGGAAAGCAGGTGCTAGTGGATTAAACGTCATCCTTTCGCCCGGCACCGAAGATAAGGCGGCCTCGGTTTTTTCTTCTAGGAGGTAGTACATGAGCGTTCTCACGATAAGGGAGAAAGGGAAGAAGGTCTTGGCCCTGGGCAATGAAGCCATAGCCAGGGGAGCCTTGGAAGCTAAAATAGGCTTCGCCAGCACCTATCCCGGCACGCCTGCTTCTGAGGTGGGTGACAGCATATATGAGGTCTTGAACGAGCTAAAAGGGCTTCACTTCGAATACAGCATGAACGAGATGACAGCCGCCCTGGGTGGCATAGGTGCAGCCTGGGCTGGCGTGCGAGCGATGGTCTCTATGAAGCTTGTGGGTGTGAACGTGGCAGCCGATGCCCTGATGAACGTGGCTTACAGAAGTGTGAAAGGCATGGTCTTGATCAACGGCGGTGACCCCGGCATGGGCAGCTCATCCACAGAGCAGGAGAACCGCTTTTTCTGTCAACTTGCCCACATCCCCTGCCTCGCCCCCAGCACCATTCAGGAGGCAAAGGACTTCACCAAGAAGGCTTTCGAAATCGCTGAGGAGTTCGCGGTTCCTGTCATGGTGGACCTGCCAACGCAGCTCTCCCACAGCCTTGGGGTACTGGAGCTGGGGGAGCTACCAGAGGAGTTCCCCACCACAGGCCGTTTTGTTGGCCCGATAATGCCCAAGCGAGGAAGCGTGCCCAAAACGTGGCTTCATCAGCACGTCCTGGAGAGGGAGGCTGCCTGTGCCAAATATGCTGCCAGCAGCGAGCTCAACCGCATCCTGCCGGGCAAAGGGCGCTGGGGCATCATAACCTCAGGCACCTGCTTCGGCTACACTATGGAGGCCCTCGACCTCCTGGGGCTTAGAGATGTGCCCGTGCTCAAGCTTGGCATTGTATATCCTCTATCCCAGGACCTGATCAAAAAGTTCATCCAGGGTCTAGATGAGGTGGTCATAGTTGAGGAGTTGGAGGGCTTCCTGGAACACCAGATAAAGCGGATGGCCTATGACATGGGCGTCAGGCTGTCCATTGCAGGCAAAGAGTTATTCTCACCTATAGGTCCCCTTTCAACCTCCACGGTTACCAATGTATTGAGCCGACGCCTGGAGGTGCCGCTACCCCCCAAGATGAAAGAGGGGCTGGACCGTGAGCAGAAGATGCGCACAGAGCCGTCCATGGCGGTGCCGGCCAGGGTGGAGACTCAGTGTGCTGGATGCCCTCACCGTGGCAGCTACTATGCCTTGAAAAAAGCCACCAGGGGGAAGATGCTCCTGGGCGGCGACATAGGCTGCTATGCCCTGCCTCCTTCGCCCCGAGGCCCGTTCCTTAGCTGGCACCTCTGCATGGGGGTTGGCATAGGTGCTGCCCAGGCGGTTGCCCGCAAAATAAAGGACATGCCTGTGGTTCCGGTTATTGGGGATTCTACGTTCTACCACGCTGGCATCCCGCATATTCTCAACGCCGTCTACAACAAGGCAGACGTTCTCCTTCTGGTTCTGGATAATCACTGGACCGCTATGACAGGACATCAGCCCGTCCCCAGCACCCGTGTGGCAATAGACGGGACTCCCTTTGAAGGCGTAAGCATTGAGAGCGTCCTGCAAGGCATAGGAGTAAAGTACATCCGGAAGGTGGACCCTTATCGCCCCAGGGAGATGGAGGATGTGCTCAAGGCTGCCCTTAAAGAGAAGGGGGTTAGGGTGGTCATCGCCGAGAGGGAATGCGTACTTCAAGCTGATAGAAGGAAGCGCAAGGATGCCTCGCACGGAAGAACATATTACTCCATAGAGCCGGAGAGGTGCCAGAAGTGTGATGTATGCTTCCTGGAGTTCGCCTGCCCGGCCATACAAAGCCGCAGGGAGGATGGGGACTGGGTTTACTACATTGACGATGGCCTGTGCACCGGCTGCGGTGCCTGTAAAGAGCTCTGTCCCAACTCAGCCATTCACATCACCACTATAAATCCTCATCTCCAGAGGGCAAGGGTATGAAGTACTACAACATACACATCTGCGGAGTTGGCGGGACCGGGGTGATGGGCCTGGGAATGCTGCTCAAAGAGGCTGCGGTGCCCCAGGGGTTCGGGGTAGTAGGGGCCGAGTCCAGGGGCGTTTCCCAGAGGGGAGGTGCTGTAACCTCCAGCGTGCGCTACTCCATCCCTGAGACTGGGGAAACCCTGGATGAGCGAAGAGTTCTCTATTCAGGGGAGGTCCCTTACGGCAGCGCCGACCTGATGATAGCCACGGAGTCCACAGAGGCTTTGAGGAACCTTCAGTTCATCTCGAAGGAGTCGCGGGTGGTGCTCAACGCATTTACACTTCCCACAAGGGGAGTAGACCCTGTGCCTGTGGAGAAGACCATAGACGTCTTAAAGGGGATAACCAATAGGCTGTATATAATTGATGCCAGCGGAATAAGCCTCAAGCTCTACGGAAGCTACAGGATGGCGAACCCTATACTTCTGGGTTTTTGCCTTGCCCATACGGATATTCCCCTGAAACGGGAGTCCATGGAGGCCTTTCTAAGGTCAGCGGAGAGGGAAGCCCTGGTCATAGGGCTGAGGGACGGGAAGGCTTAGAAGCGGAAAGGCTGTTTTACAAAGTAACGACAGCAGTCAGCTAGAGATGCCACGGCTAGGGGTCGTTCCATATTTGTACCAATGCGGGACCTACCCAAGACAGACATGCCACGAGTATCACCATCCCAGCCACTACCGCTACCAGAGTGCTATGGGAGGATGACAGCCTCTTCACAAAAAGAGGGTGCCATTGTGTTGCGCCCTTGAATGACTTTACTACGAGTGGTATCGCCGACAAGAAGACTATCAACGTTGCAATTATCCATGAGAAGCTGGCTAAACCTACTGCGTACATATTAAGTTCTAATGCAGCCACAGCGATTGCTATACTTATCAGCGAGGCAAAGACTGCGGAGTAAATGCCTGCTAGAGATAAACTTATATGCCATATAGGGTCATTGGCTGCTCTGTAAATATCGTAGGCACGCGACCATAGCTGCGCCCAAGCGAGCAGGGCAGCCACAATCAGGGCTTGAACAGTGACAAAAGTTCTTACGTCCATGAAATCCTCTTGGCACTTGTTTTCCTAAGCTAGTGCCTAATTGCAAGAGTTAACGCCACATTGGCATAAGCAAAGACCCTTCGCTTCGCTCAGGGTGACAAGATATGTCTGTCATTCTGAGCCCTTCGGCCCTGAGCGGGCCTCAAGGGCAGGCTCCACGAAGGGGGTGAAGAATCTCATTTCGCTCTTTTCCGCAACTAAGCACCAGAGGGCCGTCTACTCGACCTTGATCTTTTTTGGGCCTGATTTCTTAGTCTCTTCCTTCTCAATGCATTCAATGGCGTCGTCCAGCATGCTTCTTAAGGCGAGCAAAAACTCCTTGTTTGCCTCCTTGATGTGCCCCTTTGCCGCCTTGGGAAGAATATTCAGCTTGGGTGGTCTGAAGCGAAAAACCAGCTCCTCCCCCGGCTCATATTGAAACTCAAACATCCTTTCTGCCATGGCTTCCCTCCGTCTTCAGGTTTTTCCCTCTGCGCTTCCCGGTCTTCTGGAAGGTTATTTTGAGCTTATCCCTCTCGAACTTGGCTTCCCCAACGGATAACCCGGCCAGGGACCTGGGTAGCAGGATATTTCTCCTGTGGTGGCCCGCTTGCACCACCAGCTCGTCACCATGCTGGATAACGGAAATGTCTTCCTTTTCCGTCATGGGGATGGAAAGGTGCAGCACGTAGTATCCATCCTTTGTCTCTATCTCATGGGGATGGCCTTGGGAGAAGACCCTGGTGGGGTCCTCCGAGCCAAAGAGGGCGTTGGCCATCTCCCTCAACATGGGCAGGCCCACCACCTCTTTTTCGAAAAGGGGAGCTTTGAAGATGGGTATAGGTGAAAAGCATTCCTCTATAAAGAGAAGGTGTTTGCCCTGGATGTCCTTCCATGAAGAGAAGTAAGAATCCTTCACCTCATCTGGTATTAGCCGGTTGCACACCACCAGGTCACAGGCGTATCCATATAAGTTGAGATAGGTGAAAGTGCGCTGGCTTTCTTTGACCACCATCTTTTCGGCGTTCACCACAAGGCGCACCGAAGAGTTTTCGGCGTCGGTGAGTATCTGTTTCATCTTCTCTATCTGGCTAAAGAGGTGCTGCACCGAGTCGAAGACATTGTCATCGGGTATTGGTATGTTGAATAAGGGCCTAACAATGGGTGCCACCATCTTCGCTGCGCGGCGCTCCATGGGAAAAATCCTCTCCATATACCAGCGGGCCATCTCGGGAAAGCTCAGCAGGCGCAGAGTTTCTCCAGTAGGAGCGCAGTCCACTATTACTACATCGTATTCACCCTGTTCATGGTAACGAGTTATGTATAAAAGGCCCACCAGCTCATCCATGCCGGGCAAAACGGCCAGCTCATCGGCCACCACCTCATCAACGCCCTGCCATCGCATAAGGGCCGTAAGCCAGTCCTGCACAACGTTCCAGTACTTGCCCAGTTCGCTAAGGACGTCAATTTCCTGTCCCCAGAGGTTTTTTGCTATAGGGACTGGTTCTGGAGCGAGGGGGACATCAAAGGAATCGGCAAGGCTATGTGCGGGGTCCGTGCTGAATATGATGGTTCTATAGCCCAACTGCGCAGAACGAAGGGCAGTTGCCGCAGCCACGCTGGTCTTTCCCACCCCGCCTTTGCCCGTGTAAAGAATGAGTCTCATATATTTACCCCTCTTTGAATTATAACCTACAAGAAGTAAGTATGGAAAGGGTTTTATAAACTACCTCTTGGCTACGAACTTAATGTGATATACTACCTTCCTTGAAGATAAGGAAGCGAAGCCAGAGGAGGTTGCCGTGGAAGTCAAAGACTTGCTCTATACCGTAGAAGAGGGGATAGCCACGATAACCCTGAATCGCCCACAGACCCTCAACGCCATAACGCCAAAGATGTATGAGGATATGGCTCAATACGTCGAAGAGGCCAAGAAGGACAGCAATGTCAATGTGTTGATTGTTACAGGAGCGGGTCGAGCTTTTTGCGCGGGGGCAAACCCCAGGGCGCTGGACAAGGAAAGGAGAGGGCAACAAACCACGGCTGCAAGCTCAAAAGACATCGCAACGCCTCCCATACTAGGAGAGGCGAACGGTCATTTGTGGGTCACCCACGCCGTGCCGAAGGCGCTCGCCGATTTTGACAAGCCCTGCATAGCCGCTATCAACGGGCCTGCTGCCGGGGGAGGGATGGACCTGGCCAGCATGTGCGACATCAGGATAGCCTCGGATAAGGCGAAGTTCACCATGGCCTACATTCGGATGGGTGTTATCCCGGCGGCGGGAGGCTGCTTTTTCTTGCCTCGCATCGTGGGTCTGGCCAACGCCTACGAGCTTGTCTGGACAGGAAAGACTATAGACGCTCAGGAGGCACTGAGGATTGGCTATCTGAACAGGGTCGTCCCCCACGACAATCTGATGGAAGCCACAAGGGAGCTTGCTCTTAGATTGGCCCGAGGCCCAACTGTAGCTATAAGACTTTCCAAACGACTCATAAGGCAGTGCCTGGAACTGGATTTACACGGGGCGTTGCAGGCCACAGAGGTGGCCCAACGAATAGCCCGGAGCACCGAGGACTCCCGAGAGGGGCCAAAAGCCTGGCTGGAAAAGAGGGAGCCCATATTCAAGGGGAGATAAAGTAAAAAAGGCGAGCGCGAATCAGGGCCGGGGAGACAGGTTTATCAATAGACGGAACTTCTAGTTAGTAAAGTACGAGGTTCATTGTCCAAGAAAAATCGTCTTCAAAAACGATGTCCTTGCATAGTGAGTTGTTGGTAGTTCGAAATTCCGCAGCAAAAAGACTCAAGATAATAGTATTATTTTCTCAAGTAAGCCTTTCCTGAGTAGATTTGCATTTATTACATAGTTGATATTCTCAACACCAATACGAAATGGCCTTTGCATCTTCTTCCATCCTTGGCCATCTGTCAGCCAAACAAATTTCCAACTTGCCGATGATAGGACTTCCCCTCGGTTTATGTAAGAGCTGACGATTTCACTCGGCTTTGAACCTGTTCCGCCGTAAAAGTTGACTTCAATATTGGTAGCGTTGCCTTTGTTGATAACGGCATAGTCAAACTTGCGGTCTCTCAAAGTAGGGGGAATATGGACGTCATATTTATCTTCAACATAACCGAAGCTCTTCTGCTCAATAAAAACCATATCAGAATTCCGGGCGGATAGTTCTTTCAAGGTTTCCGTAACCATCTTTTCTAGAAACAGGCCACTTCGGTTCTTCCTGGCGTTGGTATCCAAGCCGACCTCAACGCCCAACAAATAGTCGATTGCGGAATCCATCTGGCAAAGCATGTCAAGAAGACCGGTGTTCTTTGTGAATTTGACAACATTTTCTATTTCTTTCGTGTCATAGCTATTCTTGGAAAAGTCAAAAGTCATATATTGTAAACCGGTCTCAATTGAGTTCAGCACCTTGAGAAGACCATCCCGACAAGCAAGCAGAATCGGAATAACTTTGATAACTTCAGGGTATTTCTTTAACAAGTCCCGGAAATCAGAAATGGGATCTGAGCAATTTTTCATGCTCTTTAAAAGAGCCAGTTCATATTTGAAGGCGTCTCTGTTTTTCGTAACCTTGGTCCAGTTCACGAAAAATTCATAGGTACAGTTGGTCTCGATCAGGGTATCGCTTAAGGCTTTGCAGATTTCATCAACGGTCGAAAGGTTCAGGTGTTTTTTATAAAAATCCAAGTTGGCCATAAGCTCACGCCAATTCCTTAATCAATCTTGGTCTGCCGCCTATTTTGGCAAGTTCTTCATCAAGTCTTTTTACCGACAATTCCAGATATTCGGTATCGGTATCAATGCCAATGAAACGCCTGCCATTCCGGACAGATGCAACGCCTGTTGTCGACGATCCAGTAAAGGGATCAAGGACGGTATCCCCTGGTTTGGTTGAAGCAAGGATAATTCGTTCAAGCAATGCAAGTGGCTTTTGTGTGGGGTGCTTGCCTAACTTCTTTTCTGCGCTTGGTGGAGTAGGGATAGACCAGATGTCCTGGGGTTCATCTTCAACATCTATGTCCATCCATAATGAGCGCATCTGTTTGCCGCCGGCTATTTGCTTCATAAGCTGATAATCAAACTTGTGTTTGCTCTTCTCGGACTTGGCCGCCCATATGACGGTCTCGTGGCTGTGGGTGAAATAGCGTGTTGATAGGTTGGGAGACGCATTTGGCTTATACCAGCATATCTCGTTTAGTATTTTATAGCCTAGCTGCTGTAATGCGAACCCAACTGAATAGATGTTGTGCATAGTGCCGGATACCCATATGGTCCCATCGTCTTTTAGGACACGGCGGCAAGCAGTGAGCCACTGAAGGGCAAAATCATGGTCGGCGTCAGCACCTTTTGACTTATCCCATTCACCCTTATTTACGGACACCATCTTCCCTGCATGACAAGTAATGCCTCCATTTGAAAGAAAATAGGGGGGGTCCGCAAAGATTATATCAACGGAGTTTTCTCTCGCTTGGTTTAAGATTCTAATGCAGTCACCTTCTAAGAGCCTGACTGAGTGTTCCGGGTTATCGTAATAGACAGAGAATGGTTTAGCTTTGCCATAAGATGCCTTATCCTCACGGATGTAAAAATCTAGAGGATTCTTGTGAGGGGTGTGTTCAACCAAGATTTTATTATTATTTTTATCTTTATCCCTTATCTTTGTGCTTGGCCTTACTGCCATCAGAACCCTCAATTTTTAATTATAGCTTTAACCTAATATACCCTATTTCCTCGTTTACAGCAAGAAAACCACCTATGTGTTTATTTCGATAGGTAGCAGAAATTGGCATTTCGAAGACAGCCCGAAAAGTTGCTCCGAAAATAGCCTTTTTGCCATTCCGGCGGCCGCCGGAATCCAGCCGTGCCATCCCA
>JACPPT010000042.1 GCA_016190815.1 Chloroflexota bacterium
CTGCAATATACACCATAAGTGGAGAGGCTGAGGTCTGGTGGGGCGAAAATCTGAGCCAGCGAATGATGGTCCGCGCTGGGGAGTTCATGTACATTCCAGCAAACATGCCCCACATGCCCATTAATCGGAGCAAGACCGAGCCCTGCCGGGCCGTCATCGCCCGCACCGATCCCAATGAACAAGAGAGCGTGGTCTTGTTGCCTGAGCTAGAGAAGCTGGTGCCGTAGCGAGCGCCCACTCATAACCACTGCATCGGCTTGCCTTTCCGTTATCTCAAGCCTCTCGCTCTCTCGAAGGGAATCCAGTGCCTTCGCCAAACGAAGTCAACCTTTTGCGACTGAATACAGTCGACAAGGAATCTAGCATCTCCTATAGACGAAAGTTGGTATCTCACCACCAGGAGTAGTTGACAAGGAACCACCCAATCTTCATAATAGGCGCATTCACGTAAGAGAAGATTACCAGGAGGAACGATTCAAGAGACCATGTCCCATGCAGCGAAGTTTGAGAAAACGGTGCACCTGTTCTCTACTGGTAAATATAACTGAGCACAAACAGTGCTCCTCGGTCTCAAGGAGCAGGGCTGGGATATCCGCGAAGACTTGGTGTGCGCTGCCACATCGTTTGGAGGTGGTGTGGCGCTCTCCAAAAACATCTGCGGTTGCCTTAGCGCATCAGCAATAGCGGTGGGTTTGAAGTACGGCAGCGTGGAACCGACTGGCACAGCGCCTCGTCCAGCCTACAGCCGGACTAAGGCGGTGCTGGACCGCTTCCAGAGGCGCTTCGGGACCACACAATGCGGAGACCTTACCCGCCCATGGGCGAATGACTTCGCCAACAGGGAGCGCGTCCATCGCTGCACAGAGCTGGTTCGGTTCACTCTGGAGCAACTGGTGGAGGTGCTGGGTCAACAAACCGAGAGTGTCGACTGGGAGGAGCCCTGGTGGGATGACTACCTGAACCGCCGGGACAAGATTCAGTAGAGCCGAACTCATCCCACAAGCTCTAATCTGAAGCAATGAGTTAGGAGAATTGCCCAGAAAGGTGTTCAAAAAGGCCTTAGTAGACCTATCAGGGTGAACACAAGAAGAAGAAGGAGGAACTCTATGATTTGCAGAAGCAGGTTCTCGGCATTCTTGTCAGGCATTGTAGTAGCAATTTCCCTCTTGATCATTAGTTGCGCACCGCAACCAACTCCAACATCCGTGCCTACACCCACACCCACCGCCACACCGAGGCCAACCCCAACCGCCACACCCACACTACAGCCAACCCCCACCCCAACCTTGAGGCCTGGTGTAACGCCGTCGCCCACACCGTTACCCACAGCTACGCCGACCCCAAGGCCTACTCCTACTCCCGTAAAGAGTGAGGGCACGCTGGTGGCTTTCCTTCAGGGAGCGTGGGAGCCGGGATACAGGGACCCGATTTATGTACCCCAGTTTGAGAAGGAGACAGGGTGCCGGACCATCATCTTCGGCGGCGTCAGCTCCCCCATGCTTGCCAGGATTCAGGCCGAAAAGGGGAGCCCCACCGTTGATATAACAAACATGGACTACGGCCCCTTCACCCAGGCCAAAAGCCTCGGACTGCTGAGCAAGATAAACAAAGACCTCATCCCCAACCTCAAGTCTGTCCCCTCCATGTTCCATGAGCCCGATGATATGGCGGCATTCTACCAGGTCTTATCCAATGGGATTGCCATAAACAGGGGTGAGCTGGAGAAGCGGAATCTCCGCATACCCGACTCCTGGGTCGACTTCGGCGACCCCATATATAAGGGCCACGTGGTTTGGGTAGGCATAGAGTCTGCCCCTGTTATGGAGGCGGTCGCTCTGATTGCCAGATCCCTGGGAGGGAGCGAGAGCAACCCTGACGTGGCCTTCAAGTTCCTGGAGGAGAAGTTGAAGCCCAACCTCCTGGCCCTTGTAAGCTTTGCGGAATACGAGAAGCTGCTGGGAGAAGGCTCAGCCTGGCTGGGCGTGGGCAGCATGAGTCGCCCCAGGCGTCTCATGCTCCAAGGTCTTCCCGTGGAGATGATCCATCCCAAGGATGGGTTCACTCTTGAGCCACATACCCTTGAGATAGTCAAAGATGCAGCCCACCCCATTTGTGCCAACCTGTTTCTCAATCATGCGCTGAGCAAGCAGGTCCAGGACCGCACTCCGGAGTTCACTCTGGGCGGCCCGGTTCGGCCTGACGCCGAGGTGCCTGCTAAACTCAAGCCTATAGCCATCGACCTCAAGCTAGCCGAGAAAGCTACAAAAGTCGACTGGACAAAAATCGACAGGGCCGCCTGGACAGACAGGTGGAACAGGATTTTCGCAAAGTAACCACAGAAGGGAGCGCCTGACTATGGTTGATTTGAGCAGGGGAGCGAAACTTATCGTGGAAACCTGCATGGGAGTGAAGCCTGGGGAAAAAATACTGGTCATAGCTGATTATTATGCCAGGCCCAAGCGCATAGCGGAGGCTGTCATGGAAGCGGCTATCGGAGCTGGTGCCGAAGCGGTCTTGATGGTGATGAGGCCCAACCCTATTGCAGGCACGGAGCCGCCCAAGCCCGTCGCAGCAGCTATGAAGGTCGTCGATGCGATGCTCTTTATCACAGATACAACCGCCCTTGGACATACAAATGCCCGGAAGGAAGCATCCGCAGCGGGGGTAAGATACTACTCCATGGAGGAGGTATCTGAGGATGAGCTCGCCCGAGACATCTCGCCAGCCGATATAATGTTGATACGCGACAATACGGAGAAACTCGCTCAACAATTCACCCAGGCAAAATCCGCCAGGGTAACCTCGCCAGCCGGAACAAATCTAACCCTGAGCATGGAAGGCCGACAGGGGATCGCCTTGCACCCTTTGGCTCGCGGCTTTGCCTCGGTGCCAGACTATGCTGAGGCAACTACAGCCCCTCTGGAGGGCACCGCTGATGGCGTTATAGTTTTTGATGCCGAGATGATCGGCTGGGGTTTTCTGCTGAGGCAGCCCCTTCGACTGAACGTGAAAGCGGGAAGAGTGACAGATATCTCAGGGCTGCCAGAAGATGCTGAGAGATTGAAACTCATTGCCGCCACTGACAAGAACGCCAATAACATCGCGGAATTTGCTATTGGCACCAGCCACATCGTACCCAGAAGTCTGCGGGGTACAAGACGTGATGCAGCAATCGCAGGGATGGTTCATATCGCTCTGGGAAGAAGCGACGGCCTGGGTGGCACAACATGGAGCAGCATACACATCGACGGGGTCATAACCAGAGCATCCGTAGAACTGGACGGGAAGCAAGTATTACGTGAGGGAGTCCTTCAGATATAGTGCTTGGTTGCAGTAATTGCTGTTACAAAAGTGAGTAGAGACCCTTCGCTTCGCGCAAGGGTGACAACATAGGCATGTCATTCTTCGTCCTTCCACATTTTGTAAGGACGCAGAATCTGTTTCACTGATTTGCGCAAGCTAGCACTAGCTCATCCGTATCTAAAGAGATAGGAAGTCTTCGGAATGAGCAGATAGGTGCCGAGTGTGGAAAAAGCTGAGCTGAACGCGGTCACTGGAGCTTTTGGCTACACTGGCAAGTACATTGCTCGTCGGCTTCTCTCCCTGGACAAAATGGTCATCAACCTCACAGGGCACCCCAACAACAAAAGCCCCTTCGGCAATCGTGTGAAGACCTATCCTCTGGACTTCAGCAACCCGGGCGAACTGGTGGACAGCCTGCGGGGAGTGATAACCCTCTACAACACCTACTGGATTCGCTTCCCTCGCGGGGAGATGACCTTTGAGAAGGCTGTCGAGAACACAAAGATTCTCATCCAGGCAGCCGAGAAAGCAGGCGTCCGCAGGCTGGTGCATATCAGCATCACCAACGCCTCTGAGGATTCACCCCTGCCTTACTTCAAAGGAAAGGGGCGTGTGGAGAAAGCAATCACGAACTCAAATCTGTCCTACGCTATCCTTCGGCCCACCGTGATCTTCGGAACGGAGGACATCCTAATCAACAACATCGCATGGCTTCTCAGAAGGTCCCCCGTATTCATAATCTTTGGCTCAGGAGATTACCGAATCCAGCCCGTTTTTGTGGAGGATGTGGCAGAAATAGCTGTAGTCGCTGGGCACAAAGATGAAAATATGGTCATAGACGCAGTCGGCCCGGAGACTTACACCTTTGAGGAACTGGTTCGACTCATTGCCCACAAGATAGGCAGCAGAGCAAGGATAGTTCACCTGAATCCATGGCTGGCGCTGATGTTTGCCAGGTTGGTCGGTTACTTTGTCAAGGATGTGATTCTCACAAAAGATGAAATCAAAGGACTTATGTCGAATCTTCTTATTTCCAAAGAGCCTCCAGCGTCAGAAACCCGCTTAAGTGAGTGGCTGGAAAAGAACGCCAACAGTGTGGGAGTAAAGTATGCCTCAGAGTTGAAGCGACATTATCACTTAAAGTAGTTGACAGCAGAGCCTTAATGCACCATAATAGGCGCGTTCAGACAGCTTGTCGGACGAATAGCGAAAGGAGGGAGTAGTATGTTTCATAAAAACAGGACAGTAGCAACATGGCTTGGTATTGCAGTTTTTCTGGCCCTTCTCCTCAGCAGCTGTGCAGCACCCACCCCCACACCTACGCCAACCCCCAGGCCCACTCCAACCGCCACACCCAGACCCTTGACCACCCCCACACCCACCCCCATCC
>JACPPT010000010.1 GCA_016190815.1 Chloroflexota bacterium
AAGAGGCAGATAAGGCGCAACTATTTGACCAACAGGCATTTCTTTGGGGATGTCTACAGCCCCAGGGGCTTTTTCCCACCCGAGATGTGCTATAGCGATTCCATCATTGAACCTCTTTTGGAGGCACGTCACGAGTGGATAATACTGAGTGGGGTAGCATGCCCTGTATCGTGGCCCACCAGCTTAATTCACCAGATTCCACACGGGCTTGACCGGGTAGCGGTTTTCTTCCGGGACGACATATTGAGCAATAAGATAAGTTTTCAAGGCATAGACGGGGGTGGCTTTATAGAGCACCTCAAAGGATTGAGGAACGAAAACGGCGATATCTATGTAATAACAGCTATGGATGCCGAGACTTTCGGCCATCACATTCAGAACTGGGAGAGGCTTTTTCTTGCAGAGGTCTATGAGGCCCTTTCCGTGACTTCTAACCCATATTTGGGATTGAAGCAGCAAGAACTTCTTTCGGAAGAGCACAAAGGGCTTTTCTCTGAGGCGGAGAAGAGGGAGATCGAGATAGTGACGCTCAGCCAGCTTCTGGATATCTTTCCCAAGGGAGACTTCGTCCAGCCCAGGCCTTCCTCCTGGAGTACCACTGAGGATGACCTTAAGAACGGGAATTACTATCCCCTTTGGAGGGGCCCCTCTAACATTCTCCACAAGATGCAGTGGGAGCATAGCGAGATATGCATAGGCCTGGTTAGGAAGGCTCTGGAGGTTGCCGACAACGACCATAGCAGGCGTTTCGCTGAAATAGCCAGAGGTCTCCTGGATCCGGCTCTTCATAGCTGCCAGTTCTGGTGGGCCAGCAAAACGCCTATGTGGGACATCAATATGATTCACAGGGGTCTCATCGAGCAGCAGGAGGTCATTGTAAACGCATATAAGGCTGTCCATGGCAGCGGTTGTAATCCTGGGGAAAAGAAGGAGCAGTACTACCGTGTGCTGGCCGCCCGAAACCTCAGGGCCAAAATAACCGATATGCTTTTCTTTGAATAGCCAAGCGTAAAATGAAGCGCATCTTCCTCGGTCTAGCAATCCACAATCACCAGCCTGTGGGAAACTTCCCCTGGGTCTTCGAGGAGGCATATAAAAAGGCCTACCTACCAATGCTTGAGGCCCTGGAGAAGCATCCCGGTATAAGACTTTCCTGTCATTACTCTGGTCCACTTCTGGACTGGCTGGTGGAACATCAGCCAGGGTTTGTAGGGAGAGTGGCGGAGCTTGTGAAAAGAGGCCAGGCGGAGGTCATGACGGGCGGTTATTACGAGCCTATCCTTCCCATAATCCCAGACGAGGACAAACTGGGCCAGGTAAGGAAGATGACGGAGGCCTTAGAAAAGCTCTTTGGTCAGAGGGCCATGGGCCTGTGGCTTGCCGAGCGCGTATGGGAACCCCATCTACCCAAGGCTTTGGCCTGCGCAGGCGTCAGTTGGACCATCGTAGACGATGCTCACTTCAAGATGGTGGGCCTTTCCGATAAAGACCTCTTTGGCTATTACATAACGGAGGAGCAGGGCGATGTCGTAAAGGTTTTTGCCACGAGCAAACACTTGCGCTACTCCATACCATGGCGAGACGTGTCAGAGGTAATAGAGTACCTGAGGCATGAGGCAGAGGAGGATGGCTCTAAGATTGCCGTTTTTGGAGATGACGGGGAGAAGTTTGGCATCTGGCCCGGCACGTATGAACACTGCTGGCAAAAGGGCTGGGTTGAAAAATTCTTTACAGCCCTGGAGGAAAACTCCAGTTGGCTCACGACCATCCCACTGGGGGAGTATGTTGGAAGTTTCTCAGCCCTGGGTAGAGTCTATCTTCCCGCTGCCTCCTACGCTGAAATGATGGAGTGGGCACTACCCGCAAACAAGTCCCTGGAGTTAGCCAGCCTTAAGCATAAGCTGGACATTGAAGGAATGCAGGATGTGGCTCAGTACACGTGGGGGGGCTTCTGGCGCAGTTTTCTGGCAAAGTACCCTGAGGCCAATATTCTCCACAAGAAAATGCTCAGGGTGCATCACAAGGTGTACAAGGCTCGCTCCCTGGGGAATGAGGAGTGTGGCCTTGATGACCTCTGGATGGGCCAGTGTAACTGCCCATACTGGCATGGCGTTTTCGGCGGCTTGTATCTAACAGACGTTCGGACTGCTGCGTATAAGCACCTCATTCGTGCCGAAAACAGGGCTGATGCGCTTCTTCATAAAGGCAGACGCTGGTTGGAACTGGAGGTAGCAGATGTGGATTGTGATGGTCAGGACGAGATTCTCGTGGAAGGGGATGCCCTATCGTTGCATATAGACCCAGCCGATGGCGGGGCCATATTCCAATGGGACCTCCGCAAAAGGGAGTACAACCTTCAAAGCACATTGACCCGCAGACCTGAGCCATACCATAGTGCAATAGCGGGGCCGGGTGAGAAAAAATCAGAGGGGCTGGTAAGCATCCACGAGGCTGTTAGAGTGAAGGAGCCTTCAATACACCATCGCCTGCACTATGATCGTTATCCACGCTTCAGTATGTTAGAGCATTTTCTTCCATTGACTACCTCTCTAAATGACCTCTCTTCCTCCCTGTATACTGACCTAGGAGATTTTGCTGGCCAGCCTTATGGGCACACTGTCAGGAAAGAGGCTGATATCATGGGCGTGACGCTAAGAAGAGAGGGAAGGATAGCGTCTCGAGGACAAACCGCCTCCCTGGTTGTAGAAAAAGAACTCCTCCTGAAAAGAGGGCATGAAAACTTTGATGTTTCTTACAAACTTGTCAATCTCTCCAGACAACCTATCGAGTTCCTTTTCGGGTCTGAATGGAATATAAACCTTTTGGGAGGTGGGAACAACCCCCAGGCATATTTGAATGTTCCAGGAGAAACCCAGGAATCTCGCCTTTCCTCTCCCAGGGAGATTCTGAACTCGCAGGAGCTCACCATTGGGAATAGAGGTCTGGTCATTGCCCTGCGCCTTCGCTTTAGCCCGAATTTGAGAGTGTGGGCCTTCCCGGTGGAGAGCATCTCCAACTCAGAGGGGGGAGTGGAGGCCGTGTATCAGGGGACCTGTCTTTTTCTTCATATTCCTGTTAAGCTTGACGCAGGGAAAAGCCTTTCCCTTGTCCTGACCTGGATTTCAGAGGAGTAGAGCATATGCCTCGAAGCCTATCTATAGGCAATGGAAGCCTTCAAATCAACTTTGACCTGAACTACAAGCTCAGGGACATTTTCTTCCCCTGGGTCGGAGCGGAAAATCACAGTGCAGGGGATGGCTGCTTAACAGGTATCTGGGTTGACGGGCGTCTATTTTGGATAGATGATCCTATCTGGGCAAAGGAGATAAGGTATGCCAGGGAAAGCCTTGTAACAGAGGTTACAGCCGAAAACAAGGATGCCAGCCTCAAGGTTATCTTCCATGATGCGGTGGACTTCTTCAGAAACATTTTTCTGAGGCAGGTCACCATCACTAACCTGGCGGACACGCCCAGGGAGATTCGCGTGTTTTTCCATTACGATTTTCATATCTACGGGGTGAAGGTGGGCGATACAGTTTACTATGAGCCTGAAAGGAAAGCGCTCTTAGCGTTCAAAGGCAAGCGTTACTTTATGATTAACTCGCAGGTTGGCGGGAGGATAGGTCTTGATAGCTGGGCAACTGGTATCTCCGAACTCCATGGAAGGGAGGGGACATGGAGGGACGCGGAAGACGGCATCCTGGGGCGCAACCCCATAGCTCAGGGCTCGGTGGACGCCACTGTGGCAGCTAACATGGGCGTTCTTCCACCTGGTGGCTCAGCAACGGTTTACCACTGGCTTGACGTAGGCAGGTCTGCCGAGGAGGTCAAGGAGCTTGACGGCCTTGTGAGGACGAGGGGGCCTCAGAGCTTCATTACCAGGACATTGGATTACTGGCGGGCATGGGTGAACAAAGAGGAAATAGAATTTGCGGACCTTCCCCAACCCGTAATCGACTTCTATAAAACGAGCCTTCTCATACTAAGAAGTCAGATAGACAACCAGGGAGCTATTATCGCATCAACTGATTGGGATATAGCCTCCTGGGCCAGAGATACCTATGCATACATGTGGCCCAGGGATGGAGCAATGGTTGCTCTGGCTCTAGACAAGGCAGGCCATAGCGAGCTTAGTCGGAACTTCTTCGATTTCTGTACCAGGGTGATAACCCATGAGGGCTATTTTCTCCAGAAATACGTTGCCAGCGGTGAGGCGGCATCTAGCTGGCATCCCTGGGTGGATGCTCGTGAGCAGAAACAGCTTCCCATTCAGGAGGACGAGACAGCTCTGCCCATTTACGCCCTTTGGAAATACTACCAAAAATGCAGAGACATAGAGTTTCTCAGACGCCAGTATCGCCCCCTGGTAAAGAATGCAGCGGATTTTATGGTTGACTATAGAGAGCCAAATACCCTCTTGCCAGTTCCTTCATATGACCTCTGGGAGGAACGCCGTGCCATTCATGCTTTCACTGTCGCCTCTGTTTGGGCTGGCCTGCAGGCCGCTGCCAACATCACCGATCTATTTAATGAAAAGGCTCTCAGCGAACGTTATCGCAAAGCCGCTGGCGAGATTAGAGAAGCCACGATTCGCTACATGTTTGATAAGAAGGCGAACCGATTCCTGCGCTCCATATATGTGGATGAGGAGGGCGTAATGAAGCCAGACAACATCATCGACAGCAGTCTCTTGTGGTTTTCCCTTTTTGGCATGTTCCATGAGAGTGATCCAATGCTTGAAAGCACGGTTCGAGCTGTGAGAGAAAGGTTGTGGTGTCAGACGGCTGTGGGTGGCCTGGCCCGCTACGAAGGCGATTCCTATCATAAGGTGAGCACAGACGCGGGTAAGGTTGCGGGAAACCCCTGGTTTATATGCACCCTTTGGCTGGCTCAGTATTACATAGCAAGAACGACCCACCTGGATGACCTTGAGGCTGGGAGAGAGTTTCTAACATGGGTTGTTAAAAGGGCTCTCCCCAGTGGCGTGCTGGCAGAGCAGATAAACCCATATACCAGGGAGCCTCTATCGGTATCCCCCCTTACTTGGAGTCATGCCGAGTTCGTCTCCACTGTTCATAACTATTTGGCAAAATATCGCCAGCTAATGAGCGCTTGAGCTACAGGGGCTTGATTTTTCGTCAAAAAGCCTTATAATCGGGACTTGAAATTGCTATGTGAAAGGAGGAGTTCGATGGCTCAGCAAAAAGCAGCCGCGCAAACAACGGGCGGTCGAGTCCAGGGCTTAATAGGGACTATTGCCTTCATAGTCGGTATTGTTATCGGGGTAATAGGTGGGGTGGCTTCTCCTGATAACGGCACTTTGATTCTTACCCTGGTTATATTGGGATTGATTGTTGGCCTCCTGAATATAACAGCGAAGGAGATGGTGCCGTTCCTAATTGCAGCCATTGCGCTTGTTGTCCTGGGCAATGCTGGTTTCGAGGCCATAAACGATATCATATCTGGCCTGGGAACAATGTTGGACGACATTGTGTATTATATAGCCTCTTTCATGGCGCCTGCCGCTCTGGTTACCGCCATTAAAGTGCTCGCGGCAGCCGCCCGACCGGGATAGTTACTAGATAACTCGGTCCTTCCTTAGTCCTTCTATTTCTTGTTGTGTGAGGCCCAGGAGGTTCCTCAAGACCTCCTGGGCGTGTTCTCCAAGTTCCGGCGCTGGTTTGGAGACCTGGCACTGGCTCCGGGAAAGCTTGATGGGTGTGTTGGTAACCTTCACCTCGCCCACTTGTGGATAAGGAATCTCTACAATCATATTACGCACCAGGACTTGAGGGTCCTGGGCCACCTTGTCGATGGTGTTGACAGGTCCGCAGGGTACGTTGACCTCTTCAAGTTCCCCGACCCACTCTTCTGTAGTCTTGCCTTTGAAAGCTCGGGTCAAAATGGGTATTAGTTCATCGTAGTGAACCGTCCTATCCCAGCTTGTTTGAAATCTGGGGTCGTCTATGAGGTCGATACACCCCAGGGCAGAGCAGAAAAGAGCCCACTGGTTTCGCTCTCCTCCCACCAGAGCCACGACGATGTAGCCGTCCTTGGTTTCAAACGCCTGGAAGGGCGTGGTAACCGGATGCCGAGTTCCTAGAGGGCCGGGCACCTCACCGGTAGCGAAATAACGGGCAAAGGCGTTCTCCTGTATGGCCACCTGACAGTCCAGCATGCCCACGTCTATAATCTGTCCCTTGCCAGACATGCTCCTTTCGTGAAGCGCAGCCAGGATTCCTATTGCTGTGAAAAGGCCTGCAGCTATGTCCCCTATGGAGATTCCAGGCCTTATTGGCGGCCCGACGGGTTCACCTGTTATGCTCATGATCCCACCCATCCCCTGCACCACGACATCGAAGGCTGGCTTGTGAGCGTATGGGCCTGTCTGGCCGTAGCCTGAACAAGAAGCATATATTATTCTGGGGTTGACGTCCGCAACCTTTGGATAGCTTAGCCCTAGCTTCTCCATCGTGCCTGGCACAAAGTTCTCCACCAGAATATCAAAGTGCTTAACAAGCTGCAGGAAGATGCTTTTACCTCTGGGTGAGGCGAGGTCCAGGGTCAGGCTCTTTTTGCCCCGGTTGATGCTGAAAAAATAGGAGCTGATGCCATCTATGAATGGGCCATTGCCCCGGGCTATGTCACCTATTTCTGGCCTCTCCACCTTTATAACTTCTGCACCCAAATCGCAGAGGATCATTGTGCAAAAGGGGCCAGCCAGCACGCGGCTGAGATCCAGCACTCTTATGCCTGTAAGGGGTCCTGCCATAGCAGTCTCCTTTCTGCTTGAGCTTTCTTAACCATTGAAGTATAAACGTCTTCCTTGACGCCCTCAAGAGAGGATGCTAAACTTCTGCCACGAATTGAGGTTGAGGATGCTTTTGAATCTTCCCAGGTCTGTGACAATACGGGAGGAAAGCCCCAGAGACGGACTCCAGAACGAAAGGGCGGTTCTGCCCACAGAAACCAAGGTCGCCCTTATAAATGCCCTTTTGGAAACCGGGGTGCCCAGGATAAACCTGACCTCCTTTGTCCATCCCCAATGGGTGCCTCAACTGGCGGATGCCGCAGATGTATTGATGCAAATAAACAGGGTTGAGGACGTTTCCTATTCTGTTCTCATCCCCAACGCAAGGGGTCTGGAGCGGGCGCTGGAGGTGAAGGCGATGGGGGCCAAGGTGAATGAGGTGAATTTTGTTCTATCAGCCACCGAGAGCCACAACAAAAGCAACGTCAACAAAACCATAGCCCAGTCCCTCTCAGAGCTCCCTTCGCTGATTCAAAGAGCTCGCCAGTCTGGCCTGCGGGTATACGTGACTATCTCCATGTCCTTTGGGTGTGCCTTCGAGGGGGTTGTCTCCATTGAGAGGGTAATGAAAATAGCTAAAGAGGTGCATGCCATGGGGACCGAGGAGATAGACTTTGGGGATACCGCAGGAATGGCCAACCCCCGGCAGGTTTACGATTTCTTTATGAAGGCCCGAGAGGTTCTTCTAGGGGTGGAGCTTACAGCCCGCTTTCACGATACCAGAGGTCTGGGCCTGGTCAACGTTCTTTCCGCCATGCAGGCCGGCGTAACCTCTTTTGATAGCTCTCTGGCTGGCCTGGGCGGGTGTCCATTTTCGCCCGGGGCTACAGGCAACATCTGCACCGAGGACCTGGTGAATATGCTGCATGAGATGGGGGTTCATACAGGAATTGACCTGAATAGGATGACAGAGTGCGCCGGGATGGCGCAGAGAACTTTTGGGCGCCCCCTGGCAAGTCAGATATTGAAGGCCGGGCCGCCCAAGTGGGCCTCTGTCGAGAAGCGCTAAGGATATTGACTGGATTCGCGTACTCTCCTGAACCCCCTTAGTATCTTGAGGCTCCTATCTCCTCCATCTTGCCCGTAGCTGTAAACACCACACGCTCGCAGATATTCGTGGCCCGGTCTGCGATGCGCTCCAGGTTATGTGCGACCCACATCAGGTAGGTGGCTCGGCTGATGGTCCTGGGGTCCTGGATCATAAAGAAAATTAGCTCCCGATAGACTTGGTTCCACAGGGCGTCTACTTCGTCGTCCTCTTTGGGGATTCTTCTTGCTTCCTCCACGTCCTCTTTGATGAAGGCTTGAAGGCTCCGGTCTAGCATCTCCACTGCCTTTTGTGCCATGCGAGGTATATCTATGAGGGGTTTGAGCAGGGGCTCATCGCCCATTAGAATGTTGATCCTGGATATACCCTCTGCGTAGTCGCCCATCCGTTCCAAATCCACGATGATGTGCAGAATGGCGATGATGGCTCTCAGGTCTTTCGCCATAGGCTGCTGGGTCGCAATGAGTTGGATGCATCTCTGCTCTATATCGAAACGCTTATTGTTTATGTTGACATCCTCTTCCACAATCTGTTTTGCCATGGCCAGGTCCCTCTTCTTGAGGGCCTCTATGGAGTGGTTGATAGCCTTTTCCACCATGTCACCGAGTTGTAGAACATCCTCATGGAGGGACTTCAGATGCTTTTCATAAATAGCTCTGGGCATATGCCTCTCCTTTCATTGGCCTTTAGCCAAACCGCCCTGTTATGTAGGATTCGGTTCTGGGATCCTTAGGATTGGTGAACACCCGATTGGTTGGCCCGTACTCCACAAGCTCACCTGTCTTGTCATCTGCCATCATAAGGAAAGCGGCCATATCTGAAACCCTTGCTGCCTGCTGCATATTATGGGTTACAATGACGATGGTGTAATTCTCAGACAGGGCTCGCATCAGGTCTTCTATCTTGAGGGTTGCCACGGGGTCAAGGGCGCTACAGGGCTCGTCCATAAGAATAACCTCAGGGTCCACTGCCAGCACCCTGGCGATGCAAAGGCGCTGCTGCTGGCCGCCGGAAAGGGACAGTGCTGATTCGTGGATCTTATCTTTCACCTCATCCAGGAGGGCGGCCCGATGAAGGCTTCTTTCCACGATTTCTTCTAGCTCTTTCCTGTTGTCTTTGCCGTGCCTTCTAGGGCCAAAGGCAACGTTGTCAAACACAGACATCGGAAAGGGGTTGGGCTTCTGGAAGACCATCCCAACCCGCTTTCTTAGCTCCACCACATCAGTGTTCTGGTCGTATATGGGCATATCGTCCAGCTCTACGCTACCCTCTACCCTTGCATTGTGAATCAGGTCGTTCATGCGGTTGAACAGCCTTAGGAATGAGGTCTTACCACAGCCAGACGGCCCGATAATGGCGGTTATGGCCTGTGCAGGTATCTCTATGGAGATATTGCGGAGGGCCTGAAAGGTTCCGTAGAAAAGGTTAACCCCACTGGTCCTGAGCTTTATTTTCTCTGGGGCAGGAACGGCGGGTATTCTTTCTATTTCACCTGAGAAAATGACCATCGTTCCCCCTGAACTCTATTTCTCTAATTATACCCTGCGCTGTCGGAATCTCCAACGCACTACCATGGCCATGGTGTTAAAGGAAAGCACGACCACCAGTAGAACCAGGGCTGTTCCCCACATAGTCCTTTCGGGCATTCCGGGCACCTGAGTAGCCACAATGTAGAGGTGATAGGGCAGGGCCATGAACTGGTCTAGGGGAGAGCTGGGAAGCGAGGGCAAAAGAAAGGCTGCCCCCACTGCCAGGATGGGCGCCGTTTCTCCGATGGCCCTACTTGTTGCCAGTACAGTTCCAGTTATGATGCCCGGCATGGCCTGGGGTAAAACCACGTGCAGTACCGTCTGCCATTTGGTTGCGCCTAAAGCCAGGCTTCCCTCCCTGTAGCTTCTGGGGACAGCCATAAGGGCCTCTCGGGAGGTTGTTATTATCATGGCTAGGGCCTGACAGGCCAGGGTCAGGCTGGCAGCGAGGAGGGAGGAGCCAGACCTCATAGCCAGGACAAAAAGCCCCAGTCCAAAAAGCCCGAAGACAATGGACGGGACCCCTGCCAGGTTTACAATGCTCAGATTTATCAGGCGGGTGAGCCAGTTTCGGCGGGCGTATTCCGTCAGGTAGATGGCTGAGAACACCCCTACGGGCAGGGCGAAGAGGAGAGTGCCTATCATGAGATAAAAAGTGCCTACAATGGCGGGGAATATCCCGCCCTCCAGACCTCGATGGCGGGGCGCCTGAGTGAGAAACTCCCAGCTTATGGAGCCAGAGCCGTTTACTAGTATGAATACAACAATGTATATAACGGGCGCAACCACCAGGAAGGTGGCCAGGGCCAGAAGGCCAAAGGCGATCCTCTCCGTTGCCTTTGCTCCATGCCCTCTCTCGCTTCTTATCAAGTCTGGAACCTCCTCTTCTGACGCTCCAGAACAACGTCTGCTATAAGATTGGTGGCGAAGGTGATGAGGAACAGCGCAGCGCCAATGGCAAAAAGGGCCTGGTATTGGAGTCCTCCACGCACAGCGTTGTTGACCTCAGCGGCTATGGTGGCGGTCATTGGGCGCATAGGTTCGGCGAGGGAATGGGGAACCGATAAGGCCCCCCCAGCAACCATAAGGACTGTCATCGTCTCGCCAATGGCTCTGCCCACTCCCAACATCACCGCTGCTGTAATGCCCGAGATGGCTGCTGGTATGAGCACGTGAACAATGGTCTGCCATCGGGTGGCTCCCAGGGCGTAGGAAGCCTCCTTGTACTCGTTGGGTACCATGCTCAGGGCATCCTCCGAAACGCTTACTATGACAGGGAGGCTCATAAAGGCGAGCATTATTGCTGCGGTAAGCCCGGTAAGGCCGGTGTTCAGATGAAATACATTCCTGACCAGAGGCGTTAGCACCAGGAGGCCAACAAATCCTATGACCACAGAGGGCACTCCTGCCAGAAGTTCGATAAGAGGTTTGACGCTCTCCCTGATTGCCTTGGGGGCCACCTCGGCGAGGTATGCTGCTGTGGCAACCCCCACGGGAAGGGCTATTATTATGGCCCCGACAGTTATCATCAGGCTTGCCACCAGAAACGGGAGAATTCCGAAGGTGGGGGGAGAAGAGACCGGATACCATTTGTCGCCGAACAGGAATCGCCAAAAGGGTGTATGCGCAAATATGGGCAGGCCTTCTTTAAGCAATAGGCCAAAGATGCCCACCAGTACTACTATGGCGAGGACGCCGTTGCCAAAAATGAATAGCTCCATGATTTTCTCACCCAGACGAAAGCGCTTGAGAAGCCTGGGGTTCCTACCCCCTGACTGATTCTTAGGTTGTGCTGGAGGTGAGGAAGTTTGACCTAGCTTGAGAACGAGCTCGTGGAGCACCTGAGGGGGACAAAGCCTAACAATGAGCCCCAGTGCGAGTATGATTACCAACAGGTCGTCGAGCTGCCCCAGGACAGGTATAAAATCCGGGATGAGGTCCAAGGGCATTATCAGGTATAAAAGCAATCCGGGAATTACGAGCTTCGCCCCTATCGGGACTCGACTGTCGGAGAGGATTCTTACGGGAAGCAGAACTTTTTTGCGAAAAGGCAGGGCTTTTATTGATTTCAGGATGCTCTTAGCATCAGTTCCAAGCATATCCCGTCCTCGGTCTTATTGCAGGGGCACAAACTCCAGGTCCCCGACTATGGTCTGACCCTCAGGCCCCAATACCCAGTCTATGTAGTCCCTCAGCAGACCCTGTGGCTCTACATTGGTGTACACGAAAAGGGGTCGAGCAAGGGTGTATGTTCCGTTCTTTACCGATTCGACACTGGGCAGAACGGCTTTATCACTTGCTTCCTTCTTTATGGCCACGGGCTTAACCTTTTCTGATACGTACCCCAGCCCGACGTAGAAAATGGCGTTGGGGTTGCCCGCCACTTCATCCACACCTGTTTTGCTTGCGGGGGACATCAAGACGTTCGGGCCGTACTCCAAACTTCCGTCTTTGTACTGGACTACATGCTCTTTGAAAAAGACGTGGGTGCCGGAGTTGGTGTCTCTGGAGAGGACAACCATAGGGGCATCCTTTCCTCCGACTTCCTTCCAGTTGGTGACCTTGCCAGAAGAGTAGATGGCAGAGAGTTGCTCGAAGCTCAGTTCAGAGACAGGGTTTGTCGGGTGAACCACCACCGCAAGGCCGTCCATGCCCACGACGAACTCCCTAGGCTCTACCCCGACTTGCCTGGCTTTTTCGTATTCTTCGCCCTTCATAGACCTGGACGCCTGCGCGATGTCGGTGGTCTTGTTGATCAGGGCTGCTATTCCTGTGCCCGAGCCACCGCCTGTGACGGAGATTCTTACTTTGGGGTGAAGCCTCATAAACTCCTCCGCCCACGCGCTGCCCAGGTTCACCATTGTATCTGAGCCCTTGACCTGGAACGAACCGCTGAGCCCTTCACCCTGGGGGGTGCTCCTTGGGCTACAACTGAGCAGGGCAAGGCCAAGTAGCCACGGCAATACCAGCACGGAAAATGCAATAGCAGCTTTTCTGGAAGTCATAAAAAATCCCCTTGGAGCTTTTGAAGCTCCTGGAAATCTGAAGAAACCAAAAGGCTTACAGGAAAACTTCAACCGGATACGCTAGGTTTTCAGAACCATGGGCTGGCCGCAACAGGCTAAGGTGCCGTTTGCACCCTTAGTCACAATGAACTCGGAGCCACATTTGTTGCACTTGTATCTTTTCCCTGTCAGGTTGGCCAACGCTTGTTACCCCTTTCTAAGGTTTTGCCTGCAATATCGGTATGTGTTATATTAAATATGATACACAGCAAATTTATATTATCATTACAGAAAGGCTGAAGCAACTAGACATAACCACACAGATATAGGAGTTTCCCGAAGCTGTTGAGGCAAGTCCGGAAAAGCTACTCCTATTGACTAACATAGTGATATTTTACTTGCTCTAATTTTGCTTTGCAAGGAGGACTGGAAATGGTTTCTATCGCCAAAGAGGACCAGGAGAAAATTAAGGCTTACTTTGAGGAAAACCTCAAGGAACCCGTGAAGCTGGTTTACTTTACCCAGAAGGCATCCAAGCTGTTGGTGCCCGGGCGAGAGTGCCAGTTTTGCGAGGAGACGAGACAGATACTGGAGGAGGTAGCCTCTCTCTCCAGCAAGGCCACCCTGGAGGTGCACGACCTTGTCGCCGAGTCCGAGGTGGCAACGTCGTTTGGTGTGGAGATGATACCTGCAACTGTTATGGTGGGCCAGAATAAGGGGGCAATACGCTATTTTGGGATCCCTTCTGGCTATGAGTTCAGCACTCTCATTGAGGACATAGCAGACCTCTCTACAGGCAACTCGAACCTTTCAGCAAAAACTAAAGAGGAGCTAGCAACGTTAACGGAAGATGTTCACATTCAGGTTTTTGTGACACCTACCTGACCGTACTGCCCCGTGATGGCCAGGCTGGCCCATAAGATGGCATTGGAAAGTCCTCGAATAAGGGCAGACGTCATAGAGATAACAGAATTTCCCCATCTGGCCCAGAGATATGCTGTAAGGGCTGTCCCCAAGACCGTGGTCAACGAAAAGATTCAGCTTTCGGGCGCTCAACCCGAGGCTCAGTTCCTGCAATATATTCTTCAGGCTGGAAGAAAACCACCCAAGACTGGTGCGTAGTCCTGAGAGAATGGGCGAAGGCGTGTTGAAGAAGACAGACCTCAATCTATGGACGGCCTTTATCGGGGAAGCCAAGGCTAACAGGATCTACACTGCCTATGCTATGAAGGCCATGGAGGAGGAGCATCCAGAAGTGGCCCAGATCTTTCTCGAGGTGGCAGGCGCTGAGACCGCCCATGCTCTAAGCCATCTGAAGGTCGCGGGGGAGGTCAAATCGACAGAGGAAAACTTGAAGAGGGTGCTGGAAGAGGAGGCCTACGAAATAGATGTCGTTTATCCCAAGATGATCAGGGAGGCTGAGAGGGAAAACAGGCCAGATGCTGTCCAGACCTTTCGCATTGCATGGGAGAGGGAAAAACACCACGTTGACCTTTTCCGGCAGGCCCTGGATGGACTTAGGAGAAAAGAGAGGAAGGGTGTGCCCTCGACATTCGTGGAAAGAAAGGAAGCGAAGCCAGCCAGCCCATACCCAAGGTCTGAAATATCTCTTGGAGAGGTGAGCAGGGAGCGAGGGCGCATAGCTGCGCTGGTTCGAATTAGGGAGGTCATTTTTGGTGCGCAGGACGGGCTTATCAGCACGGCTGCCGTAGCCTCCTCAGTTTTTGCAGCTTTCGCTGACAATCGGGTGGTGATATTTACGGCCCTGGCGGCGGCTCTGGCAGGGATGATATCCATGGCTGCCGGCAGCTACCTTTCCTCCAAAGCGGAGAAGGAGGTACAGGTGGCTGAGATAGAATCAGAGTCCCGGGAGATAGAGGAGCACCCGGCGGAGGAGCTGGCTGAACTTATGGAGATTTATAGGAGGGAAGGTCTGGGCTATGAGGAGGCGGAAAGACTGGCTCAGCGCATCTCATCTGATAAGCAGCTTTGGCTGAAAACCTTGGTGGAAAAGGAGCTGGGACTGAACCCGGAGACTCCGACGAACCCGGTCAAGGATGCCTCCACTATGGGGATTTCCTTTTCGCTGGGAGCGGTGTTTCCCATTGTCCCTTATACCTTCCTAAAAGGAAGCACAGCACTTATATCCTCGGTTGTCGCTGCGCTCCTGGCCCTCTTTCTGGTGGGGGTGGTCAAGGCGGGAATTGTCCGAAGACACCCGCTTCTCTCTGGCCTGGAGATGTTAGCGATAGGCTCGCTATCGGCGGGCCTTGGCTATTTGCTGGGCACTATTATTCCTGGGCTTCTTGGAATAAGCCTACCGCTTTCCTGACCGCCTTCTTTGATTTCTCTGCCCCAATCCGTGAGTCTAGATTCAGAAGAAGCACCTGATGGGTGTCATCTCAATTCACGGATTCCTTTGCCCCCTTCTCTCTTTCTATTCTCTCTTCCTCCTCTCCTTGCCAAGGATAGGGGGTTGGGGGTGAGGTCTTCAATACCAAAGGAGTGTGAAAGGGGGAAAACTCCCATAACCCCATGCTAGCGATATGTCCTGTATCCTCGCCATGACACCGCTCTTCGTCAGATAATCCACGGATTAAGGCTCTCAAATGGGTCTTGACAATTTCGGCAAAATACTGTATAAAGTCGACTAACAAAATTAATAAAAGGCCATGAAGGAGTAGAGTAGGTTCGGGGCACAACTACAGAGAGTCGGCGGATGGTGAGATGCCGGTATCGACCCTGGACTGAAGTGCACTCTGGAGCCGCAGACCGAAGGCAATAGTAGGTCGGGACGGCTGCCCCCGTTATAGGGCTAGGGTATTCAAGGCATAGAGCCCGCGTGCCCGAAAAAGAGGCCGGGATTCGGCTGTAGGCACTTTGTGTTTCTAGCTAGACCCGGCGAAGAAAGGTGGAACCACGGGAAGGCCCCGTCCTTTGGGACGGGGCCTTCTTATTTTGGAAAAAGTCAGAGCATTTGAAGGAGGGAAACATGTTACCAGACGCGCTGGAAGAGGGTGCATTGCCTTTCGAGGCTGGGGAGATAGATGAACTTGAGGGAAAAATTCGCCTTTTCCGTAGCGGGCAGATGACGCCGGAGAAGTTCCGTGCCTTCAGGTTGATGCAAGGCATATATGGCCAGAGGCAAGCAGACCATTTTATGGTTCGGATCAAGGTCCCCTTCGGTGGCTTGACAGACACACAGCTAGAAACACTCGCCAGGGCTAGCGAGGAGTTCACGCCCAAGGGCACGGGCCACATTACAACTCGCCAGGACATTCAATTCCATTTCGTGCGCCTGGAAAGGGTGCCCGAGCTTCTCAGGTTTCTGGGGAAGGTTGGCCTCACCTCTCGGGAAGGGTGTGGTAACACCGTCCGCAATGTAACAGCCTGTTCCCTGGCTGGCGTATGCCAGAGGGAGGCTTTTGACGTGGCACCTTATGCTGCTGCCGTAGGCAGTCATTTCCTCAGAAGCCCCCTTGTCCAGGCTCTCCCCAGGAAGTTCAAA
>JACPPT010000043.1 GCA_016190815.1 Chloroflexota bacterium
ATTCTTGCACGTCATCACTGTGTGAAAGGACTGTTAGTTCGGACTTTTTATATCTGTCTGGCCTCCGAAGAAATAAACTCGCTCCCCGACCAAGATTCGAACTTCCAAATCAGAATGGCTCAATCACTTGAGCAACCCTAGAAGGGGATGCCCCAGAGGGGATACCACTGCTCCAGGCTGGACTCCATGGGCAACTCCTTTTCCATAATGGAGGCCATCCGCAGCTCTATGGCGTTGTCCCTCTGCTGTCCTTCCCTGGACACGAAGGGATAGAACTTGCCTCTCTTGTAATTGTAAATCCAGTAGATGGGCTGCCCCTTCTCCTCAAAGGAGAAGACCGCTGCCAGAAGCCGCTCGCCAAAGCCGTGCTCCTGGAGCGTCTGGCTCACCAGATAAATGGTGTTGACCAGGTCCTCGAACTGCTCGTCCTCCAGGATCACCCAGTGAAACCCGAAGCTATCTTGCTCGTGCTTGACCTCTGTAGATGTAGTGCGAGAGCTTATTTGCAATAGCTCGTTTAGCTCTTTCTCCGTCTTGTCGAAGTCGGACGAGGCCACAGGCCTGAAGCATATGCCCGCTTTTCTTCCAGGCTTCTGGGAAAGCTGAGCGGTCAGGGTGACCTGGGCGGTTGCCATAGAAAAGATGGGGTCAAGCCTGGACCTGGCGGGCTTAGTTCGGCCAAGGAGTATATCGAGGAACCTCACCTGCCCTCCATCTCCTGCTGCATCCTCTTGAGCCTCTCAAGCCTCTTTTCCAGAGGAGGATGTGTGGAGAAAAGCTCGGCAAGGGCAGAGCCACTTATGGCAGGCAAGATGAAGAAGGCATTCATCGACTCCACCTGCCGGAGGTCCCTCTGGGGTATACGAGCCATAACCCCGCTTATCTTGAGCAGCGCAGAGCCCAGGTCTGAGGGCGACCCCGTGATTATGGCTGAGCCCCGGTCGGCGGCGTACTCTCTGTATCGGGAGAGGGCCCTTATGAGGAGGAAGCTTATTATCCAGACAAGGAGGGAGACAAGATACATCAAGAGGACAGCCCCAGCCCCACCCTGCCGCCTGTCGCCACGGCCTCCAAACATGGCGCTAAACATGAACATGCGCATTAGAAAGGCAGCCACCATGGAGAAGAAGCTGGCAATGGTTATGACCATCACATCCCGATTCTTAATATGGGATAGCTCGTGACCCAGAACGGCCTCCAGCTCTCTCTCGTTGACCCGCTGGAGAAGGCCTCTGGTTACTGCCACCACCGCATGCTGGGGATCGCGACCTGTGGCGAAGGCGTTGGGTATATCCATATCGGATATAGCCACCCGTGGTTTGGGCAGGTTCGCCAGAGCCGCCAGCCTTCCCACAAGACCATGCAGGCGAGGCTCCTCTTGAGGGCTCACTACCTTTGCTCCCATAGAGAGGAGCGCAATCTTATCCGAGAAGAAGAACTGTATTCCCAGCAATATGGCTGCGATAATAGCTACAAAGAGCACGTCCACCCCTGCTGCCAGGAGCACCACTATGAAAGCGAGATATACCGCCGCAAGCAGAAACATGGTTAAAAACATTCGAGCCTGAAGCTCAATATCCCTTCCATACCATTGCCTTCTCATAAACTCACCCTCCTTGACTATCCAAAGCTAAATTATAGCGTAATTCCTGATGCCAGTCCACCAGATTTCTTTACAGAAGAACCCCTCTTTTGCTACACTATTAAAAGGCTCTCCACCAAAAGCGGCTTCTGGAGGTGCGATTATGGCTAGTAAGGATTTCAGACGAAGGGAGACCAAGAAGAAACCCAAGAAAGAGGCAAAGAAGGCCATTGTAACAACCATACTACCCCCACCGACCCAAGTCGAGGTCATCAAGGTGAAGGGCAAGAAGCCCCAGGAAGAGGAAGAAGAGTAGGTGATATGGCGGTATATAACAAGCTCCTAGAGAGCGGCGAGCTTAAGGGAAGGGTAGAGGCCGCTCTGGAGATTCTAAGTGATTGCCACATTTGCCCCCGCAACTGCCAGGTAAATAGAATAGAAGGCAAAAAGCTGGGGAAATGCAGGACGGGGCGTTATGCCTTGGTGTCCAGCTACGGTCCGCATCATGGGGAAGAGGTACCTCTTAGAGGGTGGGGAGGCTCTGGAACCATCTTCTTCACCCATTGCAACCTGCGCTGCGTTTTCTGCCAAAACTACACAATAAGCCAGATTGGAGAGGGATGGGAGGCATCTCCCGGAGAGATCGCCCAGATGATGCTTTCCCTCCAGGATAGGGGCTGTCACAATATAAACCTCGTTTCTCCAACCCACGTGGTGCCCCAGATTCTGGAGGCCCTTGAGATAGCAGCGACCCAGGGCCTGACACTGCCCCTGGTATACAACACCGGGGGATACGACTCCCTCGAGACTCTCCACCTTCTGGACGGCATCGTTGACATCTATATGCCAGATATGAAGTACTCCGATGAGATGACGGCCCGCCGACACTCAGGGATAATGGACTATCCCCAGGTAAACAAACGGGCAGTCAAGGAAATGCACCGGCAAGTGGGCGACCTGAAGCTGGATGAGAGGGGAATCGCTGCAAGAGGCCTATTGGTGCGCCATCTCGTCCTCCCCAACAGCCTTGCAGGAACAAAAGAAGCCCTGCGTTTTCTGGCAGAGGAGGTCTCCACAAACACGTACCTAAACCTGATGGCTCAGTACTATCCTGCTCACAGAGCCTTCTCATTCCCCAAGCTGTCCCGTCCCATTTCTTCGGCGGAGTACAGGGAAGCTGTGGAGATGGCTTACTCATGTGGCCTTCATCGCCTGGATGGGGCAGAGCGCCCCCATACGATCAAGGCCATTGCGCTCTTTTGATCTCGTAATTTGCCCTTTCGGTGAAAAATGCCTGAGAACTTCCATCTTCGCACCATAGTTCAGGGTCGAGTGCAAGGGGTCTTCTTCCGGGCCTTTGTATCTCGCCAAGCCCGCGCCCTCGGATTGGTAGGCTATGTGAGGAATCTACCTGATGGCGATTCGGTGGAGGTGGAAGCAGAAGGCCCCAGGGAAAGCCTGGAGAGGCTGGTCACCCTCCTTCGGGCCGGGCCGGTTGGTGCAAAGGTGGAGAATGTTGAAACGAACTGGTCGGATCCAACGGGTGTCTTCGAGTCCTTTGAAGTAAGGCATTGAGCAAGGCCTGGGCCTATGACTTCGACTTCTCCTGGGGAACGTATAGTTTGAATCCATAGAATTCGCTGCTGTCCAGCAGGCGTACCAGGAGCTGAGGAGATAGGTCACGAGAATCTGCGTCTTCCCGCCACCACTCCCTCAATTTTTCCTCTATTTCTATGGGGTTGATGGGTTTGTTTCTATTGGCAAGAAGAAGGCGAAACACTGCCTCCCTGATGGGCAAACGGCGAGGTAAGAAATCTTCCGCTTTGGAACAGCACTCACCAATGGTCTTAAAGATATAATCTCCGGCTTTGGCCCCTTTAGCGCCAACGCTGGTGGCCTCCCCCCGGTGCATAGGGCACATCCTGCTTCGGGTCACGGACAAGAAAGAGCGATTATTCGCTTCGAACCGCTCCAAATCTATAATATAGCTAGGAAGTTCCTCCTTGATCAGGCTCTGGTTTTGCGCCTCTTCCTTTTCCATATCGGTCTTCCACGCTCCGTTATTTGAAGTTTATCCTGGGCAACCAACCGTCAGCCCCTTTGAACAACACCATATACAACGTCATCAAAAGAACGGCCCGGACTTTCACACTTGTGGGCAAAAAGCCGATGCTCCAACAAATTTATGATTTTAGTGGCTGCGCCCTGTCATGTCAAATCAAACCCTAAAGGCATACGTGAAAAACCTATTTCCATTTCATGTTGAGCACAGTCCCCTGACACCCTCCACCTCCTCAGGCTAACAGAAGGCATATCTAACACCTGTGAAACCATTAAACGGCCTCGGATTATTGCTTTTCAAACGCCCCCAGAAAGTATGTTAAAATATTAACAACTTTCCTTTTAGAAAGGGGGGTAAGATGGAAAGAGAACCGTTGCGAGGCAGCTATACTTTGACTGCTCGTCTAGAGATTGTCAACAAGGTCGGCATGATAGGCAAGGTGACCTCCGCCATAGGAAAAGCAGGAGGCGATATTGGCGCTATTGACTTAGTAGAGATCACCAAAGAAAAGGTTGTCAGAGATATTAGCTTCGCCGCCAAGGACCAGGAACACGGACAGGAGATCATCGCTAGAGTGAAGACGATACCCGGCATCAAGGTGATAAGGGTCTCCGACCGGGTTCTCCTGAGACATCTGGGAGGAAAGATAGAAATAGCCAACAAACTTCCTCTGAAGACCCGCCACGACCTATCTACGGCTTATACGCCAGGGGTAGCAAGGGTATGTATGGCCATCTACGAGGACCCAAAATCAGTCTGGGCTCTCACTATAAAACGGAACGCCGTAGCAGTGGTAACTGATGGAACGGCAGTGCTGGGTTTGGGCGATATCGGCCCGGAGGCCGCAATGCCTGTAATGGAAGGTAAGGCCATGATCTTTAAGGAGTTCGGAGGAATTGATGCATGGCCTGTCTGCCTCAAAACCAAAGACCCGGACGAAATAATAAAAGCCGTAAAATATATGTCTCCGGGCTTTGGCGGGATAAATCTGGAGGATATCTCCGCCCCCCGCTGCTTTATTATTGAAGAAGCCCTTAAGAAAGAACTCGACATTCCCGTGTTCCATGATGACCAGCACGGGACCGCTGTGGTTGTGCTTGCTGCCGTCACAAACGCCCTGAAGATAGTCAAAAAGCCCATCGAGTCCCTCAAGATGGTAGTCTCCGGCGTGGGCGCTTCGGGAGTTGCCTGCTCCAAGGCCCTTATGTTGGCGGGATTGAAGAACATAATAGGGTGTGACAGGACAGGCGTGATATATAAGGGCCGCAAAGAGAACATGAACTTTATGAAGGAATGGTTCGCCGAGCACACCAACCCGGAAGGAGTAACAGGTACCCTCGGCGACGCCATCGAAGGAGCAGACCTCTTCCTGGGTCTGTCGGGGCCTGGCGTACTGACCGTTAAAGACTTAAAGAAAATGAACCGGGATGCCATCGTCTTCGCCATGGCCAATCCTACCCCGGAGATCATGCCAGAGGAGGCTAGGCCATACGTAAGGATTATGGCCACCGGCAGATCGGACTACCCCAACCAGGTCAATAACGCCCTGGGCTTCCCAGGTATATTTAGAGGCGCTCTGGACGTGCAGGCCACCCAGATCAACGAAGAGATGAAACTGGCGGCTGCCTATGCCTTGGCGGGTGTAATCTCCAGTAGAGAGCTGGACGAAGACTACATAATCCCCAGCGTGTTCAACCGAAACGTGGTCGTTTCCGTGGCCAGGGAAGTAGCCAGAGCTGCGCGAAAGACGGGGGTGGCCCGAAGGGAGCGAAAAATATACGGTTCCTACCAACTCTAGATTCTTGCCGTTAAGCCATCTGCCGACCAGGCGTATCAGGATAGACCTCCTGGAGAACAGGCATAGTGAGGGATAGGGCATGAACGCCTGTTACCAGAGAGGCCACCTCCAGGGCTTCGACCACCTCGTCCTTTGTTGCGCCGAACTTCTTGGCGCTCGTCATATGCACCTTTACACCAGGTACGTAATGCACGGCCGCATCGATGGCCATCACCATTAGCTCCTTGTTTTTTCGGGAGATGGCCTTTCGTTTTTCCATGACGTGCATAAATATATCGTGGGATAGCTCCAGATAGGTTGGGTCCAGGGGCGCTAAGGTTTCTCGCCATGAACGCACCTCGCCCCTGTCGGCCCTTATCTTTTCCAAAACCCTCTTGCTTTCGTTCATCTATCCCCTCCCACAAAACTCTCACCTTTCAGTGGAGATAATCTCCCAATAGAGTATGTTTAACAGACCTTTTTCTACCCACCCGCCCACCCAGAAAAGTATATCTGGGGGACACCCCC
>JACPPT010000049.1 GCA_016190815.1 Chloroflexota bacterium
CCTTTGCAGCTTTCCTGGCAATCTCTTTGCGTTGCTCAGGTGTCAGCTTTTCAGCCCTAGCCTTACCACCTTTGAGACCGCCCTTATGCCCTAGAGCCTTAGCATCGAAGTTCTTCTTTGCTTTGGGCTTTTCTGACTCAGGCTCTATTTGCCCTGTAGCCTCTTGGACTACTCGAAAGGCAGTTACAGCAAAGTCATGCTCTTTCTTCTTGCGCTTAGCCATACTTCCAGTGTAGTATGTCGCTCAAGCATTGTCAACGCTCAAGCATTTCAAAATGATACACTACCCAATATTCTTTTTATCAAGTCGAGGCCTTTTTATTAAATGGACTTTTGTCAGTCTCAGGGATTCCTCGCCGTCCCGATTCATGGGGGCTTTGAAACATAAGCAATTGAATCTGTAGGTTGGGTTTCCTAACCCAACCATCGCGTGCAGGCAGGTTCGGAAACCTGCCCTACAGAGGCCAATCGCTCAGGGCGACATGGGTCTGCTAATAGGCTTATGTGCAAAGCCGGCCGCTCTAAAATATATGGGAGCAGGTCTGACCTCTTTTGCCTCCCTGCTCTGGTTTTCAAATTCATAAACTACGAAGACAAGACCACCCGGAAAAGGGTACCTTAATGGTAACGTTCTCTTTTGGTTGAAATTGTCTGTCATATTGCCACGGGCACTCTGTGCCCTCGCAATGACGTCCGTTATTCTCCCGTTAACCAAAACTGAACGAAATCACCTTAATCAGTATCTGAGGTATAATCAGTATCTGGAGTATAATGTAAAGTTGGCCTTTGATTATGAACATATTGCTCAGACTTTCCAGATACCTGAGAAATTACTGGCGGCAGTTGACCGTAGCATTTCTTTGCCTTGTTGCCTCAACCTTTTTCTCACTGGTGATCCCCCGCCTTCTGGGAGAATCCATAGACAGGGTGCTTGCCAAAGGAGACTACCAATTTCTAATTATGACAGCCCTAGGGATAGTACTCGCCAGCATTCTCAGAGGCATCTTCTCCTACTGGCAGAGCTACTTGAGCGAGCTCGTCTCCCAGCGAGTTGCATATGACCTTCGAAACGCCCTCTACAACCATCTTCAGCACCTCAGCTTCGCCTTCCACGACAGGCAGCAGACAGGGCAGCTTATGTCCAGGGCCACAGCCGATGTGGAGGGCGTGCGCTGGCTTGTAAGCTGGGGCGTCGTGCGCTCCGTCTATCTGCTAGTCATCATCATCCTCGTCACCCTTTTCCTTCTTTCAATGAACTGGGGGCTTGCCCTGGCTAGCCTGGCTTTTGTCCCCTTAGTAGCATCCCGAGCAATAATCGTCAGCACACGACTTCGAGAAATCTGGCAGCGCATTCAGGAGAAAACTGGCGATCTCACAACTGCTCTTCAGGAAAACCTCTCCGGGATGAGAGTCGTGAAAGCCTATGCCCGGGAGGGGCACGAAAGCCAGAAGTTCGCTCAAAAGGCAGGCGAGGTGGCCAACGAGACCCTTCTTGCGAACCGTGTTCAGGCCTCCAACGCCCCCTTAATGAACTTGATCTTCACCCTCTCCATGGGGCTGATTCTGTGGTATGGAGGGCGAGAGGTCATGGCAGGGAGACTAACGCCAGGTGAGCTGACTCAGTTCATATTCTACCTGACAGTTCTTGCCATGCCCGTAAGGATGACAGGGTTCATCGTCAACGTATACTCCAGGGCCATCTCCTCCGGGCAGAGAATATTTGAAATTCTGGATGCCCAGTCACCTGTGAAGGAATCACCCGAAGCCATAGAGCTGCCATCCATGAAGGGATACCTCCGTTTTGAGAATGTCTCTTTCAACTACGACTCCGTTAGCCCTATCTTGCACAATGTCAGCTTTGAAGTCGAGCCTACGCAAGTCATCGCCCTTCTAGGGGCTACAGGAAGCGGAAAGAGCACAATAGTCCATCTCATCCCCAGGTTTTACGACGTCAGCAGTGGGCGCATAACCATAGATGGGGTTGATGTGCGGGACTTCAAGCTCACCTTTTTGCGGCGAAACGTGGGGATAGTTCAGCAAGACGTATTCCTCTTCTCTGCGACCATAAGGGAGAACCTGGCCTATGGTGCCACCAATGCTTCTCAAGAGGAAATAATAGCTGCTGCCAAAGCTGCTCGCCTCCACGACTTCATCCAGGGGCTTCCGGATGGCTACGAGACCTGGGTAGGGGAGAGGGGCATCACCCTTTCAGGCGGGCAGAAACAGCGGCTTGCAATAGCTAGAACGCTGCTCGTGAACCCCCGCATCCTCATTCTGGACGACTCCACCTCCAGCGTGGACATCGAGACCGAGAACCTTATCCAGGAGGCTCTGGCAGAGCTGGTAAAAGGACGAACCACGTTCATTATCTCCCAGAGGCTCAGCACCGTCAGGCTTGCAGGCCACATTCTAGTGCTGAAGGACGACATGATCGTGGAAAGAGGGACTCCCCAGGAGCTTCTAGCCAGGGACAGCACCTTTAGGGAACTATACAAGCTTCAGCTTTCATCACAGTCAATATAGAGGAGATAAATGCACTATCACATGCACGGCAGGCTGGGGAGCGCCCTCGACGAAGAGAGCATGGGGACAATTTACAACCGCAGGGTTGTGGGGCGTCTAATCACATACCTTGTGCCCCACAGGGGTCTCCTGCTGCTGGGCAGCATTACAATGCTAGTTTACACTGCAACATCGGTGGCCATTCCATGGCTCATTGGCATGGCTGTTGACCGATTCATAGCTACAGGAGACCTCTCAGGCCTTAACATTATTGTCCTGGCTTTTCTGGCAAACGCCTTAGTAAGCTGGGGCTCCAACTACGTCCAGCTCATCACCATGGCAAAGGTTGGTCAAGGTGTTCTTTTGGACCTGCGCACCCAGACCTTCAACCACCTCCAGAGGCTCTCCATGAGCTTCTTCGACAGAAACGAGGTGGGCAGGATCATGTCCAGGGTACAAAACGACATCCAGCAACTCCAGGAATTCCTCACCACAGGCATCCTCAGCCTGGGCGATCTGCTGACACTGGCAGGTGTAATCTTTGCCCTTTTCTGGATGAACGCCGAGCTTGCCGCAGTAACCCTCATAGTCGTTCCCATGCTCTTGATAGTAATGGCCTACTGGCAGGGGCACGCCCGCCGGGCTTTCATGAGAGTGCGACGAACAATAGCCCTGGTCAACGCAGGGCTTCAGGAAAACATATCCGGGGTGAGAGTAGTCCAGAGCTTCAACAGAGAAGAGTTGAACATGCGCCGCTTCGACAACCTGAACGAAGCCCACCTGGATGCAAACCTCCACGCTGGAAAGCTTTCCTCTGCCCTCATTCCCACGGTGGAGCTTCTAAACGCCATAGCCTTAGCACTGGTGGTGGTTTATGGTGGCGCTCAGGTTTTTGCCGGCGAACTCAAGGTGGGGGTCCTCGTTGCCTTTGCTCTATATATCCAGCGCTTCTTCGACCCCATCCGAAACCTCACAATGCAGTATACCGAGATGCAGAGGGCTATGACGGCAGGAGTGCGCATCTTCGAGCTTCTCGATACCAAGCCAGAGGTGGAAGATTCACCGACCGCTATACACCTGCCACCCTTGCGGGGTGAGATAGAGTTCCGTCACGTCAGCTTCGGCTACAGCGATGACATCCAGGTACTTCATGATATAAACCTCCACATCAATCCTGGTGAGACTGTGGCCCTTGTAGGGCCTACAGGGTCGGGGAAGACCACCATGGTAAGCCTTCTTTCCCGCTTCTACGATGTTAAAGAAGGCGAGATACTGGTAGATGGCTACGATGTCCGCCAGGTACAAAGACGCTCTCTGGCAAGCCAGATTGGAATTGTGCTTCAGGACTCCTTCCTCTTCTCAGGAACGGTTAAGGAGAATATCCGGTACGGTAGACTGGACGCCACGGACGAGGATGTGGTTTCGGCAGCCAAAATGGTGGGTGCCCACGAATTTATTCAACACCTGGAAAAAGGATACGACTCAGAGGTCAGAGAGAGAGGTGTGAACCTAAGCGCAGGCCAGCGCCAGCTTATAAGCTTTGCCAGGGCTGTTCTCGCCAACCCACGCATCCTCATTCTGGACGAGGCAACAGCCAACGTGGACACCCGGACCGAGCTACTAATTCAGGCTGCCCTCAAGAAGATGTTGAACGGGCGAACCTCTTTGATAATTGCTCATCGCTTATCGACGCTCAGATACACATCCCGAATAGTGTTCCTTGAGGGAGGGAGAATTGTCGAAGAGGGCACCCACAGCGAACTTATGGCCAGAAACGGGCCTTATGCCCGCCTCTACAGAATGAACTATTCAGCGCACGCTCAGTTGTAAAGAGGTCGTTTATCGGCGGGGTTTCCAAATGGGCGAAGCCTCTTTGGCAAGGTATGTAGACAGGTGCCTGGGTAGAAAGGTCTGCTAAACACCGTGGTGTAGAAACACAGCCCAAAAGGAGGTTATCCCATGATCAGCGTTGACAAGTTTCATCACGTCGCCATCATCGTTAGAGACCTGAAGAGATCCCGGGCATTCTTCGAGGACGTCTTTGGGGCCAGGTTTATTTCAGAGGATTACCTGGATGCGGAGAAACGAAACGCCGTCTTTCTGGCCTTGGGAGGCATCATCATAGAGCTGATGCAGCCCACAACCTCCGACAGCTTGACTGCCAGGTTCCTGGAGCGCCACGGTGAGGGGGTCCACTCCATAGCCTTAAGGGTAGATAAATATGACAAAGCCATACAGCAGCTAGAGGCAAGGGGTATAAGAATCGCAGGAAGGCAGGCCGATCCCCCTTACGCCTTCACCCATCCAAAGGACACCTTTGGCACAATGATAGAGCTCTCCGAATATGGATGGCGGCGGGACCCCTTCTGAATTCGCCCTAAGTCAGGTCTAAGACGACTCCAGCCAGAAACCACTGGCTCCATAGAAAGAGAAGGCCAACGAGCACCAGCCCCATAGGCACAGCGGCTCTGAGAGCAAGCCACGGATTCCTGATTTGGTGACGAAGGATAGAGGCCAGGAGAAGCACGCTCCACATGAACCCCAGGCCCAGGAGCAAGGCCGCAGCAGGCACCGTTATGCCGAAGAAGCTGAGAGCGTCGTCCCCAAAAGCCAGGATGGCCATGCTGAACTCCAGGGGCAGAGCAACGTAGCCCAGGTTCTTTATCGCCTCTGGAAAACGCATGCCGGAAACGGAGCTGACGAGGGCGCAGACCACGAGGTATACCCCTATGGCCAAAGCTATCAGCCCAAAGTAAACCAATCCCCAGGGAAGCTGGGGAAGTATAGCCCCCTGAGCAACCACCCCTATATACATACCTATAAGACCTGCCACAAAGATGGCCTCCCACATATCCGGAGAGTAGGGCCTAAGAAGCTCTGCGCCTGGAATCCTATACCCCAGGTGCATCGCTGCCCTCTCCTTTGGGCAGTTCTTTACACAGTTCCAGCATTCCAGGCAGTATCTGTTGGAGTCCAGATGGCTGGGGTTCAAAAAGGCCGGGCAGCGAGGGGCAAGGGTCGTCCCAGTTAGGCATGGCTTAGCAACACACTGGGCGCAGCTATCCAGGCGGGGTCGCAGACTCAAGATGCTTAGCCTAGCTATGCGAGCCAGCCAGCCTCCTATGGGGCATACATACCTGCACCAAATGCCTCGCCGAAAGGCAAAGCTTACGGCAACCGCTACAAAAAAAATGGCAATGAAGGTTGCAGCGCCAAGCCAGGGGATAGTCTGGACAGGAAAGTTTTTCACGTAGAAGGTTATGAGGACAAAGGTAACGGGCAGGAGCCAGCCCAACCTCATGTATGGCTTTGAGGAGGAGGGCTTGCCCCTCAAGAAGTCGGCCACATCCCTCGTCCAGTCTGCAACCAGACGCAGGGGGCAGAGGTTCCCACACCAGAAACGCCCCACAAATAGTGCCGAAAGGGAAAGGAGGGGAAGCCACACAACCCACAGGGCGAAGTTGAACAGGTTGTTTTCATTCTCATTATTGGAGAAAGGTCCCCAATGGAGCATCCCCTGATTATCGAAAGGCCCCACATTTAAGCCGAAGATGGCGACCACCACCAGAAAAACGAAGGCAACAAGCATAACCCCTGAAGTGACCTGTGGCACGGCGGGATGGCGCAGAATACGATATGCCCAGTGGCCGTAGCCACCTCCTATGGGTTTGAAGGGGTCTCCATAGTGATTCTCCCCATTGTAGGCCAGACCCCTAAACTCAACGAAGAAATAGGCCATAAGGGCTAGATAGGTCAGATAGAAGATGACCTGAAGGACAGAGGGGGCAGAGGTATAACCAACCAGAGTGCCCAGCAGGACACCGAGGATGCTGTTGTCCCCTATAATTCGACTCGAGTCCCAGGCGGGGATGGTTCCCGGGAAAACACCCGCCACCTGAAGGGCCACGGTGGCCTTTCCCACCAGGCCTGCGGCAAAAACCACCAGGAATGCTCCTGTTATGTCAAAAAAAGCGCGCAGGCTTATGCGCCTGCTTCCAGTATAAATAAGGTAGCCCAAAAGAACGGCAACGCCTATCCCGATGGCAGCCCCAGCAAAGGAGGAAATGGGGTCGCTGCTCCTGACCACAGCCACCATAAATAGCACCGTCTCCAACCCCTCTCGAAAGACGGAGAGGAAAGCCAGAGCAATAAGGCCAAATACGGAGCCTGCCTGCAAGGCAGCCGCCACCTTTTCACGCAACTCTTTTGCCATGGAGGCGCTTTGCCTTCGCATCCAGAGGATGGTGTAGGTTAAGATACCCACCGCCGCCACCATTACCAGCCCCTCAAAGAGCTCTTCCGCCTGCCCTGAGAGCTCGCCAATGGTAAAAAATACAGCGGCAGCGACCACGACGCTTGCCAGAATGGCAAAGAGCACACCAAGCCACACCTTCCCCGAATACCTTTCGTTATTGGTGCGGTTAAGATAGGCGAGAATTATCCCCACAATGAGAGATGCCTCTAGACCCTCACGAGCAGCGACCAAGAAACCAGCAAACATTAAATAACCTCCTATTCTTAAGAAATTCCAGGTTTCTTAAGAAATCGGTCAGGTCGTCCTGGGTGTCTCTGCTCTCAACAAAGGGGCGGGCCGAAGATAAAGCCCTAAAGCCAAGGCCAAATAGCCGAAGTAGAAGGCCACCTCTAAAAGCTCGGGATTGCCGTTGTAGCCGAAGATAGACCTAAGAAAGCTGCCAACTCCAGCCCGTTCATTGAGCACAGGGTTGGTATTCCACACCTCCTCCTTAATAATAGGGAAGATACCTCCTTCCTGAAGCTCATGGATTCCGTGGGCAAGCAGACCTGCGGCGAAGAAAATGAGAAGCACCCCGGTTATATTGAAAAAGAGGCGCAGGTCAAGCCGCCGACTGCCCAGATAGCCAGAATAGCCTATGGCCACGGCAAAAGCCAGCCCTAAAAGGCCACCAATCAATATTTCGGCAGGCGTAGCCGAGCGGGAGGCCCCAAAGAGGAACAAAGCTGTTTCAATGCCCTCCCTGACCACCACAATGAAAGCTAAGGAAGCCATAGCCAAAGAGGAACCCACCTCCAGAGCTCGCTCCAACTTGGCCTCAAGCTCCCTCTTAATGTAACGGGACTGGCGCTTCATCCACATAACCATATAGCTGAGGACGCCCACTGCCAATAGCATGGCAACGCCTTCAAATATCTCCTCAGCGCGGCCGCTCAGTTCCCCCACCGTCCAAAATATGACCGCCCCAACACCCAGGCTTACTGCTACGGCCAGTGCGGTTCCCATCCAAAGGCTTTTGAAATGGTCCCGCCTGCCCATCCTTACCAGATACGCGAAGAGGATGCTTACGATGAGGGCTGCCTCCAGGCCCTCCCTCAATGTGATCAAGAAACTGGTAAACATATGGCTTTTCCTTTCTATTATTAAAATAAGGCTTTAACTAGGACCGCCCCTCGACTCACAGTTTTCCTGGAAATACACGAAGTTATGGTCGAGATTTGTCTCGATAGCTACGCGCGTGTCCACAGGATAGCTACAGTTGCGGTCTTGGAGGCTGCGCACCGTAGCTCCAGACGGCAGTTGTATCCGGTAGAGATAATGGCTACCTTGAAAAACTCGCTCCGTGATAATCCCGATTCCCTTCGAATCAGGAAGTATGTAGACAAGTTTGGGACGCAGCATGACACTCACGGTCTCCCCGAGTGATAGCTGCTCCTGGACTGGCAGGTTTCCGATTTCAGTAGTAACCAGTCCATTCTCAACCGTACCGGTAATGAAATCGGCCGTCCCGATGGACTTAGCGACAAAGGGCGTAGCTGGCCTCTCAAATATTGCCTGGGGCGTGTCTATCTGTTCTATCCGACCCCTGTTCATCACCCCAACCAGGTCGCCCATGAAAAGGGCCTCTTGCTGGTCATGGGTGACAAAGACCACGGTAGCCCCGGCGCAGGTCAGGATACCTTTTACCTCAGCTCGTATCCGGATTCTCAGGTCTGCGTCCAAGTTGGAGAAGGGTTCATCCAGCAACAGCACCGCCGGACCTGGAGCCATGGCGCGAGCGAGGGCTACCCGCTGCTGCTCCCCACCAGAAAGCTCGTGCGGTATCCGGGATTGAAGCCCCTTGAGGCCAACAAGTGAAAGCATTTCCTCCACTCGCTTCTTGCGGTCAACATCTTTGGATAAGCCAAAGGCAATGTTCCTGGACACATCCATGTGCGGGAAAAGGGCATAGTCCTGAAATACAATGCCCACTCGTCGGTTTTCGGGCGGTATGAACACGCCAGGACCACTGACTGTACTGCCTCCAATTTCAATAGTTCCCTTATCGGGCACTTCGAAACCTGCAATAAGTCTCAACAAAGTGGTCTTGCCACAGCCGCTCGGTCCCAGTAACGCTAGGAACTTGCCCTCCTCCAATTCCAGGCTCACCCCTTGAATCGCCAGTGTTCGTCCGAAGCTCTTGGTTACACCCGAGCAACGTACTGCGATCTTATTCATTGCTCTCCTTACCCCCCCCGAACGATCAGAAAAGCCATCGGCACTGACGAGAGTAATATCAGAAGGACGGCCGGAAACGCCGCCCTAGCAAACGAGCCTTCAGACGTAGCCGACCATATCGAGGTAGCCAAAGTCTTGAAACCGATGGGACTCAAAAGAAGCGTGGCGGGCAACTCTTTCATTGTAGTTAGAAAGACCAGCCCTGCCCCGGCCAAGATTCCCGGTCGAACCAGCGGCAAAGTAACGGCTGCAAGTACCTGTAGTGGTGTCCGTCCCAGACTGCGCGCCGCTTCCTCCAGTCGGGGGCTAACCTGAAGTAATGACGAGCGTACGGAACCAACCGCCTGCGGAAGAAACAGTACTGCGTAGGCAAAGACCAGAAGTGCCAGGGTCTGATATACAAGTGTGGCATAATTGGCACCAAAGAAGACTAGAGCCAGGGCAATAACAATTCCAGGCAAAGCAAAGCCGATATAGGTTATTCGTTCCAGCAGTCGGCTGAATAGACTAGGATACCGCACATCCAGAACAGCGACAGAGATAGCGGCAATCGCGGTGACAACCGCTGCCAGACCGGAAACGTAAGCCGAGTTCAATGCATATCCAGTAGTTTGCCAGAGAGCCCCACCTCCTGAAAAGCCACGCACTAACCAGTAGCTAAGAATGGAAACGGGCATGACGAGCGCCACAAGAACCACCAGAGCACAAAAGCCAAGAGCCGGCCACTGCCATCTTCCCAGCTTGACGTAAGCTGGAGAACGGCTGACACTGGCAGCAGTACGGTGGTAATGAGACTTACCCCTGGTATGAAACTCCAGAAATAAAATTGCCAGCGCCATGAACACCAGCACCAGCGAAAGACCAGCGGCCAGAATTCTATCGAATGACGTCTGGTACTGGAGATAGATTGCCCAGGTAAAAGTCTCATAGCGCAGCAAAGAGACCGCCCCGAAGTCTCTGAGCGTATAGAGGCCCACTAGCAAAACACCAGCAGCCATGGCCGGGCGAAGCTGCGGTAGAACCACTCGTCGAAAGGTATCCCACCGTCCATGCCCCAGGCTGCGGGCGACTTCTTCGATACGCGGGTCCAGTCCACGTATGGAAGCCTGCAAAGGCAATAAGATGTAAGGGTAAGCGACGAGAGTTACGGCAAGAAACGCCCCCGGGAAGCCATAGATGTCCGGGAGTCTTTCCACGCCGAACGGACCGGCCAGTGCCTGTTGCAGGATGCCGCGTGGCCCTAGCGCCGCTACAATAACAAAACCTGCTACGTAGCTAGGGATGACCAGAGGCAGAACAGTTAGTATTGACCACATCCGCCGTAGTGGAAGGTCAGTCCTCTGAGTCAGCCACGCCAGTGGCAGGGATATCGCCAGCGAAATCCCAATTACCGCGATTACCAAGATCAAGGTACGACCCAGTATATCCAGGGTGCGGGTTCGAAATAAGAGACTCCAGAGCTCCATGCCCGCCCCTGAAGCCCGCAGCACCAGGTAGGCCAGTGGCAACAACACCCCTATGGCTGTCAGCGTTGCCGATAGCCATAGCACGGCAGGAGGCCGGGCGTGGCGCATCACCCGGCCAATCCTCCCTGTTGCCAGCCTTGAAAGTTCAACTGCCATTTTCTAGGGCACTACCCCAGTCCCCCTCAAAAGATCAAGCGTGCCCTTCAGGTCAGTCATGTCAGACATGCTGATTTCAGGGCTCTTTATGTCGGATAACGGTGTTAGCAGCCGGTGTGTCTTGACACCCTTTGTTACAGGGTACTCAAAAGTTTGCCCGGCGAAATACTGCTGGGCTACTGGTGACAGCATGAATTCCACGAACTTCTCAGCAGCCTCTTTATTCTTGGAAGTTTCCAGAATTCCGGCGCCAGCTACCAGTATTACCGCTCCCGGGCCACCCGCCCTGGGGTGGTAGTTCCGTACAGGAAATGACTCACCTTTATCTTGCATGATTCCGTAGAGGTAGTAGTGATTCGGCATAGCAACATCGATCTCTCCGGCCCCGACAGCATTAACCTGAGCTGTATTATTGGCGTAGACCTTCGGGTTGTTGGCCTGTATTCCCACCAGCCACTGTCGGGTTTTTTCTTCACCCCATAGCTTACGCATGGCCGTGACCATTGCCTGGAAAGAGGCATTGGTGGGCGCCCAGCCGATACGTCCCTTCCACTTCGGGTCTGTAAGACCAAAGATGTCATCCGGCAGGTCCGATTCCTTGACCTTTTGAGTATTGTAAGCAATCACCCGCGCCCGGCCGGAAATACCGACCCACCTGCCTTCGTTGGGGTGAAATCCCGGCTCTACGAGGTCCAGGATGCTATCAGGCAGGCGTGTAAGCAAAGACTCGACGGCGCCGAGCCCGCCGGGGTCCTGGGCGAAGAACACGTCCGCTGGGCTATTCTTTCCCTCTTCCAGGATAGTAGCCGCCAGTTCCGAAGTGCCGGCGTAACGAACCTGTACGTTTATGCCGGTTGACTTGCTGAACTGGTCAATTATTGGCTTAACCAGTCCTTCGGCCCGGCCTGAGTATACCGTGAGTGTTTGCGTCTTAACCGTTGGGGTAGCAGGGGGTGCAGTTGGTGCTGCCGGGGTGCACCCCAACGCTATCACAACCAGCAGCGCTGCCAGGAACACCATCACCCGACCCATGGTGGATAACTTCATGAAATCCGCTCCTCCTTCTATCTGCTATTAATAAGCACTTGCAATATATTTAGCGCACAAAAATGGGATTCTCTCCCATACTAATTGCAAACGCTATGCAAATGCAACAGCGTTGTCCATTATAAACAGGCCCAACCCCCTTGTCAATAGGCCTTTTGGCATATAACCTCAAACTGTGAGTCCAGACTCAGAAGGAACACCTGAAGGGTGTCATCCCAATTCACGAATTTCCTTGCCCCTCTAAGATATATCAGCATTTTGCTCCGGAATTCCAAACTGCCGGGAGGGCATAGCCCATCCCCTTAATCCCCTTCCAAGAGAGGGGGGCCCAGGGAGTGAGGTCTTCACCGCACAAGGAGTACGAAGTCATCCTTGACGTATCAGGCATCCTCCCATGACGTTGTTCTTCGTGAGTGAATCCACGGATTATGGGCGGCATATAACCTCAGACATTAAATCCAGTGTACATATCTTGAGATAGTTTCCAAAAACAGCCGCCCAAGACGAAGGCATCTCAATCCCTTTTTACATCAGCCCCCGAAATCAGCGATTCAGCTTTACCAGGCTTCACCCATATGGTGCTGGTTGTGCCCCACGCTCACCGGGCTTCGTTTGTGAGTTGCTCCTGGGGTGGTTTGATACCTCATCCCCCAGACCCCCACGGAAACCAGGTTCTCAGGGGGCCTCCTGCGCCTCCTGAGAAATGCAGAGGGGCATAGCCCATTTGCCGGGATTTCCAAAAGAGATGTTCGCCAGTCTGTGTCATGGCTCATTACGGGTCAATCGCAATATTGGGGTCAACCCGATTTCGTCAAGTTTTGGTTGACGGGAGAATAACGTACGTCATTGCGAGGGCACAGAGTGCCCGTGGCAATCTCCGAATTTGCAAGGCATGAGATTGCTTCGTCGCATAGCTCCTCGCAATGACAGACAATTTCAACCAAATAGAGAACGTTACCGTCAACCCCTTGCTGTTGCCCTCGCCCCCAATGTATGTTATACTTTACCCTCGGCTTTGAGCGATTCCCTTAAAAATTTAAAATCAAAGCTTAGAATGAGACAAGAGGAATGGAACAAAACATCCAAGAAGTACAAAGTTCTCAGGAGGCCATTTCCATGAAACTTCTCCTGGAGGCCGGGGTACACTTCGGAAGTCAGCCGCGCCGGTGGCACCCCAAGATGAAGCCCTACATCTTCACCCAGAGAAATGGTATCCACATAATAGACCTCCAGAAAACCATGGAGATGCTGAACAAGTCATGTGGCTTCGTTCGCAAAGTGGCCGCTGACGGTGGCAAGTTTCTTTTTGTGGGCACGAAAAAACAGGCTCAAGAAACTGTTGAGCAGGAAGCCAAACGATGCGGCATGTTTTATGTAAATCAGCGCTGGCTGGGTGGCACGCTGACCAACTTCACAACCCTCCAATCCCGTATAGACTACCTGGTTCGCCTGGAGGATCGAAAGCTCAAGGGCGAGTTTGCCCTTCTGCCCAAGGAAGAAGCCCGTCGGCTGGAAAAAGAGATTGTGCGTCTCAACAGGTACATGGGTGGAATAAAAGAGATGACCAAGCTACCCAACGCCCTCTTTATTGTAGACCCCGTTAAGGAGAAGAACGCGATAGCCGAGGCCAAACGTATGGCCGTTCCAGTTGTCGCTATAGTCGACACCGACTGCAATCCAGAGCTTATAGACCATCCCATTCCAGGAAATGACGATGGGATCAGATCGATAAAGCTTCTCTGCGGCAGAATAGCCGATGCAGTCCTAGCTGGGCTGGAGGAGCATAGGCTGACCGTGGTGGCAGCCCAAGAGCTCCCACAAAAGGCGGGGGAGGGAGAGCTTGTCGAAACTCCTGCAACGCCCCCTGCCCCTGAAAATCCTGAAAATAAAGAGCCATCTTAAGGAGGAGAGACCTTTGGAGGTTTCTGCATCGGCTGTCAAAGCTCTAAGAGAAAAAACGGGCGCTGGGGTAATGGACTGTAAGAAGGCCCTGATAGAAGCAAATGGAGACCTCGAAGCTGCAGAGGAGATTCTGAGGAAAAAGGGCACCGCGCTGGCTGCTAAAAAGGTCAACCGCGAGACTCGACAGGGCCTCGTAGACATATATTTGCACAGCGACGGTCGCATAGGTGCAATGGTAGAGGTCAATTGCGAAAGCGATTTTGTAGCACGTACTCCAGACTTCAAGGAGCTTGCTCATAACCTTGCAATGCAGGTGGCAGCCATGACTCCCAAGTATGTGCAGATCGAGGATTCTCCGCCGGGTAGCAATAACGAAGATCCCAAAGAGGCCTTTCTTCTTCTCCAGCCATATATTAAGGACCCCACCAGGACGATCCAGGATGTTATAACAGAAGTGGTGGCCAAGGTGGGCGAGAACATTAGAGTAAGGCGCTTTGCCAGGTTTGAATTGGGCGACTAGGCCAAGCAATGCAAACTCCCAAATACAGGAGAACCCTCCTTAAACTGAGCGGCGAGGCCCTCATGGGGAAGCAGAGCTACGGAATAGAAACAGAAACCGTCGCTGCCATAGCTCGCCAGGTTAAGAAGGTTTGCGAAATGGGAGTGCAGATGGCAATAGTAGTAGGGGGAGGGAATATCTGGAGGGGAGCAACCGCCGCAGAGAGTGGCATGGACAGGGCCACCGCAGATTACGCAGGGATGCTCGCCACAGTCATCAATGCCCTTGCTCTTCAGGACGCCCTGGAAAAAGAGGGGACAACCACTAGAACCCAGACCGCCATAAATATCCAGGCTGTGGCAGAGCCTTACATTCGCCGCAGGGCCATAAGGCACCTGGAGAAGGGCCGGGTAGTAATATTTGCAGCAGGCACAGGCAACCCGTACATGACCACAGATACCGCAGCAGCCCTCCGAGCCATAGAGATAGGAGCCCAGATTCTACTCATGGCTAAGAATAAAGTGGACGGAATATATGACTCCGACCCCCATAAGAATCCTAACGCCAAAAGGTTTGAGCGTCTCACCTTTATGGAGGCCATAAGAAGACGGCTGGACGTCATGGACAGCACTGCTCTTTCCATGTGTATGGACAACAGGCTTCCCATAGTGGTATTCGACCTCTACGCGCCAAGGAGCATGGAGCGGGCTGTGGAGGGTGAGCCTATTGGAACCCTCGTTACTACAGAGGACTAGGAATTAGCCTCGAATTGCCCTTATATCGATAACCCTTACGTCGTATATAATAGACTAAAGGAGTCCTCAGGGAGCAGCTATGATAGAAAATGTCATCTCCAACTCAGACAGCAAAATGAAGAAGGCGGTGGAGGCTCTAAAGAAAGAGCTTGCTACCCTTCGAACAGGTCGAGCCAGCCCTGCCCTCGTGGAGCATCTTCAAGTGGACTACTATGGCGTTCCTACACCATTAAACCAGATAGCCTCCATCTCCACTCCCGAGCCACGGCTCATAGTCGTACAGCCCTGGGACAGACAGATCCTGACTGGCATTGAGAAAAGCATTCTCAAGTCCAGCCTGGGCCTCAACCCATCCAACGACGGCACTGTGATCAGGATACCCATCCCACCCCTCAACGAAGAGCGCAGAAGGGACCTGACCCGCCTTGTACACAAAAGGGTGGAGGAGCATCGAGTGGCCATCCGAAATGTAAGGCGAGACGCCGTAGAGGAACTGAGGGTGCTGGAAAAAAACAAGCAGATCTCCCAGGATGATAACAAGCGAGCGATGGAGTTGCTCCAAAAGCTCCACGACAAATACGTTCTGGAAGGTGATGAGATAGGCAAGGCTAAAGAAGCTGAGCTTATGGAAGTTTGAAAAACATACTGAATACCGAAAAGCCAAAAACAGCAGCCCTTGAGTCGGCGGAACCTCCTCCCGCAGAGCCAAAAGTTTATCCCACGCCCGAACACGTGGCCATAATCCTGGATGGGAATGGCAGGTGGGCCAAAAAAAAGGGTATGCCTCGTCTTAAGGGGCACATAGCCGGCACACAAAACATCCTCCGGGTCATAGAGGCGTTTGCCAAATACGGGACAAAATATCTGACACTGTACGCGTTCTCCACCGAGAACTGGAAACGGCCCAAAGAAGAGGTAAAAGGCCTTCTGCAAATACTGAGGGGAGTCATACGGAAAGAAACCAGGACGTTTCACAAGCAGGGCGTTCGACTCCTGCACCTGGGGAGGTTGGACAGGCTACCGAAAAGCCTTCAAGAGGATATCCTGCACGCCAGCGAAGTCACCAAGGATAACAGCCGTATGACAGTGAGTGTGGCCTTTGACTATGGAGGGCGAGCTGAGATTGCGGAAGCTGTTAAGCGCATAGTTGAGGCAGACGTCCTCCCAGAGCAAATTGATGAGGAGCTAATAGGCAGATACCTTTACACCCACAACCTCCCCGATCCAGACCTCATAATCCGAACCGCCGGCGAAATGCGGCTCAGTAACTTTCTAATCTGGCAGACAGCCTACAGCGAATATTATTTCACTCCAACCCTCTGGCCGGATTTTTGCGAAGAGGATGTTCGAAAAGCCCTCCTGTCCTATAGCCAGCGAAAGAGGCGCTTCGGAGGCCTTGGCTCTGAGGAATGAAAACAGCGTCCCCGCAAAGCCCCCCAGAAACACTAGTTGGTGAAGAAGATGCGACAGCGAGTATTGAGCGCCCTGGTACTTGTTCCCGTAGTACTTGTTGTCATATGGGTTGGAGAACCTGTCTTCTCCGTCGTCGTAGCGGTAGCAGCCCTGCTGGGGCTTTGGGAGTTTTTCGCACTAATACCTCTGAATAAGAAGCGCCCCCTTCTCGTGCTGGGGAGCTTGGGCGTCATACTCTTTCTTCTGAATGCCCACTCCAGGGACCCCCGCACCACCGCCCCGCTAGTTTCGTCGCTCCTTCTTCTTTCCCTGGTCTGGATACTGCTTCCAGGCCAAAGAGAAAACGCCATCTCCAGATGGGCATGGTCGTTCGCAGCCATATTCTATCTGGGATGGACCCTCAGCCACCTGATCCTGCTGCGGAACCTGCCCCAGGGCGGGGAGTGGGTGATCCTGTCCCTGTTCTCAACTTTTGCCTCGGACACAAGCGCCTTCTATTCGGGCAGGGCCTTGGGCAAACATCTTCTGGCACCCGCCATAAGCCCCAAGAAGACCTGGGAAGGCGCTTTCTTCGGTTTCGCGGGGTCTTTTCTAGCCAGCCCTGTACTGGCCTGGCTGTTGAAACTGGACATCTCCCTAACCCACGCTTTGATCATCGGAGCCCTGGTGGGCATCTTCGGCCAACTGGGCGACCTCTGTGAATCGGCGCTAAAAAGAAGCGCCGGAGTCAAGGACGCCAGCCATCTCATACCTGGACACGGCGGCATCCTTGACCGCCTGGATTCCGTTGTTTTCACCACAGTCGTATTGTATTATTATCTACTATGGGTGATAAGGTGAAAAAACTGGCCATACTTGGCTCGACAGGCTCCGTTGGCAGACAAACCCTGGAGGTGGTGCGAGCCTACCCGCAAAAGTTCCAGGTGATAGGTTTGGCCGCCGGCAAGAACATGGAGCTGCTCGCTGAGCAAGTCCTGGAGTTCAAGCCAAAATTTGTCTCCTTCCAGAACAGTAGAAATGAATTGCCGAGGGGGGGATGGACGGCCTTTTCTATGGAGGAGATGGCAAGCCACCCTGAGGTAGAACTGGTGATGGTGGCAACAACCGGCAAAGCGGGCCTCGCTCCAACTCTTGCTGCCATCTCTGCCGGCAAAACCGTTGCCCTTGCCAACAAAGAGGTCTTTGTAATGGCAGGAGGGCTAGTCCTCTCTGAGGCCCATAGCAGGGGGGCAAAAATATTGCCGGTGGATAGCGAGCCCAGCGCCATATGGCAATGCATCCATGGCGAGGAGAGGAACGTAGCAAAGATAACCCTCACGGCCTCCGGTGGACCGTTCAGAGCACGCCCTCTAAAAGAGCTTGCCTCCGTCTCTCCGGAGGAGGCCCTGAGACACCCGACATGGAAGATGGGGAAAAAGGTTACCATAGACTCAGCCACCCTGATGAACAAGGGTATGGAGGTCATCGAAGCCCACTGGCTGTTTGATGTCCCCTACGATAGGATAAACGTGGTCATTCATCCACAGAGCATTGTGCACTCCTTTGTCGAGTTCGTGGATGGCTCCGTCAAGGCAAAGTTAAGCCCACCAGATATGCGTTTCCCCATCCAGTACGCTCTTTCCTATCCTGAGAGATGGCCAAGCGACAGCCACCCCACGTTTAGCCCTGCAGCCACAGGAAGTCTCACCTTTGAAAGCCTTGATAGCAACAGATACCCCTGCTTCCAGCTTGCCTTAGACGCTGGTAAGAAGGGGGATACCTATCCTTCTGTGCTTGCCGCCGCAGACGAGGTGGCAGTGGACCTCTTCCTATCCCGCCGCATCACCTTTACAGACATTCCCAAATTGGTGGAGGATGCCCTGTCACAGCACAGACCGCAAAGAAGCCCATCCCTGGACTATATCCTTGCAGCGGATGAGTGGGCCAGGGAGTTCGCATCCCATTGGAGGCCAACGTAGCTGTGCTTACCGTCCTAGCGTTCATATTCGTTCTGGGCTTCCTGGTGATAGCCCACGAGCTTGGGCACCTCATAACTGCCAAGCGAGCGGGGATAATGGTCAAGGAGTTCGGCCTGGGCATGCCTCCGCGCCTCTTCGCCATAAAGAGGGGGGAGACGCAATACTCCCTGAACCTCCTTCCTCTGGGTGGATTTGTGAAAATGGCGGGGGAGGAAGACCCCATGGAGCCCAGGGGCCTCGCCAGCAAGGGCGTAGGGACAAGACTACTGGTGCTCAGCGCTGGCTCAATTATGAACGCCCTCATACCTCTTGTGGTCTTCTCAGCGATATACGCGATTCCACAGGAAGTCGTGGCTGGCGACGCTATGATCACCAGCGTTGTGCCCGGCTCCCCTGCCGAGATAGCAGGCCTTAAAGAGGGGGACGTCATACTCAAGATAAACGGAAAAGACATACTGAGTTCCCAGGATGCTGCATACAACATTCACCTCAACCTGGGCTCCCCAATAGATATGCTCGTTCTCAGAGACTCCACTCCATCAACCACAAGGGTGACGCCAAGGTGGAAGCCACCCCAGGATCAAGGGGCGACAGGCATCCGAGTCGAAACGAAAAACGGTCACATTATCACCCAGTCTTATCCGCTGTGGCAGGCTATTCCTATGGGAGTTCGTCGAACCGGAGAGACCCTCATCCTGACAAAGAACGAGATATACAGATGGATGATCGGTGCAAGCGCTCCTCAGGTGGCGGGACCCATTGGCATAGCTCAGATGACGGGCGAGGTGGCGAGCGTAGGATTCACAGCCCTTCTAGAATTCACGGCCCTTCTGAGCCTGAACCTGGCTATTTTGAACATCCTACCCATACCCATGCTGGATGGAGGCCGCGTTCTCTTTGTCGCCATAGAGGGTATTAGAAAAGGCAAGCGAATACCTCCAGAGAAAGAGGCCCTGGCGCACTTCATCGGGTTCATAGCCCTTCTTACCATTATTGTTATAATTAGCTACTTCGACATCCTGAGAATCTTAAGGGGCGAAAGTTTGGTCAGATGATAGCTCGCAGGGTCTCCAAAGCCATAAGAATAGGCTCCGTAACCGTGGGGGGCAACGCACCTATAGTCGTCCAGTCCATGGCCAAGACCACCACACACGATGTCGCGTCCACTGTCAAACAGATTCGTGAGCTAGAGGAGCACGGCTGCGAGATCGTCAGAGTCGCGGTTCCAGATTCGAAGGCAGCAAGGGCGTTACCCGAAATAAAGCGTCAGATAAAAATCCCCCTCATAGCAGACATCCATTTCCATTACAAGCTCGCCCTCCTGGCCCTGGAGGGTGGCGTTGACGGCCTGCGCCTGAACCCGGGCAATATCCGAGACCCTGAGAACGTAAAGCTCATTGTCAAAGCAGCTAAGAAAAGGGAGGTCCCCATAAGGGTAGGGGTTAACTTTGGAAGCCTTCCGCCAAAGCCATACAAAGACCTGGGACCAAACCCTACCGTGGTGGACAGAATGGTTGATGCCGCCCTTTGGGAAATAGGCATTCTCGAAAGCCTCAACTTCGACCTCATCAAGGTCTCTCTCAAGGCCTTTGATGTCCCCACCACAGTCGAAGCATACCAGCGAATCGCTCAGCTCGTTCCATACCCTCTACACATAGGCATAACGGAGGCGGGCACTCCAAAGTCTGGCGCCGTTCGCAGCGCTGTGGGGATAGGTGTGCTCCTCTCTATGGGCATAGGCGACACGATCAGGGTATCCCTGGCAGGCGATCCTTGCGAAGAGGTGGACGTAGCTTACGAAATCCTCAAGTCCTTGAATCTAAGGGAAAGAGGCACTACCCTCATAGCCTGTCCCAGTTGTGGTAGGGCCGATGTGGACATAGTTTCCCTGGCCAACCTCGTGGACAGTCGTCTCAAGGGGCTTAAGGACACGAAGGTTAAGGTGGCTGTTATGGGGTGTGAGGTGAACGGGCCAGGCGAGGGCAGAGACGCCGATGTGGGCATCGCCGCAGGTAAGGGGCGCGCCGTCATTTTTCGCAAGGGACGAAAGGTACGCGTTGTGGAGGAAGAGGACTTCCTCGACGCCCTTATGGAAGAGGTGCAAAAGCTTAAGCCTGATTTTCAAGTTTAATGGAGGGCTGTAATGGACTTCCGTTTCACCGCAGAGCAGGAGAGGTTCAGAGCCGAAATAGGAGACTTCCTCAAGAAGGAGCTCACGCCAGAGATGCGGGCCGAGATGATGGCCCACCCAGAGGAAGGGAGCTTCAATAAGGAGTTCTCCAAGAAGCTCGCCAAGAAGGGATGGATCGGAATAGCGTGGCCCAAAGAGTATGGAGGCCTGGGGCTGGGGTACATCGAGCGACTCATCTACAACGAGGAGATGACATATCGCCAGGCACCCACAGCCTATCACCACACCTCCGAACGCCAGATGGGGCCCAGTATCATCCTCCACGGGACAGACTGGCAGAAAAAGGAGTTCCTCCCCAAAATAACTCAGGCGGACATATGCTTCTGCATAGGCTACACCGAGCCGGGGGCTGGCTCCGACCTCGCATCCCTTCAGACAAGGGCGGTCGAGGACGGCGATGACTTCGTTGTAAATGGACAGAAGATCTACACCAGTGGCGCTCATGTTTCTGACTGGATATGGCTGGCCACCCGGACCGACACCAATGCCCCAAAGCACAAAGGTATCAGCATCCTCCTTGTGGATTTGAAGAGTCCGGGCATCACTGTCCGTCCCCTCTGGACGATGGCAGGCGGAAGATTCAACGAGGTCTACTTCGACAGCCTCCGCGTGCCCAAGAGGAACCTGGTGGGGGAGAAGAACAGGGGCTGGTATGTACTAATGGCAAATCTAGACTTCGAGCGCTCAGGCATAGAAAGGGTTACGGAAAACCTCCTGGTTCTACAGGAGCTTGTGCGTTATGTCAATGAAACGAAACGCAACGGACGACCTCTGGCTCAAAACCCCCTCGTTCGCCAACGCCTGGCAGAGCTTGCCATCGAATTCCAGGCAGGGAGAATGCTTTCCTACAGGGTCGCCTGGCTCCAGAGCAAAGGCGTTGTGCCCAACTACGAGGCCTCCATGGCCAAGGCCTTCGGAAGCGAGCTGGGGCAGAGGGTAGCCCACGTTGGGATGCAGATTCTGGGGCTTTACGGACAGCTTGGCCCG
>JACPPT010000050.1 GCA_016190815.1 Chloroflexota bacterium
AAACGGTAACGATTCCGTAACAGGAAAAGCTCCCCGTGCCCTCATGGTTTGGCCAAGCATTTGGCATGACCTCCTGACATGCTGACCTGACCAACGTTATACAAATGAAAGGGTAATCAACAATGGAGGTGTACAATGCAGAAACGATGGAGGTATCTCATTGCAGCGATACTTGCAGGTCTGGGAGTCCTGACCTTTGTAGCTTGTTCGCCATCTGCGCGTGCACAGCTCGAAGGCGTTCTACAAGACGTGGACAGCATCTCAGGAGAGGTCACGGTGACGCTAAAGGACGGGGGAACCATTACCTTTAATCTCAATGACGTCAACGTCGAAACTCTTCGCCAGGCGGTTGGCAACGCCTCTTTTGAGGAAGGCGCTCAGGTCACCCTCGAAACAGACAGGGACAATAAGGTCAAGGCTGTCAAAGCTCGCCACGCTAAGGTGGAAGGCGACATAAAGGCGGTGGACAACGATAAGAAGACCTTGACCATCACAGCAGAGAATGGGGTGGACGTTACCCTGGAGGTGACGGAGACAACCAGGTTCAAAGCGAGACACGGCGACTCGGCCTCCTTTGCCTCCCTGCGGGAAGGTCAGGAAGTAGAAGCCAAATACGACGTGGAAACCAAGAAGGCCTTGGAGATCAAGATTGAGGATAGGCAGAGGGACGAGGTTAGACAGAGAGAAGCTGAGGTAGGTGAGGATTCCTCCCTCACCGGCGTGATAGAGGCGTTGACGGCGGACATGGTGGTTGTCGGAGGCAAAACCTTCAAGATAGACGCCGATACAGCCCTCGATAATGGGCTTGCGGTTGGTGTGTTAGCCAAGGTTGAGTTTGTGCTGCAGGCCGATGGCTCTCTGCTTGCTCTGGAGGTGGAGACCGACGCTCCTGACGAAGCCGAAGCTGAAGCCAAGTTCAAGGGCACAATCACCGCTATCAACAAGGATGCCAACACCATAACAATTCGTTCCAGGAATGGAATCGAGGCTATCTACAAGGTTACGGCATCAACCAGGTTTGAGCTTGACGGCGTGGGTACCCTGGAAGGTCTGCAAGTTGGCATGGAAGTGGAGGTCAAATTCAACCCTACCAACTCCGAGCTGATCAAGCTGGAAATTGAAGACTAGAACCTTGCAGGCTTGCCAGTAGCTCAACAATCGGGCTACAGGTATCGCTTGCGAAGAAGGGCCATCAAAGACCGTGCAGGGGAAAGATGGCCCTTCTTATATCGCTAACGCTCTGCTCGGCAAATCGCCTCGCCTGCTCCCGCTGCCTTTCATCCACGGCCAGCGTCTCGGCATCCCTCAGCTTCTTCAGTCCGTAGCGTTGCTGGTAGTCTTCAGGTATCTCATCGGGCCAGTCTTTCCCTATCATAATGCCATATGCTAGAGTCCACCCTCTGGCAACAACGCCGGCATCGTAGCCACCGCCCCCCAGCGCCACCCACCTGGAGGAAAGCTGGCTGAGCCCCCTCACCACCTGGATATACCCCGTTGTGCTGAGTCTGAGATGGGTGATGGGGTCAAGGAAATGGGTGTCTATGCCCAACTGAGTCACAAGGACATCGGGGTTGAAGCTCCTTATCAGAGGTGGAACCACCTCCCCAAAGGCCCAGAGGTATACCTCGTCATCGGTGTAGGGAGCCAGAGGCACGTTTACGGAGTATCCCTTGCCCTCTCCCACCCCCACCTCCGAGACGCGGCCTGTCCCCGGGAAAAGAAACATCCCCGACTCGTGAAGAGATATGGTGAGGACCGCCTTCGTATCGTAAAAGGCGTCCTGAACCCCATCCCCATGATGGGCATCTATATCCACGTAGGCCACTATAAAGCCCCTCTTGAGGAGGTGCTTTATAGCTATCACAGGGTCATTGAAAATGCAGAAGCCAGAGGCGTAGCCCGGGGCCGCATGGTGAAGTCCGCCCGCGGCGTTGAATGCCACATCCACTTTGCCATCGGCTACAATCTCCGCCGCCACCAGGGAAGCGCCAGCGGAAAGAGCCGAGGCTTCATACATGCCTTTGAAGGGGGGATTGTCCCCCTCCTCGCTGAAATTATAGACCTCTGGGTCATAAATACTCTCACCTCGGCTCAGGCTTTTCACCGCCTGTAAATAGGCAGGCGTATGAAATGTGAGTACCTCCTCGTCGGTGGCAGGCCTAGGCGGCACTAAAATGGAACCAGGCTCATTGAAAGCACCATAGGCCTCCAGAAGCTCATAAGCGTAGCGAAGGCGGCTGGGGACAAGCACATGGTTTTCTCTGAGGATGTGCCTGGATAGGGCATCATCATAGATAAAGGCTGCTCTTTTCAACCTGCGCCTTCCTTGATCTTTGTCAGCTCCTCCTCCATCCTCTGCCAGTGGGTGCCCTGCCAATAAATCTTGTGGCAACTGGGGCACTCCATGAACTCAGCCTTGGTCTGAAATACATACGGCGGCACCAAGCTGCGTACTTCCTCTTTAGCTTTGGGCTGAAGCGTGCGGTTGCAATTTATGCACAGAGAGAAGGCCCTGCTACTTAATCCAAGGTTCAGTGCTCTTACCACCTGTTTAATCTGCTCTCTTACATTATCCCCATTGATCAAGATGGCTCGTAGCTGTCCAGTGGTAGCAACACGCCTCTTCAAGATGTGAGTATCCCTGGTAAGAACCACCCTCTTCTCTCTGAGACCGATGCGCACAAGTTCATCGTCATCAGCGCCCCTGGGGAAAAGGGCATCGTATCCCATTATCCTGAGCCACTTGGCTAGCTTGCCTACATTGGTATCTACAACAAACCTGGGCTCCATGCATTTCCCCCCAGGGCTTAATAGAGTATGCTTCGACGCCCCACGAGGCCCTCTAGAATGACCTTGGCTGCCGCCTTATCCAGGGGCTCGTTGTTGTTTCCACACTTGGGCGACTGTATACAGCTTGGGCAACCGCCCTCGCAGGGACATTCGGTAACAAGGCTGAGGGTATACTGTAAGAGCCTCTCCACCACCTCGTAGCCCTTCTCAGCGATTCCTATGCCGCCGGGATGCCCATCATAGATGAAGATCTGAGGCTTCCCTGTATCTGGATGAACTGGTGTCGATACCCCCCCAATGTCGTTCCGGTCGCAGAGAGCGAACAGGGGTAGAAGACCTATGGAGGCGTGCTCCGCCGCGTGTAGCCCCCCGGCCAGGTCCAGGCCAGCACCGGCAAGCCTTTGAACGGTTCCTTCGGGTATATCAAACCAGAGGGCCACTGTCGGAAAGGAATTTGGTGGCAGGTCTAAAATTTCCTGACTTATGACCTCGTCGGTGAACTGTTTCTTTCTCTTGAAACCCACCACAGATGTGGAAACGTCCACCCTTCCGAGATAGACCTTTGCGCTTCCAATCTCCCTCTCCTTAAGCACCTCCAATATCCTGAGGTCTGTCGTGTCCATAGTCTGCGTGTAATGTGGGAGGTCGGTGGGTACAACCTTGGCGACCCGGCTGGTCAAATTCAACTCTGTAACAAGATAGGACTCCCCCTGGTGAATGTATATGGCTCCTGGGTGAATCTGGAAGAAGGCTACAGCCGGCTCCACCGTCTCCAAAAGAACCCCTTTCTCCCCCTCCACAATGGAATAGGAATTCTGGGATGTGGAGCGTATGTTCACGCCCTCCGCTGGATAACTTATAGAAGGAGAAAGGTAGAAACGTCCCTCCCTCTCCCGAAGAAGGCCCTCCTCAACCAGCTCTGAAGTCGCCTTTTCATAGTCACCCTGGAAGAGAGAGGCATCTTTTTGGGTGAGAGGCCACTCGTAGGCAGCGCTGAGAAGGTGTGGCTTTAAGACATATGGATTCCCAGGAGAGACCAGAGCACTCTCCAAAGGCCTTCCAAAAAATGCCTCGGGGTGGCGCATGAAATACTGGTCAAGGGGGTTGTCCACGCCTATGAGAAAGCTAAGAGAGCGGTGCCCCCGCCTTCCGCTTCTGCCAGCCTGTTGCCAGGCGCTGGCTATGCTGCCAGGGTAGCCTGTGATAACCGTAGCGTCCAGGTCGCCTACATCTATTCCCAGCTCCAGAGCATTTGTGGCCGAGACTCCCAGAAGCTCCCCTTTGAAAAGCGCCTGCTCTATTTTCCTTCGCTCCGCAGGCAAATATCCAGCCCGGTATGGTCTGATGCGTTCGGCCAGCCGTCCACTTCCTCTTCTGAGCTCGCCCTTGGTATATAGATAGATCAACTCGACAAGCCGCCTGGTCCTAGCGAAGGTGATGGTGCGAACACCCTTCTTGACCAGCTCTGAAAAGAGGAAGGCGGCTTCTGAATTAGCGCTGCGGCGGGTGCCTCTCCTCTCATCTATAACAGGAGGATTCCAGAGAACAAAGTCTTTGCCGCCATAAGGCGAGCCATCCCCATTCACCACCTCAGAAGGAAGCCCTGTAAGAGACTCAGCATGTTCTTGTGGGTTGGCTATAGTGGCTGAGCATAGCACAAACAGAGGCTCTGAGCCGTAATGAGAACAAAGACGCCTTAGGCGCCTCAACACGTTGGCTACGTGCGAGCCAAACACTCCTCTGTAAATATGAGCCTCATCCAAAACAACAAACCTCAGGCCCCTCAAAAACCCAGCCCACTGACGGTGATTAGGTAGAATGCCCAAGTGGAGCATATCAGGGTTGGTGAGAACAATCCGGGCTGACCTTCTTATCTCCCCACGCTCTTCGTAGGGTGTGTCGCCGTCAAAGGTGGCAGTCAGTACCTGCCCCATCTCAGGGATTTCTCTTGTTAGCTTTTGCAGGGCACGAAGCTGGTCCTGGGCTAACGCCTTGGTGGGGAAAAGGTAGAAAGCCTTCGCACGCCTATCTGAAAGGATGGTATCCAGCACCGGCACGTTATAAACAAGACTCTTCCCGCTGGCTGGGCCAGTGGCAACGATCACATTTTTGCCGGAAAGAAGGGCATTTATCCCCAGGGTCTGATGGCTGTACAGGGAGGACACTCCCGCCTCTTCCAGGGCCTTCTTCAGAGCAGGATGCAGGTCCACCTTTGGTTTGCCGCAGCGCGCCCTTCTCGGTGGAATGTTATCCACATGAACCATCTGCCCTTTGTATGCAGGAAGGGTTTGAAGGTACTTTAGAAAAGCTGCCGTGTGCATAGTAACCCGTCAATCAGCTTCTACTACAGGGCGTTCATCAATTCCATCTGGAAGTCCAGTATCTGAGCATCTCCGCGAATTGCGTCGATGTAGTCAACCACCTTTGAGAGCATCTCATTAGCATGGCGAGAGTCGTTGCTGACGCAGGTTATTCCCAAAGTCATAATCTGCCATAGATGATTATCGTCCACCTCGGCCACAGACACGTTAAACTTGTTGCGTACCCTGGTGGTGATGGACCTCAGCACCTGCCTCTTCCCCTTAAGGGACTGGTTCTCAGGCAGGCGAAGCCTTACAATGCATGCTCCTATATTCATGGGACCTCCCTGAAAAAATCAGACGCGCTAAAAATAGAGCCCCTACATTGTAAGTCAATGCAACAGATAGTTGCAAGACAAATGCCAGATGCATCTGCTCTACACTCATACGGAGGGCCTATGGGTCTAAGCAAAGCTATGGTCATAGCCTCGACCTCATAGAAAAGCGGCTGCTAGCACTTGCTTGCGTAAATCAGCGTACGGATACTCGGGCCTCATTGTGGGGGTCCAGAGGGGTACCCCCTCTGGCGGGGGCACTGGAAAAGAGAACGAGACGCCTACTACCAGTCAAGGAGTAAAACGTCTCGATCTCTTTGGCTTGCTACTAGAAGCTTGGCTCTATACTTTTGCTTTTTGGAAGCATTCTGGGCAATACACGGGCCTGCCCAGCCTGGGCACAAAGGGAAGCTCAAAGTCCTTGCCACATGTTGCACACACGGCTGGAGTCGTCTCCCGGGGCCCTCTCGAATAGGATCCTCCGTCGCGTACGTTGCGCTTGGCTGAGCGGCATTCTGGGCAGCGGCGTGGCTCGTTCTGAAGTCCATGCCTAGCATAGAATTCCTGCTCCCCGATCGTGAAAACGAACTGGGCTCCGCAATCCTTACACGTCAAGGTCTTGTCCGCAAGTGTCATCCAAGGTCCTCCTTAGAAACTGTTGGTCGCCATTAGTCTTCTATGCAGTTTGCGGCTCAAGACCCTGGATGGGCCACCAAGAGCCCAGAAACCGGCACGAAGCCAAGCACGTACCACGGAGGTAACTATACTACATAATCTTTCAAAATGCAACATTTTATTGTGCTGCCGCTTCGCCCGCTTTATGCAGGTTTTCACAATCCCGTTGACGTCCCAGCGAAGAGATATTAAAATTGTGCCATCCTCGGGCTTTACAGAGATTTTTGCGATATCAGGCCTCCTAGTTATGAACTCCATGGAGGTGAGAAATGGTAAGTGAGATCCCTGAGGTAGTTGTCCTTCGTTTGCCCCTCTACGTTCGCGCCCTTTCCAGGCTCCAAGATGAAAGCGCAGGGGTGATAAGCTCCCAAGAACTGGGAGAGTTGCTGCAAATAACACCTGCTCAAATCAGAAAAGACCTGAGCTATTTCGGGAGATTTGGTAAGCAGGGCAAGGGATATACTGTGTCATACCTGTTGGGCGAACTTCGCCAGATTCTTGGCCTCGAAAGGGAATGGTCGGCCGTGCTCGTGGGGGTAGGACGCCTTGGACGAGCTATTTTGAGCTACCCGGGTTTCACACCGGCTGGGTTCAGAGTAGTGGCTGCCTTCGATGTCGATACCAACCAAATTGGCAAACGGGTCGACGGCATCAGGGTTCGGGACATATCCGAGCTGGAGGATGCAATAAAGCGGGATGCAATATCCATAGCTATCGTGGCTGTGCCAGCCTCCGAAGCCCAGAGGGTGATTGACAGGCTGGTTCAGTGCGGCGTAAAAGCCATCCTGAACTATGCACCCGTATCCCCACAGATACCCGGAGATGTAAAGGTGCGCAATGTAGACCCTGTCCTGGCGCTCCAGACGATGACCTTCCACCTGAAGAATCTGGAGCTGGCAGGAAAGAGACCTGAGGGGAAAAGAGGGAAGTTTTAGTCTTTTAACTTCTCTTGGATATAACGTTCCAGTTCGTCAAACGGAAAGGTTCGAGTTCTGTTCGGGGAGCTTTATTTTTGCCGGGCTAACGGCGGGGAGCGCGACCCCGGCATGAGCTACCCCCTATTTCTTCTATGATAGGAAAAACTGGCATGCAGGACAGAATGAAGAGGAATTTCCCAGCTATCCTGCTGTTTGTCCTCGCACTACTTGCTGGCTGCACACAGCCGCCAGCGGAAACGCCTGCTCCTGTATACACCGAGCCATCTTCGCCAACTGAGACACCGAGCCCCATACCTGAGCCCACTCAAACAGCTACCCGGACGCCCACACCGACTTCTACTGCTACGACTTTCCCCACGCCAGTTCTTTTGCCTACAGTAACGCCGACCCGTACACCTACCCCACTTCCACCGGAAAGACGCGGAAATCTACCCTCGGATCTGGTCATTATTCCTGATGGCTCACGGTTGTACGTGAGCGCCATGGGTACGCACAATGTGTTCGTGATAGACACGAAGACTGATGTAATTACAGACGTAATTGACCTTTGGGAAGGAGAATCCCGTGGTAGCTGGCCCTTTCGCCTGGCCATCACCCCTGATGGTGGCAAGATTTACGTCGCCAACATGATGAGCGACAACATCTCAGTCATTGACACCAGGGTCAACCGTGTAGTAACGACCATAGACCTGGGGCATTTTGTCCATGATGTAGCGTTTGCGCCGGACGGACAAACTGCCTATGCAGATCTGGGCTGGGACCGACTGGCAGTGATCGACCCGAATACAGACACTGTGGTAGGCACTATCCTCTTGGAAAAGGGGGACCAGACCTATACACTTGCAGTCTCTCGCGACGGCCACAGGGTTTATGCGGCAAGCCAGGCCGGAGGGGGACGAATCTACGTTATTGACGCTGCCACAAACTCGCTTAGTGACCGCTTTGACTTGGGTAAGAACTTATCCAATCAGGGTCTACTCACGATGTCCGCTGACGACCGCAAGCTTTACTTAACGAGTGGCATCACGAACACTAGCTACGAGCGCCCAGAAGAAGGAGCAAACAAGATCTACGTAATAGATCCGTCCGAAAGGTCGGTGACCGCAGAAATAGAGGTTATGGGGGGTCCTATAGCAATGCGGCTGTCTCCCGATGGAAAGGGGGGCTACGTGTCAACTTTTGCGGCCAAGCAGGTTTTTGAGATAGATCTCACCGGCAATGCTGTAGTTGGAGAGATCCAATGGGGCAAGATACTGGCCAATGGGCAAGAATGGCGAAGGAGCGACTTGAGAGATATGACCATTGCCCCAGATGGAGCCAAGCTGTATATAACGGGATGGGATGCTGACGCCATACTCGTGGCGGATCTTGCAACCCATCGCATGACGCGGCTCATCGAATTCAACCCGGTAATGACCCTGGTCTACGAGATTTCGATCACTCCGGACGGCAAAAGAGCATATGTTAGTAGTGAAGCCGTCACACCTGGAGCCAGATCGAGCTTGTTCGTGATAGACACTGCTACGAATACCGTCGTGGATGAAATCATCAGAAACTCATACCCCCGGAATCCATACCTGGAGCCGAATGGACGATTTCTTTATGCGGTGTCGGCTGACAGGCTCTTGCAGATAGAAGTAGCTACGAACAGGGTGATCCGAGAGATTCCTCTGGGCTACAAAGTCAAAGGTCCCTATGACGTTGCGCTTGTGCCGGGTCGAGAAAAGGCTTATATCACGGATGTTCGGGATGAATTTGTATACGTGGTGGACTTGGCAGCGTCAGCCGTCACTAAGAGAATAAACGTAGGATGGTGGCCGCAAATGGTCGTTACCACTGCTGATGGCCGTCGTGCCTATGTCTCCCGTCAAAACAACCCGTATGACCGGGGCGGCCTGACAGTAATAGACACGGAGAACGATCAGGTTATTGCCACCATTGAGCCACCAGTTGGGACAACAGGCACGAATGGCCGGTTCGATATGCTGGTAGTAAGCCCGGACGGTGCATACGTCTATTGGGAGACATCGCCGGACCATGTGAACGTTGTGGAAGTGGCAAGCAACACGGTAGTCAGGACAATCAACTTGGGAGGCGACGCCAGACACGTATGGGCCACCAGAGGAGTACATCCTAGCGACATTGCTTTCACTTCAGACGGTTTGCGGGCTTACATTCCGTGTGGCGACGCCTTCTACGTAGCTATTCTGGATGTGTCTACCGGCAAAGTCATTGGACGAATTGACGATGTTGGGCTGGAGCCAGTAGCCATTGTCATCACCCCGGACGACAGGTTTGCGTATGTAACAAACAAGGAGAGCGAGAGCATTTCGGTAATCGACCTGAGCACGGATAAGGTAGTTGTCAGCATTTCTCTCCGGCGATGAGCCTCAGACACTAAGGCAAGCCTCAGTTGTGTTATAGGAGTTGCGATATGGAGTGCCAACGTTACGGTCTCGTGCTAAGAGAAGATCAGATGCTCGGTTTGGGGGTGGATTCCTTATTCATTTGGAAGTGCAGCCCCTTATCTCGTCCCTATCCCATACCAGGGTTCGTTGCGCCGTTAGCCCGTGGAACCATTTGCAGCCGTCGGAGCCCGGGCAAGGTATTGTCCAGGCTCCGACTTGATGGCTCGGTGATGCCGGGGTGGCCGGTGAGTCCTAGGCAGGGCAGCTTGGCGCCGGAGTGGGCATGAAGTTAGCGTCCACACCGGGCTTCACGTGGCCCCAAGGGGCATCAAACTCGCGCACCGCCACATGGACAAACCACACCCCTTCCGCGCCTGGGGCCCCTCCGTGGGTATCGCCCTTCAGGTCGTGGAAGTGAGTAAATCCAGCCCCGTACTGCTTCTCAAGACGCTCCTGATCCTGCTTGCAGAACCTCCCCGGAACTCCCCAGGCGACCCAGTTGAGGTTCTTGGCCTGGTTAAGATCCATGTCGTCAAAGTGGAGTGCCAGAAGAACTCCACTGGGGAGCATGTAGGCGCGGTGGTCGGTCATAGATCTAAGTTCCACCGGCGGCATCAAAGCCGTGAGCTGCCTCCAGTACGTGCTGTCTTGCTGCACACTCGCCAACTGCGTCTGAAGGTCCTGGATCTGGCGGTCTTTTGCCGCAGCTTCCTCTTTAGACACACCCTGGCTGCACGCAGCGAATGCAAATAGCGCCCCAACAACCAGAGGTGCCAGCATCCATCTGGAACTCCAACCTCCAGAAATCAGCTTCAACATTTGTTCCTCCTTATATGTAAATTCGGGTCTCGTACAGCGTAAAGCAGGTCTCCTCTACAACACGGACACCCTCTTAGCCACAGCAGCGCATGTTCCTTTCTGAGGAGGTATGTGGTTCGATGGTCGCTATCTAGTCCTCCGCTGCAAGCACGGTTTCTATCCGTGATTTCAAAGCCGCAAGGGGTACAGCTCCTATTATCTGAGACACAACCTTTCCTCGCTTGAATAGGAGGAGAGTCGGAATGCTTCGAATGCCGTAGGCGGCAGCGGTCTGGGAGTTGGCGTCCACATTCACTTTCGTTACCTTCAGCCGCCCCGCGTACTCCTTTGCTGCCGCCTCTACAAGAGGGGCGACCATGCGGCAGGGCATGCACCAATCGGCCCAGAAGTCGGTCAATACCGGTGTCTCTGCCTGCAACACCTCACTCTCAAAAGTCGCATCTGATACGCTAACTGGCTTTGCCATTGGGCACCTCCATAAGCTCGGTCTTTACTAGGGGTTTCATGCCGCGTAGATGGATCCTGCGACTAGCCCATAGATCACGTGGACAACAATAAGCGCCAGCGGGCCCATCATCCCCATCTTAACACCAAAGTAACCTGGCGCGGACACCGTATCTGGCGACGACTTCGGCTCCGTAGCCATCCTCGGGTGAACCGATGGCATCATGCCAAAGGCAGCGCCGGCCATTAGGGCGTGTATTGCCCCGAACAGAGCGCTCCAACCAATGATCCCTGACTCGATCCCGAGGGCAGCAAATAGAACAGCGTAGATGATGAAGAACACAACGCCCATCATCAGGTGCATCATTAGCCCTACCACCCACGCTACCGAACCCCTGGGGAAAAACATAGTCCCCAACGTCATGGGCATGTCCATCTTCATGCCCATCATTGAGCCCATGTACATAACCATAGTCATTGCAATGGTGCCGATGAGCCCGCTCAGAACCGCCCTTCCGATTTCTAACTCCATATTTCCTCCTTTCAAGACCAGACTTGTTGATGGTTGCTCCATCGACTTCCATGATATTGGACAACGAGATATAATAATGTCGGCATGCCGACAAACTGCCTGAGCGAGGGGGGATAATATGAAACGGGTTTTTCAATGGGGAAAGAAAATTCCGCCGCAGAGAAAGGATCCCCCTGTGCCTGTCGTCGAGCATCTGAAGAGGGTAGATGTTTTCAAAGATCTCACCCAGGATGAGGTCGAAGCACTCTTCCATAGCATGGTGGTTAGGGAGTGTAAGCCGGGAACCGTGTTCTTCATGCCTGAAGACTCCACTGAACGCCTGTTCATCTTAAAAACCGGCCGCGTTGATCTTTACCGGTTAACTCCCAACGGCAAACGTTTGGTGACCCGCTGCATTGAACCGGGCACGGTCTTCGGTGAGATGGGGCTGCTGGGGCAAAGCATGCAGAACTGTTTCGCCGAGGCGACGGAAAATAGCCTGGTTTGCATAGCTACAAAAGATGACGTTCTGCAACTCCTTAAGGAACGTCCAGCCGTGGCGCTTCGACTAATGGAAACCCTGGGAAATCGCCTGAGACTACTGGAACAGCGACTCGAGCAGACTGCCTTCAGCCCGGTGAAGGTCAGGCTGGCTAGTTTCATCATCGCAAACACGGACCCCGTGACAGGAGCAGTTGCCGGGTACACCCATGAGGAGATCGGAGACATCATAGGAACGTTACGCCAGACAGTAACCGAGACCCTGAGTGAGCTGCAGAGCCAACGCCTCATCGAGGTGAAACACAAACGGATACAGGTGGCTGATCGCCGGGGATTGGAGCAAGTGGTGTCAGACCATGGGGTTTCTGACTAATGATCCCCTCAAAGGCTGGAGTCCATGATGGAACAGCCGCTTCGTGTATATGGGGCGCCATGGCGTCCAGACGGCAAGCACTCGCCGAGAAGCTGGGGATACGTCGTGAGACGAACAGAAAGGTCTATGATGTTGTGAACGTGGGTGATGGCCCTCAGGTTGCACTCATCCTATGGGCCGGCGCCGGCGAGGGGACCTCCATGGCCGGCTCTCCTCCGCCTTTGGGCAACCTTCAACCTCACCAGCGACCTTCTCAGCGCCGCTGTAGCACGCTCCAGGTCCAAATCAGCGCTACTCAGCTTCAAGCGCTCCTCAGCCCTGGCCTTGGCCGCCTCTGCCCTTGTTATGTCTATTTCCTCGGCCCGCTCTGCGGTGTCAGCCAGAATAACAATCTTGTTAGGAAGAACCTCTAAAAAACCTCCACCAATAGCCATGTACGTCTCCTCACCGCCCTTCTTTATGCGCAGCTCCCCTGGCTGCAAGGTCGTGAGGAGAGGGGCATGCCTGGGCAATATGCCCAACTGCCCTTCTGCACCCGGGGCAACGACCATATCCACCTCATCAGAGTAGACCACCTGTTCTGCGGTAACAATGTCGAGCTTTATCTTCGGCATGAGTCGCCTACCTGGCCATGACCTTGGCCTGCTCCACAGCTTCGTCTATATTGCCCACCATATAAAAGGCCTGCTCTGGAAGATCATCGTGCTTGCCATCCAGAATCTCCTTGAAGCCACGCACCGTCTCCTTTACAGGCACATATTTGCCGGCTCTGCCCGTGAAGGCCTCAGCCACAAACATTGGCTGAGACAGGAAGCGCTGGATCTTCCTCGCTCTCGCTACAGTGAGCTTGTCCTCCTCGGAGAGCTCTTCAATGCCCAGAATCGCAATGATGTCCTGGAGGTCCCTGTAGCGCTGGAGGACTCTCTGCACACCTCTGGCAACATTGTAGTGCTCATCACCAACCACTCTCGGGTCAAGGATCCTCGAGGTTGAGGTGAGGGGGTCAACAGCAGGATACAAACCCTGCTCAGCAATGGAGCGCTCCAGGGCGACGACTGCATCCAGGTGCCCGAAGGTGGTTGCCACGCCCGGGTCAGTGTAGTCGTCCGCAGGAACGTAAATAGCCTGGAAGGATGTTATGGACCCCTTCTTGGTGGATGTGATGCGCTCCTCCAGGTCACCCATCTCCGTCGCCAGGGTTGGCTGGTAACCTACCGCCGAGGGCATGCGCCCCAGGAGTGCCGAGACCTCCATCCCCGCCAGGATATACCTGTAGATGTTGTCGATGAAAAGAAGAACGTCCTGCCCCTCCACGTCCCGGAAGTACTCGGCCATGGTGAGCCCTGTAAGAGCAACGCGCAGCCTCACCCCTGGTGGCTCGTTCATCTGGCCGAAGACCATTACCGTCTTATCTATAACTCCCGAGGCCTTCATCTCATACCAGAGGTCGTTTCCCTCCCTGGACCTCTCCCCAACCCCTGCAAATACGGAAAATCCTCCGTGTTCGGTGGCGATGTTCCTTATGAGCTCTTGTATGATGACTGTCTTCCCAACACCAGCACCCCCGTATGCCCCGATCTTGCCACCTCTGGTGAAGGGGGTAATGAGGTCTATGACTTTAAGCCCGGTCTCCAGCACCTGAGTGGTGGTCTCCTGCTCTTCAAAAGGCGGGGGTAGACGGTGAATTGGCCAGTATTCCTGAGCCTGCACAGACCCCAGGTTATCCAGAGGCTCCCCCATGACATTGAAAAGCCTTCCCAGGGTACCGCGTCCCACAGGCACGGCGATGGGCCCGCCCGTGTCTATCGTCTCTGCACCACGGTTTAGACCATCGGTGGGTGTCAGCGCAAGGCACCGCACCCAGTTATTTCCCATGTGCTGCTGTACTTCGAGGACAAGCTTACTCCCGTCCATGGGGACTTCTATAGCACTGAAAAGCTCCGGAAGCTCCTCAGCGGGGAACTCCACGTCCACCACCGTTCCGATTATCTGCACCACCTTGCCATTTGCCATCGTTGCCTCCCGATACTCTATTGCCTTAACTTCAACTTGTTCAGGTCTAACGACTAATCCAGGGCCTGTGCCCCTCCTGTGATGTCAAGAAGCTCCTTGGTTATCATCTCCTGGCGGGCCTTGTTGTAGGTCAGGGTAAGGTCTTCGATTAACTCATTGGCGTTGTCTGTAGCACTACGCATGGCTACCATTCTGGCAGACTGCTCGCTGGCGATGGACTCCAGGAGCGCATGGTAGACCTGCATCTCCACAAAGCGAGGCAGCAGGTTGCCAAGCACAGCTACGCTCGTCGGCTCATATATATAGCCCACTCTCTGCTTTCGCTCCATGGGCGCAGGCTCTATGGGTAGTAGCTTTCGGACGACGGGACGCTGCACCATCGTGTTTATGAACTGGGTGTACGCCAAGTAGACGCCATCGGAAAAGCCGCTGCTGTAGTCATCGATGACAATGCGAGATATAGGTAGGGTGTCTATTAGAGATGGATAATCCCCCAGATCCGTGAAGACAGCTCGAACATCCCGCCCGTAGCGCACCACGAAGTCCCTGCCCTTCCGGCCAACGGTTACAAGACTTACTGGTACGCCCTGCTCCAAAATGAAGGCGGCAGTTCTCCTGTTCATACTGGAGTTGAGGCCGCCGCAAAGTCCCCTATCGGGCGTTATGTGAATCACCTCTATGCGCTTGGCCTCCCTCTTCTGGAGGAGAGGCTGAACCTCGTCTTCCGCTTCCTGGTACTGGGCGGCCAGGTCTGCCAGCACCTCCTGTATCTTCTCGGAGTAGGGACGGCCAGCGAGCACCCGCTGTTGAGCCCGCCTCATTTTAGAGGCAGCCACCATCTCCATAGCCTTGGTTATCTTGGCGGTGTTCTGTACGCTTCTTATTCGACGTTTTATTATCCTTATGTTAGCCAAGACTTATGACCTCACCCCCTGACCCCCTCCCAGGCATAGGAGAGGGGGAAGAGAAAATTTGGGGAACACCCCCAAACCCCCGGCAGGGGCAAGCACCCCTGCACCCCGTTAGTCCCCTAAATACTTAGCGCCTTGTTTGAACTCCTGGATGGCTTTTTGAAGGACTTCGATGACGTCCTTCTTCAGCTCCTTTTCCTGAGCTATGCGCTTCCCGATCTCAGGGTGTCTCTGCTCCATATACTTGAGGAAGGCCTCTTCAAAGGCACTCACCTTGTTTATAGGGACATCGTCCACAAAACCGTTGACGACAGCGTATAAAATCAACACCTGCTTTTCCAAGGACATAGGAACATACTGGGGCTGTTTTAAAATCTCGGTGATGCGCTGCCCCCGCTCAAGCTGGGAGCGAGTGGTTTTGTCCAGGTCCGCCGTTCCAAACTGGGCAAAGGCTGCCAGCTCTCTGAACTGGGCCAGGTCGAGGCGCAGTCGGCCCGCAACCTGCTTCATAGCCCTGGTCTGGGCTGCTCCACCAACCCTGGATACCGAAAGCCCCACGTTCATAGCAGGACGGATGCCTGCATTGAAAAGGTCGGTCTCCAGATAGATCTGGCCGTCGGTGATGGAGATGACATTGGTGGGGATATACGCAGCCACGTCTCCAGCCTGGGTCTCGATAATAGGCAGGGCGGTGAGAGAGCCACCGCCGTAGTCGGGATGAAGCTTGGCTGCCCTTTCCAGAAGGCGGCTGTGAAGATAGAAGACATCTCCCGGGTACGCCTCACGACCCGGCGGCCTTCTAAGCAAGAGGGAGAGCTGACGGTAGGCCCAGGCATGTTTGGAAAGGTCGTCATAGATTATGAGAGCGTCTTTCCCCTGCTCCATTATCTCCTCACCTATGGCGCAACCTGCGTAGGGTGCCAGATACTGAAGGGCAGCGGAGTCCGCTGCGCTGGCGGATACCACAATGGTGTGCTCCATTGCTCCATATTTATCCAGAATGGCAACGGCCTGGGCAACCTTTGATGCCTTCTGGCCAATGGCAACATATATACAGATCAAGTTCCCACCCTTCTGGTTTACTATGGTATCCAGAGCGACGGCAGTTTTTCCTGTGGAGCGGTCGCCGATGATGAGCTCTCGCTGTCCTCGCCCGATGGGTATAATGCTGTCAATGGCCTTTATCCCCGTTTGAACAGGGGTATCCACCGACTTGCGCAAGACGACGTTGGGAGCAACTCTCTCAACTGGTCGTGTCTTTTCGTATTTTGCTGGACCTTTCCCATCCAAGGGCTGGCCTAGAGAGTTAATCACTCGTCCTATAAGGCCCTCTCCAACAGGCACCTCTACAATACGACCTGTAGCCTTGACCTCGTCTCCCTCTTTGATTTCGGAGTCTTCCCCCAGGATAATAGCGCCAACGCTCTCCTCCTCCAGGTTGAGGGCCAACCCCATGATGCCGTTGGGAAACTCCAATATCTCGCTGTATTTACATCCCGAAAGCCCGTGAATCCGTGCTATGCCATCCCCCACCTCAACCACCACACCGACATCCACCATTGTCGCAGTGGTGCCAAACTGCTCTATTTGTTGCTTAATGATAGAAGCTATATCCTGAGAACGAACTGCCATATTCCTACCTCCGTCCTGCCAAAGATTAAGGGGCCGCCTCGATGAGGCTCCTCTTCAAGCTCTGAAGCCTGCTGCGTATGCTACCATCCAGAACCCTGTCCCCTATCTTAACCACAAGCCCACCCAACAGGCCGGGCTCCACTTTAGCCATCAATGTCACCTGCTTCCCTGTAACCGTGGAAATGCGCTGGGCTATTCTCTCCTTCTCTACATCACTTAGAGGTATAGCTGTTATCACCTCAGCGTGCTCAATACCTCTCTGCGCATCGAACATCTTCTCATACTCCAGGGCGATGTCTTTCACAATAGCCAGCCTTCCCCGCGCAACGAGGAGGAAAGCGAGGTTCAAAGCCAATGGGTGAACCCCTTCCAGCAGGCCAGCAAGAATTTTGAACTTCTCCCTCATTCTGACCTTGGGATTTCCCAAGAAAGCTGAGACCTCTGGCTCTGAAAGGGAGTGAGCCAAGGTATCGAGGTCTTCCTTCCATCTCTCCAGCTCGCCGCTCTCCTTAGCTATGTCAAACACAGCCTGAGCGTGTCTTTTTGCCGAAATCCCCTTAGCCATCTAGCTCTCCTGGCTCTTCCCTTTCTTAGAGCTCTCCTCCAGCACTTCCTGGATGAGTTGAACATGGGCCTGCTTGTCCAGCGACCTGTTGATCACCTTCTCCGCAGCAAGGATGGCCAGCTCGGCAAACCTCTGTCGAACTTGCTCAATGGCTTCGTCCCTCTCCCTCTGAATCTCAGCCCTTGCCTTGGTGATAAGGGCTTCTCCCTCTTTCTTGGCCTCCTCCCTCGCCTCTGTCTTGAGCTTTTCCCCAATTTCAGCGGCCTGGGTGACGAGAGCTTGCCCCTCTTGGTGAGCAACCTCCAGTCTCTTCTTTATCTCCTGCTCTGAGCGTTCGGCATCCTTTTTTATCTGCTCGGCCCGCTCCATGCTCTCCCTTATTTTCTCAGAGCGCCTGTCCAGCATTCGCAGAATGGGCTTATAGAGCACAAAATAGAGGAGGAGGAGAAGAAGAGTGAAGTTAATTATTTGGGCTATCAAGCCCGGCAAATTTATTCCCAGGGCTCCCAAAGACGCCCTCCTTCTAGAGATTCAGTTGACTCTATCCGATAAACTTGATGATTATGGCCACCACCAGGGCGTATATGGCAATGGCTTCGGCGAAAGCTATGCCTAGGATCATGTTCACCCTAATGGCGCCCTCTGCCTCAGGATTTCGGCCCAGTGCCTCCATGGCCTTAGCCACGAGAAGGCCGATGCCAAGCCCCGGCCCCAATGCCCCAAGACCAATGGCCAGCGCAGCCGCCAGGAACCTAAAGGATTCGTCAGTCATAGCCCCTCCTTCTTTTCTTATCCCTATTATATAGAATAAGTATGAACTTCAAGCTGCACTAGTCGCCACATGCTCAGTCCTCGCCTCCACATGCTCCTCCTCCCCGTGCCCTTCCACCGCTATGACGGCAAAGACAAGGGTGAGCACGGCAAATATAAGAGCCTGAATGAAGCCCACAAAAAGCTCCAGTCCAAAGAATGGCACCACCACCACCAGAGGGATGAGAAAGCTCATAACCGCCAAGAGTATCTCCCCAGCAAAGATGTTCCCAAAAAGTCGGAAGGTAAAGCTAACAATTCGGGCAAGCTCGGTAATGGCCTCTACCATACCTATGTAGAGGTCAATGAACCCATTTATAATATCACCCCGGAGCAAGCGTCTCACGTTAAAAAACTTACTGGAGTAGTTGAAGAAGCCCAGGGCGCTTATGCCCCAGTACTCCACAAAGACCATGGCCATCAAAGCCATTGCCAGGGGGGTATTGAGGTCGGTGTTAGCGCTTCTCAGGAAAGGAATGACTGCCCCCTCTGAGGAGCCTATGGGTATGTAATACAGGTTGAACCCAATTATGCTAAAGCTTTGGAAATGGGCAAGCTCTTTTTCCCCCACAAGCCCTATTGTCCCAAACCCGGGAAGGAGACCCATCCAGTTGGAGGTAAGGATGAAGAGAAATATTGTAGCCACCAGGGGGAAGAACCTGCGCCCGTTCTTCTTGCCGGCGACCCCCTCCACCAGGTTTAGGAACATCTCTACAATGGCTTCCACAAAGTTTTGAGTGCCCCTAGGGACGACCCGCATATTCCTTGTAGCAGCCAGGGAAAAGCCCAAAAGAACAAGGATGCTGAGCCACGCCGCAACAATGCTATTAGTGATTATGAAATCACCCAAAGGTCCAAGAGAAAAGAGAGGAGGTGTAAGGGCCTCGGCTTGCAGCTCTATGTGAGCAATGGGCCCCCGCAGGAAAATAAAGCCAATAACAAGCAGTAGGAGAATCCCAGCTAGAACCCCTAATACTTTTGGTCTAGTTAGGAAACGCAACCCTTTCCCTCCTAATCTTTAGAGGGTTTATCTCTCTCTGCCAACGTGGAAAGCATCCTGAGCATTCCCCCGATTGCAGTAATTATCCCTATACCCAAGCCCAATAATGTGAAAAGTGGCTCTGTATGCACTTTTCCATCAAGCCATATGCCGCCCAACAGTCCCAGGATTATGCATGCAGCCACGTACCATCCCAGTCCAACAAGCCTCAGGGATGCGGCCCATCTATCCCTTTTCAACCCCACCCTTCCTTAAGTTAGTGCATTATATCACACGCTTTTCCCCAGGTCAAAACAACTTAACCTCACACAGAAACGCCCCAGGCTTTGGGCTTGGGGCTTCCGACTCAAGAGAAACCTATCTATTACCTCTTGACCACCAATTCGCCGATCTCTCCCTGGAAATCCTTCAGAACGTTATGAATGTCCAGGACATCATCCATATTTACAGGCGGTCTGCCCGAAAACGTAGAAAGCTCACCCTCTGTCAGATCGGTAACCCTTTCTGGATCTTTTGCATCCTGGATTACCGCTGCCACCAGGCCTTTACTCTTACAGGAGATACACAGAACTCCGATGAACCAAATGCCTTTCTCGTGGCCCAGTATTCTGATGTTAAATGATTGGTAGCGTCGTCCGCAGACGTTACACCTTAAGGTTGAAAGAGCCTTTTTTAGAGAGCGTCTATCCAATAGCTACTTCCCTAAGTTTGGTCCTCCCTCAGATTTGCCCTTCTCAAAGTCCTCAAAGTCAAGGCCTTGGATAAACTCCTTAAACGCAGACATGCGCTTCAGTTCCTCCTCGTCCACTCCTTCCTTTCCGGCCTCACCCTTACTCTCGCCAGGTATAACTGGTTTTCCAGTCTCCTTGTCCATGAGTATAGACGCCTTATCAAGGACCGTCTCCTCAGCGTAGATGGGTACCTTGGTCCTGACAGCGAGAGCAATGGCATCGCTGGGTCGAGAGTCCACCTCCAGCCGTTTGCCGTCTACATCCAGGATTATCCTCGCATAAAAGGTGTCATTAAGCAAGTCCGACACAATTATGGAGTTTACTGTGGCACCCAGGGAGGTGATGATAGAGCGCAGGAGATCGTGGGTCAAGGGACGGGGAACAGATACATCCTGCAATTTTACGGCTATAGCATCAGCCTCTGCCGGGCCAATCCAAATAGGCAGATAGCGGTCAGCGTATCTCTCCTTCAAAATCACTACCCTCTGGTAATTCACAAGGCTTACTCGTATGCTATCTATTGTCATCTCCACCATAGGGACGGGCCTCCTTCGCCCTTAACTTCGTATTTTACCCCCCTACCATCATAGTGTCAATAAAATTTTCCTGCTCCAAAACGGAGCTGAAACCACCGTAACCTACTCTTTCATATCATCAACCTTGGCACCCCGCGAAACAAGGGCCTTAACCCTTCGCTCGAAAACGACCCTGTCCAACAGTACCCTCCGCCCGCAACTCAGACACCTTATTCCGATGTCGGCACCAAGCCTAACCACTACCCATTCATAGCTTCCGCAGGGGTGCATCTTCTTGAGCCGAACCACATCGCCCAGCCTGATCTCCATAGACATCGTCAACAGCTATGTGTGCCTTTCTCTATATAAACGTTTATCTCGTCTCGAAGTTGCATAGCAACCCTTCTCGCCGCCTGGGCATAATCCTTATCCCTAGAGGCATAGATTATTTGCCTGGAAGAGCTTATTATGGCCTTCTCCCCCCTGTCATCGACGCCAAAGCGCACCGCAGAGGCCAGGTCACCCCCCTGGGCTCCAACTCCTGGGATAAGGATGGGCATATTGGGACAGATTCCCCTGAGGGTTTTAAGCTCCTGGGGGTAGGTTGCTCCCACCACCAAACCCACGTTGCCCCTCGTATTCCACTCCTTTGCCTTCAACGCCACCCACTCAAAAAGGGCACGCCCTCCAGAAAACGTCATGCCTTGAAAATCGGCGGAGCCAGGGTTAGACGTTCTAGCCAGAATGAAAACCCCTTTATCAGAGTATTCCAAAAAGGGTTCCACCGAATCACGGCCAAGATATGGGTTCACGGTTGCAGCATCAAAGCCAAAGACCTCGAAAAGAGCTCGGGCGTACGCTTTTGCTGTGCTTCCTATGTCACCCCGCTTAGCATCCCCTATGACTGGAACGTCTCCTGGTATATATTGAACGGTTTTCTTCAGAGTCGTAAGCCCCTCAACTCCCATAGCCTCGTAGAAGGCCAGATTTGGCTTGTAGGCACACACCAGGTCGGAAGTAGCGTCCACAATGGCCTTGTTGAACTCCAGGATGTCCACTCCGGGCATTAGGAGGGGGTCCGGGTCAAGCCCTATGCAGAGCAGGCTTTTGTGCGCCCTGCAAGCGTTTAGGAGTTTCTCCAGAAAAGTCATAGTGCAACCCATCTCCTGATTTCGATTTAAAATAATATCTTTAGAGGGATAATAGCGCCTTCAACCTATGACGTCAACGTGTATTGAAGGAGTAAGCGCTACATGCTAGTATGAGTGCTACGAAAGGTTAAGCATATGGCCTGGATACCACGTGAGATAGTCGAGGCAAGCCTGGTTCGGCGAGCAACCCGTTTTTCAGCCTTTGTTAAAGTGGACGGCAGCGAGGAACTGGCACATGTCCCCAACTCTGGAAGGTTAAAAGAGCTTTTCGTCCCTGGGCGCACCGTTTATCTAGTCCCCCAGGCAGGTGCCCATAGAAAAACTCATTACGACCTTGTATTGGTTGACCTGGGTGAAACCCTGGTATCCTCCGACGCCAGGCTACCCAGCACCCTGGTTTACGAGGCCATTGCCTCCTCTGCCCTGCCTCAGTTTAGAGGATACACAGCGATAAAAAGGGAACCCCAGACCCTCCATCCGACTAGAGGCAGGCTCGATCTCCTCCTTTCCAATGGAAGTCGAAGATGCCTTATAGAAGTCAAATCCATAACTCTGGTCGTAGACGGCGCAGGTCTTTTCCCCGACTCACCCACCGCCCGTGGAAGAAGACACGTCCAAAGTCTCCTGGAGGCCAGAGAGGCGGGCTACAGGGCAGCCATCATTTTCGTCGTTCAGCGGGAGGATGCATACTCTATCCATCCCAACGATGAGGCCGACCCGGAGTTTGGCATAGCGCTTAGACATGCAGCAAAGAGCGGCGTTGAGGTCTATGCCTATAAATGCAAAGTGAGCAAGGAGGAGGTAAGGCTGGCGGGAGAATTGCCCGTGCAGCTCCTGAGCTGATATGGTATTGAAGGTCCTAGGCATCGCTGGAAGCCCGAGACGTCATGGTAACACCGAGGAGTTGCTGGACAGCGCCTTGGATGGTGCCCGAATTCAGGGGGCTGCAACGGAGAAACTAGTCCTGCTCGATATGAAATTCTCTGGCTGCATATGCCCCGAGTCAGAAGACTGTCAGCCCACTGGCCAATGCTCCGTTATGGATGATATGCAAAGCCTTTATCCCAAGCTTCGAGCGGCCGATCTCCTCTTCCTCGCCTCTCCGATATGCTTTCGCTCCGTGAGCGCTCAGACAAAGGCCTTGATAGATCGCTGCCAGGCCTTGTGGGTGACAAAGTATTTGCTCAAGCGCCCCGTGAGCGATAGCGGTAGGATGCGACCCGGTCTCTTCATTTCCGTATCTGACAGAGAAGATCCAAAGGAGTTCCATGGCGCTATCTTGACTGTGCGATCGTTCTTCATCAGCCTGAACGTGCTCTACAAGGCCGAGCTTCTCTTTATGAACATCGAGAAGAAGGGAGACGTTTTCAAGCATCCCACAGCTCTCGAGAAAGCCTTTGAGACGGGCGCTAAACTCGTGGAAAAGGCCACTGCAACAACACAATGAAAGAGCCTTCAAGAGACAACCTCTTGAATATTTATCATCGACTACTGCGGCGATATGGCCCTCAATACTGGTGGCCTGCACAAGAGCCTTTTGAGGTGATAATTGGGGCCATATTGACCCAGTCGGCAGCCTGGGTGAACGTGGAGAAGGCCATCGCCAACTTGAAGAAGGCAAAGGCCCTGGACCCTGTTTGCCTGCGCCAAATGCCTCTCGAGGAGCTTGCTCACCTTATTTACTCTTGTGGCTACTACAACACCAAGGCTCTAAAGATAAAGGCCTTTGTGAAACACCTGGGCGAACACTATAACGACAACCTGGCGAAGCTTCTTAACAAAGACCGCAAAGTCTTGCGCTCAGAGCTTCTTTCCATCCACGGGATAGGTGAGGAGACCGCAGACTCCATCGTCCTCTACGCTGCCGGGAAGCCAAGCTTTGTCGTGGATGCCTACACACGTCGAATACTCCACAGGCTAGGAATTTCCCCGGACAAGGATAGCTACTCTGCGTTCCAGGCGCTTTTTATGCAGAGCCTGCCGAAGAATACAACGCTTTTCAACGAGTATCACGCCCTTCTCGTCCGCCATGGCAAGGAGGTGTGCAGAAAGCTTCCTCTGTGCGAGGTCTGCTGCCTGGGGCCCATCTGTGCCACATACGTTCAATCCCAGATTGGGAGATCGTGTAACAACAGGGGTTACAAGGGGATAAAGTCCCCTTGACGGGGGTCTGTGGGTATCCCAGCTTCGCACATAAAGCCCTTGGAAAGGTCATTGTCACCCTGAGCCCTTCGGCCCAGAGCGGGCCTCGAGGGCAGGCTCCGCGAAGGGTCTGCTCCTTCGCTAGATTCTTCGTTGCGCTCAGAATGACTTTTTGTGCTCGGATTGAGAAGCTTGCTGCTGGTATGAGCCAAAGGTTATAATGCTGAAGCTTCATGGAAAAGCAAAATTGCGACTTGTATACCTGAGATTGTAAAATGGGACTCTTTCAAAAGGGTAACCTTCAATTAAACAGACACGAAGTCTCGGGCTCTCTTGGAGACCTGGGCACCTTTATCCCCCTCTTTTTGGGTATGGTGACAGTGAATGGCCTCCTAGCTGGGCCGGTGCTTATCTTCGCCGGCCTGTTCAACATCCTAACGGGCATCGCCTTTGGCATTCCCATGGCTGTCCAGCCAATGAAAGCCATAGCAACCATCGCCATAACCGAAAGGCTCAGCGTGCCCGAAATCCTGGCGGCTGGAATTGTAACCAGCTTCATCATCCTGGTACTGGGGGCCACAGGGCTTATTTCCTGGATTGGCAACAGGGTGCCCAAGGCGGTCGTGCGTGGCCTCCAGCTTGGCATCGGCCTTCAGCTTGCCATTGTCGGCCTCAAGATGATAAGCGGCACGCATCAGGTCTGGGGGGCTGATAGCATCACCATGGGCATCCTCGGCGGCCTCCTAGTCCTGTTGCTTCTATTCAGCCGTCGTCTGCCCGGCGCCCTTATACTTTTTGCCTTTGGGCTTGTTCTTTTGACGCTCAAGTCTCCCGGGGTATGGAAAGCAATAGGCCTTACCCCAAGCCTGCCCCAGCTCATCATTCCAGGCCTTCAGGACTTCTGGACAGGGGCCTGGAAAGCAGCAGTGCCGCAAATTCCCCTCACCATGCTCAACTCCGTGCTGGCGGTTTCCGCCCTCTCGTGGGACCTCTTTCCAAAACGTGGTGCAAACATCCGCCCTGTGGCCATAAGCGTGGGCTTGATGAACCTTATTGGGTGCTGGTTTGGGGCAATGCCCATGTGCCATGGTGCGGGAGGCCTGGCCGGGCAATACCGTTTCGGTGCGCGCACCGGCGGGAGCGTGGTATTCCTGGGTGCGTTCAAGGTGCTCCTGGGAGTGCTTTTCGGAGCCGCCGTGGTTGCCCTGATGGTGGTCTATCCCAAGAGCATCCTGGGCGTGCTTTTGATATTCTCCAGCGTCGAACTGGCCCTGGTAGTCCGAGACATGCATACGCGGGCAGAGTATTTCATCGTTCTTGCCACAACGGCGCCAATCCTGGCAATGCAGTCCACCGGAATAGGTTTCCTTGTGGGGCTGGTCGTTGGCCTGCTGTTTCAGTATGGGGTGGCTCGCCTGGAACGCCTAGAGGAGGAGCCGCAGGCGCCCCCTCACCAGGCAAGCCATTAATTGTATTTTATACCTCGACCAAGGGCAGGAATCATGCCCCGGTGCGGGGCAGCCGCTTTTGTCGCTTCACAGTTTCCGCCGGAATGAGCAGGAGAAGAATTCCCAGGACTAGAGACGCAGCCGCGACATAAAACGCACCTACCAGGGAGCCTGTGACATCCTTTATGAATCCGCTCAACACGGGGCCAATAATGGAGCCGCCTACAAAGCTGGTGTTGGCAATAGCCATAGCCGTGCCCATTCCCACTCTTCCCGTTGCAGACATACTATCGCCCACCCATGCAATAAGCACCGGCCCCATGGCTGCGCTTCCAAAAAGCCCAAAGGCGATAGTCGCCAGGAGAATGCCCAGGTGGGATTTCACCAAGACCATGCCCAGAATCGCAAAAACCCCAACGGAGAGGAGAGAAATGCTTAACGTCTTTCGCCCCAGGAAATCAGAGAGGGGCCCCGATACGAAACGCCCGGGGACGGAGGCGAAGGTAATAAGGGAAATATAAAACCCGGCTCGCTGAATGCTCATGCCACGTTCTGTGGAAAGAAAAGCAGGCCCCCATGTCATCACCACCCAGCCGCCGTAAAAGGCGAAAAAGCCGGCAATGAGCAATACCACTAGGTTTTTGTCCTTGAAAACATAAATAAGGCTACCCAGCTCGCGTTTCTGCGGCTTTCCCACATCCCTGACCATTACAGAAAGAAAAAGGACGGAAAAGAAGGCCGCAACAGCCAGGATAATGAAGGGAGCCCTCCAACTGCCCAGTGCGACAAAAATGATGCCAGATACCAGTATGCCAAGGCCCTGTCCCAGGGACATCCCACTGCTCACTATAGCTGTGCCCAGTCCCCTTTTACCGGGGGGCACCGACTGCATTGTTATGCCGTATGAGCCGCCGAAAAAAGCGCTGGAGCCAAGACCATGAAGGGCCGCGAAAAGAATGAGGAGAGTGTAATTAGAGGCCAGAAGGCCAAAGGCCAGCACGCTCAGACCAGCGAGCACATACATCGTCAGGGCGACCCGCTTCAACCCTAAACGATCCCCCACAATGCCCGAGGGGATTTGCATGGATACGTACAGGAGAAAGTACACGCTGGCAATGGCCCCCGTCTGGGCTCCTGTGAGGTGGAACTCCTCGCCCAATATCGGGAGCATCGGATACAGAACGGTGCGGCTGGCGTTAAGGACAATCCACCCCAGGGCAAGGGTCACCAGCATAACAAATACGTTGCCCCTGAGGCGCGCGCCAACCATCCTGGCCCTGGCCTCAAGCACTCCTAAACCTGTTGTTCCCAGCTTATTCCCCCCAAAAATTCTATGAGCGTGTCCAGATTATACCCCCAATAGCAACCTTCACCGTAGATATTGACTGGGTTGACCAAAAAGATGGATTGTTACTAATCTTACACACCCGCGATATGGCAAACCCGAAGATAGAAGACCATCGGGCTAATCTTCTCGAACTCAATTAGCGACCTTGGTTTAAGTTCAGAATGCGCCTCAAACCATTTATGCATGCCCTTGCCAATCCTGTAGGAGCGTTTTGTAACATTCGTTTTGATTATGTCTACATCCATCCGTAATTCGAATTGGGTACCTTCTCCAGGGAAGAAGTTTGGATTTGCCTTATATAAGGCTCTTACAGCACACCTCTTATACTTAATATCAGCCGCTGTTAATGGTAGCTTAAGTTTCATACTCATGGCCATCTCCTCAGTCTGTATTCACATCTTTAAAGAACTATACTATTCTGGGTTTCCCATTTCAAATTCTGAGCAAGGCGTGTTTCGCCTTCACCATGGGGCTTGCACTAAGATAGTTCTTCTCTCACAATATCAGCCTCATAGAACCAACCTTCTGGCTTATTGTTATCCAACAATCAGGCGACGGCAAGTGCTGATGGGCAAAACATCTCCCAAATCACCCATTTCACGGTGTAATTAGCTGGCTGGAGCATCTTTCCCTTCTTCGCAAAGTGAGATTGGTGTATAATTGACCTTTCCCCCGTAGATAATGCCACTATACACTTTTTCGACGCTTTACAGTTTCCCCGGGGATGAGAGTCAAAAGCGCACCCAGAAGCACAATCACGGCAGCAAGGTAGAACGCTCCCTCCAGAGAGCCGCTCCTGTCCCTCACCCAGCCCGATACGACAGGGGCTACCACGGAAGCCGACATGGCGAAGGTGTTTGTAACGCCCATCGCCGTGCCAACCCCCACCCGCCTGCCAGCGGAGACGTGGTCGCCCACCCAGGCAATTGACACAGCAGCCCAGGCAGGGCTACCCACAAGACCATATAAAACCAGGGCAACTATCAGGGCCACAGGGGACTTGAAATAGGCCATGCTGAATATCGTTGCAACTCCTATCAGGAGAAGAACAGCCGAAAGCCTTTTACGACCCACCGTGTCTGACAGGCGACCCATAATAATCACCCCGGGGATGGAGGACAGAGCTATGATGGCTGCAAAGAAACCTGCGATGTCCACCCTCATCCCCCGCTCCACAGCAAAGAGGCTGGCCCCCCAGGTGAGCGCCGTCCAGTGTCCATAGAGAACGCAGAAAAGTGCTACGTTCAGCAACATCAGGTCCTTGTTTTTCAGAATATCCATGATGGCTCTCGGTCCACCCCTTTCAACCTCCACATGCTTTATATCCCCCAGGGCGAAAAGGAGGACGATGGCCATGGCAAAAAGGGGGACGGCAAATAGCAAGAAAGGGGCTCTCCAGCTATCTGTGGCAAGATAGATAACGGCCGGAAGGGCAAGGCCCAATGCCATCCCCAGGGATGCACCGCTGGTCACAATCGCTGTGGAGATGCCGCGCTTCCCGGCAGGAACGGTCTGCATCGTGATTCCGTACGCCCCGCTGAAGAAAGCGCCGGCGCCAAGACCTCGAAGCACCGCAAAGGTCAGAAGGAGGGAATAACTTACTGCAAACAGCCCGGTAGCCAGGGCCCCAACGCCTATTACCAGATACATCGCCACCAGCACCTTCTTCAACCCTACCCTGTCCCCTATGACTCCTGCCGGCACCTGCATCGCCACGTAGGGAAAGAAGTATGCGCTGGCTATGGCGCCCATCTCGGCCCCGCTGAGACCAAAGTCTCTGCCTATGATGGAAAGGATGGGGGATGGAGTGCTTCGGTCTATGCTCAGCACAAGCCAGCCCAAGCCCAGCGCCGCTACCGTAAACATGTAGTGGCGCCTGAATATGCCACGGGCCCGCTCTAGCGTATTTGCGACCATATAAGAATATTACACGGGCCTCAATCCCCCACCACCTGCACCACCACCGCCCTCGACCTGGGCCTGTTGTCGAAGTCCACCAGGACAATTTGTTGCCACATACCGAGAGCCATTCTTCCATCCACAAGAGGCACGCCTAAGAAAGGTCCCAGCAGGGATGCCCGAATATGTGCATAGCCATTGCCATCACCCCAGCGAAGGTCATGTTTATAAGGGATGCCCTCGGGAACCAATCGTTTCCAGGTCTCCTTCAGGTCTTCCAGAAGCCCGGGTTCGTATTCCATGGTCGTCACGGCGGCTGTGGACCCTGCGACGAAAACCATAACAGTCCCCTCTTTAAGCCCCGAAGCTGCTACTCCCTCAGCCACCTGGGAAGTTATATCTATGATGTCGCAGTGACCTTCCGTAGCCACCTCGATTCTCTTCGTGCAAAGCATTCTATTCGACCCCCATACTGGCATTTGCAAAAAATATAGCGGGAAGACCCCTCATCATTACCTCAGGGGAATTCCCGGCACGGCCAATACCTAAATATTCTGTTTAAAGGGTTTCCCAGAGTATATCATTGATATGGAATCTGGGGCCTTCCTTGCAAGCCAGCTTCATCCCCCGTCTTGTCTCAACAGAGCAGCCATAGCACACACCAAAGCCACATGCCATCCTGACCTCCATAAGAATCTGGACAGCGTTGCCGATCCCCAAGCGTTGGCACAGCGGGGCTAGGCTTTTATACATCACGAAAGGACCACAAGCAAAAATCTGGTCTACATCTCCCAGATGTTCTGAAAGCAAATCCGTAACGAAGCCTTTCTTGCCCATCGAGCCATCATCCGTTGCAGGCACCAACTTGACAGATGAAGGCAAAAGAGCTTTGGGATATATCAGTGAGGCGTTCCTGCCACCAATGATGAGGGTCACTGAGCACCCCCTGGCTACTGCCTCGTCGGCGAGGGCTGCCAGAGGAGCTACACCTACTCCTCCTCCAACGAGAAGTATTTTCCTGTAAGCAGGGCTAAAGAGATAGCCCTGGCCCATCGGACCTAGAAGGTCGATCTCGTCCCCAGCGGTGCGTCTGGCCAACCACTCATACCCTGTCCCAACCGCATTGTAAAGCATGGCAAAGGCTGTGGGAGGCACCTTCCAACGCCCTGCTGCCTCGCTTCCAGACTTCATAAAGGCGGAGCCAATGCGGTGTACGCTGGTGGGACGTCTCAGGAGAGACTCGTAGCCCTGTCCACAACCAACCATCACAAACTGCCCCGGGCTCGCCTTCTCAGCTACCTCCGGTGCATCCACCCATATGATCTTAACCCTGGGCATTACCTCTTCGTTATAAAGCACAGGGGCACGTATCCGCTTCATCTTTGCTCCTGAGAGCCAGCCAGGTACTCCCGAAGTGGGTTGACGCTGTAGCTGTGAGGGCCGGTAATCAAGGATTCCACTGCTGCCCTGGCCGTGTCGAGAGAGGTAAAACACGGTATGCGTTTTTCAGCCGCCGCCCTTCTAATCTCAAAGCCATCCCTCAGGGGCGCTCCGCCGCCGGTAAAGGTATTCACCACTGCGTCCACCGTGCCATCAAGTATGACTTCCACCACATTGGGATGACTCTGACCCACCTTACTCACAGAGACGGCTTTAAAGCCCATGGCCTCCACCATGGCAGCGGTGCCTTCAGTAGCGTAGAGGTTATGGCCATTTGTTGCCAGCTTGCGAATTATCGCCGCTGCCTCCGCCTTGTCTCGGTCGGCTATGCTTAAGAGTATGGCAGCTTTGGATGACAAGGTCATGCCCGCCGCCAAGAGGGCCTTAGCCAGGGCTGGGCCAAAGCTGTAGTCGATTCCCATTACCTCCCCTGTGGACTTCATCTCAGGGCCAAGGTATGTATCCACACCACTGAGCTTGGACATGGAGAAAACCGGAGCCTTTATTCCCACAAGATTGCTCGCTTTCCAGAGACCCCCTTCATAGCCCTGCTCCTCGAGGCTCTTGCCCAGCATCACCTTTGTGGCCACACGAACCATGGGCACTCCCGTTACCTTGGAAAGAAACGGCACCGTTCGGCTGGCCCTCGGGTTCACCTCCAGGACGTAAACAGAGGAGGCCCTCACGCCCTCCACAGGTGAGATGTTTTCCCCCCCGTTGGACATTATCACGTACTGGACATTCATAAGCCCCTTCACGCCCAGCGCTATACCAATGCGGACCGTGTACTCTACTATGGTCGCCGCTTCCTCTCTTGTGAGTGTCAGGCCTGGATAGACCGCCATGGAGTCCCCACTATGTACCCCAGCCCTTTCGATGTGCTCCATTATGCCCGGGATTAGAACCCTGCCCCCGTCGCAGATGGCATCCACCTCAACCTCTCTACCCTCCATATACTTGTCAATGAGCACCGGGCGCCCGCTGCCAACCTCCACAGCGAGGGACAGGTATCTTATTAGCTCCGTGGCGTTGTGGACTATCTCCATAGCCCTCCCCCCAAGGACATAGCTGGGACGGACAAGAACAGGGTAGCCAATAAGGTCTGCCACCTTCAAAGCCTCCTCCACAGAGGTTATTCCCGACCCGGGAGGCTGTGGTATACCCAGTCTGCTGAGGAAGTCCTCAAAGCGGTGCCTGTCGGATGCAATGTCAATGGCCTCGGCACTGGAGCCTAGAATGGGAAAGCTGCTCCGGCCCAGAGGTTGCGATAGGTTGATGGCGGTCTGCCCACCGAACTGAACCACCGACGGAGGTACATTGGCGCCGCCCGACCCGCTTTCCTCGTTCTCCAGAATGTCCCGCACGCTCTCCTCATCCAGAGGTTCAAAATAGAGTCGGTCGCTGGTGTCGAAATCTGTGGAAACGGTTTCGGGGTTGGAGTTGACCATTATGCTTTTGACGCCCTCAGAGTGGAGGGCCCAGGCCGCGTGCACGCTACAGTAGTCAAACTCAATGCCCTGCCCAATGCGTATAGGCCCGCTACCAATCACCAGAGCCTTTGAGTGTTCCAGAAACTCTGCCTCATTCTCCACTTCATAGGTGCTGTAGAAGTAGGGAGTTGCAGCGGCGAACTCAGCAGCGCAGGTGTCCACCATCTTATACACGGGGCGAATGCCCCACCTCTTGCGAAGCTCACGAACCTGCTCGGGGAGTTTATCCGCCAGGGTGCCTATCTGCTCATCCGAAAAGCCCAGACGCTTGGCCTGCAAAAGCAAAGCTGGCGTCAGGGGCTCTTTCAGCAAGCGCTTCTCCATTTCTGTTATGTTCTGGAACTTCCGCACGAACCAGGGGTCTATGCCTGTCCGCCTGGATATTTCCTCAGACTCAGCCCCGCGCCTCAAAGCAGCCAGTACGGCCCATAAACGCAGGTCATTGGGCTCCAGGGGAAGGTTTACAGGGGTAGAGTTCCCGTTAAAATTCCAGCTTTTGTCCTCCCACAGTATGGACTTGCCCCCAAGCTCCAGGGAGCGAACCGCCTTCTGGAATGCCGCTTCAAAAGAGCGGTCTATGGCCATGACCTCGCCCGTGGCCTTCATCTGGACTCCAATGGAGCGCTCCCCTGTGGCGAACTTGTCGAAGGGCCAGCGCGGTATTTTGACAACGCAGTAGTCCAGGGCCGGCTCGAATGCGGCGACGGTCTTTTTGGTTACGGCGTTGGGGATTTCGTCCAGACGCTTCCCGACAGCTATCTTGGCAGCCACCCTGGCTATGGGATAGCCCGTGGCCTTGCTCGCCAGGGCCGAGCTTCGGCTCACCCTGGGGTTGACCTCTATAACGTAGTAAGGTGCGTGCTCTGCGCTCGCCTTCTTGTAGTTCACAGCCTCCGCCACCACAGGGCCGGGCTCCAGGGCGAACTGGATGTTGCACCCTCCCTCAATCCCCAGCGCCCTTATTATCTTCAGGCTCGCCGAGCGCAGCATCTGGTATTCCTTATCCGAAAGGGTCTGGCTCGGGGCCACCACAATGCTGTCCCCTGTGTGCACCCCCATGGGGTCTATGTTCTCCATATTGCACACCGTTATGCAGTTATCGGCGGCGTCCCGCATCACCTCGTACTCGATCTCTTTCCACCCCAGAAGGCACTGCTCCAGCAGGACCTGATGGATGGGGCTTGCCCGCAGACCTCCCATCACCACGGACTCCAGCTCCTCCATGGTGCGCACAATGCCACCACCCATTCCACCCAGGGTGTATGCGGGGCGAACCACCAAGGGGATACCTATCTCCACGGCCACCTTTCGAGCTTCCTCCAGGGATGTTACGGTGGTGTTCCGGGGCATTGGCTCGCCTATCTCAAGGAGCATCTGGCGAAAAAGCTCCCTGTCCTCCGCCTTCTGGATGGTCTCCAGGGACGTGCCCAGTAGCCTGACGCTGAACTTTTCCAGCACGCCGGCCTTTGCCAGGTCCACCGCCAGGTTCAGGCCGGTCTGTCCTCCCAGAGTAGGAAGGAGGCCATCGGGGCGCTCCCGCTCTATGACCCTGGCCACGGCCTCCACGGTAAGCGGCTCTATGTATACGATGTCGGCTATGCCTTCGTCAGTCATTATGGTTGCGGGGTTGGAGTTCACCAGCACGGTGGTAACGCCCTCCTCTCGAAGGGCCTTGCACGCCTGGGTGCCGGCGTAGTCGAACTCCGCCGCCTGCCCGATAACTATGGGGCCTGAGCCTATGACCAGAACCTTAGAAGGCTTAGACAACTACGACCTCACCCCCTGACCCCCAGCAGGGAATATCCCTGCACCCTGCTCTTGAATTAACATAGCCATTGGATTCCAGCCTCATGTCAGCAGCTTACTCCTCAGGACTCTCAAATTCACAACGTCTTCCCTGTTATATTCAAGTAGTGTCTTTAAGGCCCCTCTGTCCCCTTCGATTTTGTACCGATACCACAGTTTGACAGCATCCACACCGGTTACCCCCTTCAATCTCCTGGGGATGCTCAACATCTCCTCTACGGCCTTGAACCCTCCGAACAAGTTTCTCTCCCAGCAGTCGTACATCAGGTCATGATGGAGGAATGCCGCGGCAAGGTCTACCCCCAGTGCGGTGTTTATAAAAGGGAGGTCGAACCGGCTTCCGTTGTAGGTGTAGATTTTATGTACATCCCCCAACGCTTTGAGGAGATTACCCCTGGTTGCATCTTTGCCGACCAGTTGAACCACCTCAAAGCGCCCGTCCTTGCTCAGGCCTATTCCGATGACGGTTATCTCGTGGTCAAAGGAAAGGCCGGTGGTCTCGATGTCTAAATACGCAGCTCTCATCTGTGTTCCCCTATCTGTTCAATCATAATTACTACGACCTCACCCCCTGGCCCCCTCTCCTGGGCCCAGTAGAGGGGGGAGGAGGAAGCTTGGGGATACCCCTTCGGCAGGCTCAGGGCAGGCCCCCAGTCCCCCGGCAAAGGGGCTTCGCCCCTCTGCACTCTTCCTTCTCATGCCATGGATGAAATTCATCTCCCAAGAACGTGCTTCCAAAACTCAGCTTCCAAAGATGGTGCTTCATCCATACCTAAGAGCCTGTATAGTTCGTCTGCCACTCTCTTGATAATCGGCTTAGGGTCTATAAAAAGGTCGGCACTGCTCAACTCAAAGTCCAAATTTAGTGGAGACTGTCCCCTACTTCGGAGCGAACACCATTCTTCAGGGAAATTGGAAAGCTTACGCCACAATATTTCTCCTGTAGGGTTATATATTGAAACTCGAAACCATAACGGGCCATAATATGAAATTTTTTCATAAAATTTGGCCCCAAATTGGAGGATCTTCCACAATCTACGAAGCTCGAATTGGTACAATATTAACCACTTGTCGTCTTGACGTTTAACACATGTTTTGCCCCAACATGTGATAGCCCCTTTCCTATAGATTATCGCCTCCCCACAGTCTATCCGGCTTTCATGTGTCTCGCTCCACCTAAAAGACTCAACACCGTCAGCGCATGGTCTCCACTCACAAGATATACCGCCCTCATCAACGTAGCGGTTGCCGGCTAGCCATCCTCTCATATCTGTTGAAAATAACTGCACCCGCTCCGGCTCAAGAAAATGGGGACACAGAATGTAGTTGCCTATTAATGGGCGCTGAGATCCCTCAATAAACTTTTTATACCAAGACTCAAAAAGCTGCTGTTGAGAATCTAGAAACTCATAGACTTGGCTTTTCAGTCTTTGACTTCTTTCATAGCGTAACCTTACCTCGTGCTCTTCCATAAGCACAGCGCGAAGTTGCCCGCGATGATAATACCTCTTTTCCCTATATGCTCTGACCATGTGAGGCCCTAGCCAGCTTTCAGGCGTCCAGACGACATACACTACTTTGCTTGGGTATTTGGTTAGTTCAACCTTCAATACCCGGCACTCGGGTAAACGGGGGAGGATGCTGTCCACATAGATATTTTCCAGGCGCTCTTCCAACCCAGGTATAGGCTCAATGCCATACGGCTCTTTAGGAATCGCCACCTCGTCAGATTGCTTATCTTCTGGTATGCCATAGATTATCGTTCCACCTTTTTCGTTGGCAAAAGACGAGATGTCTTTAGCTGCCTCAAGTTTCCCTTTGTTGTTTTGCGAGTCTAGGTCTATAGTTTCCTTGTAATCTAGCGTCGGCCCTTCTGACACCTTTTCATCAACAAGATGGCGCACCAATGCCTTAAGCTCACGGTCTTCATACTGGTCTGGATGTTTCCGTAACATACTTCTCTCTATTTCTCTTTCACCATATCCAAAAACCTATCGAATAAATACACATTGTCCATGGGGCCGGGGGAGGCCTCGGAGTGGTACTGGATGGATAATATGGGCAGGCTCCTGTGGCGCAGGCCCTCCACAGTGCCATCGTTGAGGTTGATATGGCTCACCTCCACATCAGATGGGAGGCTTTCGGGGTCAACGGCGTAGCCGTGGTTCTGGGCTGTTTTGTGCACCCTCCCTGTTGCTATGTCCCGCACGGGGTGGTTCCCCCCTCGGTGCCCGAACTTGAGCTTGAAGGTTCGCCCTCCAAAGGCCCAGGCCAGAAGCTGGTGGCCCAGGCAGATTCCCATGACGGGCTTCTTGCCCACAAGCGCCTTCACCTTGCTTATCATGTAGTCCAGCAGGGCCGGGTCGCCAGGCCCAGGGGAAAGGACGACGCCATCGGGGTTCATGCTCAGGACCTCCTCCGCCGATGCAGTGGCAGGCACGACGGTTACAGCACAGCCCCTGCTCCGCAAAATGCGCAGGATGTTGTATTTCAGGCCGCAGTCTATGGCAACGATGCGGCAGAGCGGCTTTTCAACGCCTGCTATCAGGGGCCTCTCCCACTCATATGGCGTGCTAGTGCTCACCCCTGCAACGAAATCTACGTTGTCGTAGCGGGGAAGCTCTTTGATTCGAAGCAGGGCCTCCTCTTTCGACTCGGCCGTAGTGATGAGGCCCATCATCACTCCAACGGAGCGAAGGCGCCGGGTTATGGCCCGGGTGTCCACGCCGCTTATTCCAGGCACCTCCTGGCTTGCCAGAAACCCGTCAATGGTGCGCTCGCTCAGCCAGTGGCTAGGCTCAGAACAGTGCTCCCGCACCACAAAGCCCCTCACCCGTATCCTCTTCGACTCGAAATCCCGGGAGTTGATTCCGTAGTTGCCAATGATGGGATAGGTGGGAACGACTATCTGGCCTGCGTAAGACGGGTCGGTGAGGATCTCCTGATAGCCCGTCATGCTGGTGTTGAAGACCACCTCCCCATAGGCAGAGGCCTCGGCGCCAAAGGATTCGCCTTCGTATGTCGAGCCGTCCTCCAGAACGAGTGTGGCCTTCTTAGGCACGGCTCTCCCCCATCTTCTCCAGCTTCAGGGACTTGTCTTTGTAGACTACCTCGCCACCCACCACCGTCGCCACAACCTTACCCTTGAGCACACAGCCGTCCAGGGGCGTGTGCTTACCACGAGAAACAAACTGAGAGGTGTCCACCTGCCATTCAGCGTTGGGGTCGAAAATGGTTACGTCCCCCATAGCACCAGCCTTCAGTGTGCCTATCTGGGAGCCTCTTCCTATGATTCCGGCCGGCTCACAGGCGAGTTTGGAGACTATGGCTGCCAGCTCCAGCTTGCCCTGATGAACCATGCTCATAAGGCTGGCCAGGGCTGTTTCGAAAACACTGATGCCAAAGGCCGCCGTATCATACTCGCAGAGTTTGTCCACCAGCGTATGAGGTGCGTGGTCTGTTGCAATAGCGTCTATGACATTATCCCTGATCCCCTGAATGAGAGCCTCGATGTCCATACGACTTCGCAGGGGAGGGTTTACCTTCGTGCTGGTATCATAGATAAGGGGAGAGGCTCCACGACCCATAAC
>JACPPT010000048.1 GCA_016190815.1 Chloroflexota bacterium
ACATCACTCCTGGGGTCAACACCCGCATCAGCATAGGCCTTCGTTGCGGCTTCGTACATCAGCTCTTTGTAGGATAGCTCAGGGCTAACAGACCTGAAGACGGTCTGCCCCATCCCCACGACGGCGACTTTCCTGGACAAGGTGCTACCCCCTCTACATCAAATGCGATGGCAAATTAGGTCACTCCACCAAAGAGTAAACCAACTTGACATCGCTGTAAGGCCAGGATGGCCGACTTTAAGCTATATGAGTAATCCTATTTCAGCCGTACAGGAGGGGTTCTCACCCCCCAAGAGGCTCCGGGATATTAGCGAATCCTTGGCGCGTGCATCGTCCCGCTGGTGATTGGCTCGTTCACATATACATCGCCATTGCGGATCTTTATGTTGAATCCGCACTCCAGGTTAGTGCAGACCCAGGCTTTGTAGTGGATCGGCGCCCCCTGGCTACCGAAGTCCGAGAGAGGCACAAGGTCTCCTGTTCCGCACTTCTGACACTTAGGAAAAACTATCTGCTCCACGAATGATCCTCCTCCCAACCGAATTAGACGTTTTGGAGTATACACTATGTAGGAGCCTTTGGCAAGGTGGATTTGAGGTCGATTAGAGCTATTCTCGAATAGATGGCCCCTGAAGGCATCAGGGTGCTCCTCATGAGGCTCACCCCATTCACAGGGAAGGAAAGGCCCTCTGACTTGGAGCGGGCAACCTCCTCCCCCAGCTTACGCCGCTCAGAGGGAGAAGCGTTTTCCCGAACCCTGCCCAGGGTTAAATGACCGGTAAAAGGACGCCCCTCCTTGGGAAATCCCAGGGTAGCCATAGCAATCTCTACCCTTCTGTGTAAGTTCAACAAGGTCTCCAGGTCACCATTGAGGCCTGCCCATATAACGCGAGGTTGATGCAGGCTCGGGAAGCCCCCCAGGTCCGATAACCCCAGTCTGAAGGGCCCCACGCCCTCCACAGCCGAGGATATGGCCTCCACTATCCTGGATGTCTTTCCCTCCTCAATGTTCCCGAGAAACTTCAGGGTGAGGTGAACCCCCTCGGGGTCAACCCATTTCACAAAAGAAAAGCCCTCGGCCTTAAGGCCTTCCTGCAAGCGAGCGAGGGCAGCCCTTATCTCCTTGGGCAACTCCACAGCAATAAATGCACGTATTTGAGCCACAGTGAAATCTCTGTTCCCTCCCCCTGAAGAGAAAGGCTGTTACAGTTTCAAAAGCCTGACGGCGTTTTCCCCCAGAATGTGGGCTTTTTCGCCATGGGTTAGAGAGGAGTCCCTGACCTCCCGAAGGGCTCTCTCATGAGAAACAAGCGGGAAATCCGACCCCCAGAGGATCTTACTTGACCCAATAAGCATCTGAGCGATATTGTATATTGCTGGCTTATACAAAAATGGCGAGGCAGCCGTGTCGAAGTAGACGTTTTCCAGGGACTCTCCTACCTCCGGCATAAGAGCATAGAAGGGAAGGCCTCCACCCCAGTGAGCGCACACCACTGGAACGTCGGGGAAAATTGATAGAAACCTGTAGAGGACCTCAGGTGTTACGCTTCCCTTACCAGCGTAAAGGTGGCCCACCGGCTCAGAGGAGTGAATAAGCATAACCATCCGGTTCGAACGGGCCGAGTTCACAATTGGCCTCATCATCCCCTCGTCCCAGAGATCAAAGCCCTGAAAATCCGGGTGAAGCTCACCGATACCCTTAGCGCCAAGCATGGAGCAGCGCTCTATCTCCTTCAGGGCTGCATCCCTTCCCCGAGGATTAACCGAGCAGAAACTCACAAGTCGCTTGGAATAGCGGGAGACAGCCTCAAGGATATAGGTGTTGTTTTCCACACAGAACTCGTTTCGGGCCCAGCCAATGTTGACCACCACAGAAACATCCACTCCAGCCTCATCCATGCTGACTATAAGCTCCTCTGCGGTAGCCAGCCTGGCCTTCGGATTGTTGTACAGTGTTGCAAATGTGGCATCCTGAGCCGAGTAATATTGTCTCTGCTCTATTATTCGGGGTGAGAAAATGTGGGCATGAAAATCTATAATCATTGCAATCTAAAAGAATAAACCCTCTCCGCCGAGAAGTCAATTAAAATAGTTTATCCCAGGAATAGCGATTTAATTTGTAGGTCGGGTTTCCTAACCCTACCGTTGCGGGCGGGCAGGTTGGGAAACCTGCCCTACGGTGGTCAATCGCTGTTTTCGGGGTTAGAGGTCGTTTAACAATCTATTGAACCATCCCCTGCTCCCTTTGGAAGGGAAAGGGGGATAAAAAAGTCTGGGGGATACCCCCAGACCCCCGTTAAAGGGACTTTGCGCCCTTGTAACCCCTGTTATTAAACAGGCTCATAGTTCATCTGAAACACCACCTCTGGTAAGACATAGACACTCCCAGGGGATTTATGTATAATATCTTCAGTGTACATAGATGAGTGCAGCAGACATGGATTCAAAGCCTGATAAGGCTCCTCGTTTTGAGGCCTCGGCTAAGGGAACTCCAGCCGAGGCTATTGCGTCTCAACAGGATAAGACGCCTTTTTCCCTTCGTCTTTCCCTGGAAGATATGAAGGCGACGGCAAAAAAAATTCGCCGTCACATCGTAACAATGACGGGAAAAGCGGCGAGCGGCCTCCCCGGCGGCTCTCTCTCTGCGACAGACATAGTAACAGTTTTGTATTTCCACGTTATGC
>JACPPT010000051.1 GCA_016190815.1 Chloroflexota bacterium
CCCAGGCCCAGGTCCTCCCTTATGGCATGCTCCACAATCTCGTCAAGGCCGGGGATGTAAATGCTCAACTATTGCCTCCTGTTGAGTCTACAAATGCCTCTTTATGAATGCCCCTGAGCCTTAGCTATTAAGAGCGTGTGCTTTTGCCAGGCGGGCGAAGGCTCCGGGAAATCCGTGCGGAAGTGCGCCCCCCTGCTTTCCTTTCGGATTAGCGCCGCCTCAGTAATAAGGCGACCCACCAGGACCAGGTTTTGGAGTTCATAGGAGGCCCTGTCTTTAGGCTTTCCGGTTTCTTTCTCCCAAGCAGCCAGGATATTTGCAGCTTCCTGAAGTCCCTCCCCTGACCTTATGATTCCCACCTTTTCCCACATCAACGACTCAAGCGCAGATAGACTTGGAGGTGGGACTTCCAGGCCCTGAACGTCTCTATGTGGAAGAGCACATACCGCCATACCTTCGTCTGGATACATATGGGATGCTTCGTTCCAATCGGTTGCGGCCTGTGCTACCAGCTTCGTCCTCTCCACCACCCTCTTGCCGAATATGAGGGTCTCCAGGAGGGAATTGCTTGCCAGCCTGTTGGCTCCGTGAACTCCTGTGGAGGCTACCTCCCCACAGGCGAGAAGCCCGGACACATTGGTCTGTCCCCAGATGTTGGTCAAGACACCGCCCATCATGTAGTGGGCAGCGGGGGCAACGGGGATGAGAGATTTGGTTATGTCCAGGCCATGTTCCAGGCAGAAGCGGTAGATATTGGGAAAGCGGGTAGTCACAGTGCCCGTAGGAAGATGGGTTACGTCCAGGAAGACATTATTGGAGTTCGTCTTTTTCATTTCGGCGACAATAGCTCTTGCCACAATATCCCTGGGGGCCATCTCTCCCGCGGGAGAATAATCCTTCATAAAGGCGCGGCCGTGGACGTTGCGGAGTATCCCACCCTCACCTCTGACGGCTTCGGAGATGAGAAAGGTCGGCACGTTGGGCATCCGAAGGGCGGTGGGGTGAAACTGGAAAAACTCCATATCGGCTACGTAGGCTCCAGCCCTGAAGGCCAGGGCCATGCCGTCCCCCGTGGCCACCTCTGGGTTTGTAGTGAACTTGTAGAGCTGACCAGCCCCGCCTGTGGCGAGGATGAGAAAACGACACTGGAACTCTTTCTGAAAGCCAGTCCCGTTGTCCAGGACTCTAACGCCTTGAACACTTCCATCAGCCAGAAGAATTTCGGTTACCAGGCTGTATTCCAGTATTCTGGCTTTAGAACGTCTTGCTGCCTGGCTCAGAGCAGTTTCGATGTGTGCTCCAGTGGCATCTCCGCCGGCGTGAAGGACCCTGGGCAGGCTATGTGCCCCCTCTCTGGTCAGGGTGATCTCGCCCTCCAGGGTATCGAAGGCAACGCCGAACCTTATGAGGTCGGTGATACGGTCGGAGGCCTCGGAGGTGAGAATTCTCACCGCTTCTGGGTCGCACAGGCCGGCTCCAGCCGCAAGGGTGTCCTTCATGTGAAGCTCTGGGGAATCCTCCTTGCCTACTGGTGCGGCAATCCCCCCCTGGGCGTACTTGGTGTTGCACTCGTCGAGGCTGCCCTTGGTAAGAATAAGCACGCTACCCAATTCCTGGGCCAGGAGGGCGCTATACAGCCCTGCAATGCCGCTCCCCACTACTATGTAGTCGTAATACTTCATCGGGCGGTCCTCAGGGAAGGCAGAATCTACGGCTAAACATATATAAAAAGCTCCTCTCAGCAAGTGATTTGAGATTGACAGACCTGCCTCGCGAAACAGCTTTGACAATCATCTAGGTTATGGAGAGCATTCTATCCAGGGCAACCCTGGCCCAGTGGGCTACCTCTTTGTCCACGGAGACCTGATTAACCACAACGCCCGCCACAAGATTCTCCAGAGCCCACGCCAAGTAGGCCGGGTGAATCCGATACATGGTGGAGCAGGGGCAAACGATGGGGTCGAGGCAGAATATGGTCTTGTCCGGGTTTTCCTTGGATAGCCTGTTGACCAGGTTTATCTCCGTTCCTACAGCCCACTTGCTGCCTGCTGGCGACTGGGTGATGGTCTTGGAGATGAACTCAGTGGAGCCATCCATATCGGCGTCCTGCACCACCTCCATTGTGCACTCAGGATGCACTATGACCTTTATGCCGGGATAGCGCTCCCTTGCCCTCTTGATCTGCTCCGCGGTGAAACGAAGATGCACCGAGCAGTGGCCCTTCCACAGTATCAGCCTGGCACGCTTTAACTGTTCCTTGCTGTTTCCACCCATAGGAAGCTGGGGGTCCCAGACTGCCATATCCTCGAGCTTCAAACCAAGCTTCAGGCCGGTGTTTCTTCCCAGGTGCTGGTCGGGGAAGAATAGGATTCGCTCGGCCTTTCCGAATGCCCATGTGAGGACTGCTTTGGCATTTGAGGAGGTGCACACCGAGCCATCGTAGCGGCCGCAGAATGCCTTGAGGGCTGCTGTTGAGTTCATGTAGGTTATGGGCAACAGGCCCGTGGGAAGAACGGTACGAAGGTCCTCCCAGCAATCCAGGACTTCTTCTGTAGGGGCCATGTCTGCCATAGAACAGCCAGCCGACATGTTGGGCAGGATGACCTTTTGATTGGATGCGCTCAGTATGTCGGCGCTTTCCGCCATAAAGTGAACGCCACAGAAAACAATAAATTCTGCCTCAGGCCTTGACGCTGCGTACTGAGCCAGCTTGAAGGAATCACCCCGGTAATCGGCAAACCTTATTATCTCGTCCCGCTGGTAGTGGTGTCCCAGAATCAGCAGGCGAGTCCCCAGCTTCGCCTCGGACGAGGCAATGCGCGCATCCAGTTCATCTGGAGAGAGCCTGGCGTATTCTACAGGTATGGTTTGGCCCCAGAGGCCTACGGGGGTCTGTACAACAGGAGGGGCTGTCTCCTGTAACCCCTGAGACGGGCAAGTTGTCTCTTTAATTACGGCATCTTCAGCAATCGTTTTCATTGCTCTAAGTAAACCTTCATCCCAAGTATTGCATTAAAAGGAGGATTTGGCAACAAAGCTACGCAATTCACAAATGGGTGTCATTTCTGCTGCGTAGCGGTGCCCCGAAGCGACCAGGCTGTGGTCTGCTCAACATCAACCTTCACGAGCTCTCCTTTAAGCTCTCGTTTGTCTTCAAAGAAGACAAGCTTGTTGATCCTGGTGCGGCCTTGCCACTTGCCTTTGACCTTATCCTCTACCAGGACCTCTAGCTGCTGGCCCTGAAGGTGTGCGTTTATCTCATAGGCAATGTGCTCTTGAACCGCCTCTATTACCTCCCTTCGCCTTCTCTTCTCCTCTGGGGGGATTTCATCACCCATTGTCCTTTGGGCTATGGTTCCAGGCCTGGGGGAGTACATTGCCACGTGAACCTTGTCGAACCTGATATCTTCCAGGAGGGAGACCGTCCTCTGGAATGCCTCCTCCGATTCCCCGGGGAACCCAACGATGACATCGGTGCTCAAGGAGACATGGGGTATGGCGGAGCGGATTTTCCCCACCAGAATGCGGTACTCCTCAGACGTGTAGCCACGGCGCATTGCCTTGAGGAGTGCATCGTCTCCCGCCTGAACCGGCAGGTTTATATGCTTGCACACCCTATCCAGGCTGGCGACTGCCTCTATAAGCTTGTCGCTCATATCGTTGGGGTGAGAGGTGAGGAACCGGATGCGCAAGAGGCCTTCTATTCTATTCAACTCGTGAAGTAGGTCTGCCAGGTCAGGCTCTTCAGGGAGATCATTCCCGTAGGAGTCCACGTTTTGCCCCAGGAGGGTAACCTCTTTAGCCCCCCTTTTCACCAGAGCGCGCACCTCACTTGCAATCTCCTCAAGAGGGCGACTCCTTTCCCTTCCCCTCCTGTACGGGATGACGCAGAAGGTGCAGAACTTGTTGCAGCCGTGGATGATGGGAACTAAAGCGCTAACCTGGGGCTTGAAGGGCAGAGACAGGATATGGGCATCAAGGCATGCGCCTGTCCGCTCGGAGACCGCCTCTAGAAGGTATGTGAGTTCCTGCGGCCTGAGGAAAAGGTCTGTGTGGGGAAAGCGCTCCTTGAGGTGGTCGGCTTTGGGGCCCACCATGCATCCTGCAAGGGCAATAATGGGGTTTCGAGGCGATGATTTGAGGGACTTCAGGGAGTCTAGCTTGCTCGCAACCCTATCTTCCACGCCCTGTCGTACCACACAGCTATTGAGGACGATTATGTCGGCATTCCTGGGGTCATCTGAAGGGATGCAGCCGAGTTGCTCCAGGGCCGAGGCCATCCTCTCGGAATCCGCCTCGTTCATCTGGCAGCCGACCGTCCAAATGTAATATCGGGCCAACTTTTCCTCCAGGTCGATTTTGACGGTGACTTGTTTATGCAAATTAATCCGGATGGCCTCCGAAAAACCCCCTTCGTGGAATGGGCAGTTAAGAAAGGACTTGAATAGAAACTACATGGCGGAGGGAATGGGATTCGAACCCATGACAGAGGTTTAACCCCCTGTAACCGCTTAGCAGGCGGCCGCACTAGACCAACTATGCGATCCCTCCATCCAGAGTTAAATTTAACACATACAAACTGCCCTTTCAAGGGGCGGGCCATGGCTACGTCTCCGTGGCGGCGCTGTGCCTCATAATCATGAGGGCATCTGTTACCAGATTGTTGCCGTTTCTACCTCGTTCAGTGACCTTAGTGACCGCGACAGCTACCGTCCAATAGTACAATTTATGCTGGTCACAGGGTGCGAGGCCCGGTAGCAGGTGGAAAAATCTCTTTTTTGGTCTCTTATTGCTATTGACAATTATTACTATATGCAGTAAAATACTAAATCAAGAGATTGCAGTTACAAAAGGTGGAGGAAATGCTTAAGGAAATGGATATAGGCGAAACCTTGAAAGATGCGGGGCGTCGTCCAACGCCTCAGAGGGTGATGATTCTTTCTGCCATACGGGGAAGCGGTGGCCACGTCACAGCCGAGGAAATTCTAAGGAAAGTCCGCAAGGAGTACACCTTTATAGATATTGCTACTATATACCGTACCCTTCAGCTTTTCAAGAGGCTTGGCCTTGTTTCAGAGATCGACCTGAAGCAAGGCTCTACCCGGTATGAGATTGCCGAGAAGGAAAAACATCACCATCTGGTTTGCAGTGGTTGTGGAAAATCATTCTACCTGGATCACAAGCGTTTCATCGAGCCACTGCGTCTTGCCCTGCTCAATGACTTCGGTTTTGAAGCCGACCTGGAGCATTTTGCTGTCTCTGGCCTGTGCTCCCAGTGCAGGGCTTCGGGGAAAACGTCTAGTAACGACTCGAAAGGTGGCCGTTGAAATGTATGCCACTTTTTCCAAAAGGAGACTGACAAGATGGATACCACATTATCTGCTGCGCTGATACTGGGTTTTATGCTGGGGATTAAGCACGCCCTGGATGCCGACCACGTTGTTGCGGTCTCAACCATCGTGAGCGAGCAGAAACATCCCCTTGTAGGTGCCTTGGTGGGAGCGTTCTGGGGTCTCGGGCACACCGCTACCCTCTTTCTGGTCGGCTTGCTGGTAATCGGCTTTGGGCTGGTTATACCAGAGAGGCTGGCGCTTTCTCTGGAGTTCATAGTCGGGATTGTGCTGGTGACCCTTGGCCTGCAAATTGTGTGGAGCTTCTTGAGGGCAAGGATACACCACCATGTCCATTCCCATGAAGATACGTCTCATCTTCACTTTCACTCTCATGCTCAAAGCAGGGGGCACAATCATCATATCCTCGCTCGTAGGGGGAAGCCCTTCATAGTGGGTGCATTTCACGGCCTTGCCGGCAGTGCTGCATTGATGCTATTGATTCTGAGCACCATAAGCTCGCCCCTGGCCGGGTTTGGCTACATACTCATCTTCGGCGTTGGCTCTCTTCTGGGGATGGCTATGCTCAGCACTATCATAGGGCTGCCCTTTGTCCTCTCAGCCCAGCGCCTGCGCCCATTAAATCAGGTAATAAGGGTTGCGGCGGGCACTGTGAGCATAGGGCTGGGGATAGCGCTTATGGCTGAAATAGGCTTCGGTCAAGGTCTTTTCAATATGCTGTAACGTATGGGGATGAAAACAGGTGTTAGGTTGCCTATTTCTCCCTGCTGTCCAGCATAATGGTGACCGGGCCGTCGTTGTGTATTTCCACCAGCATGTGCTCTTGGAAGCGGCCTGTCTCGACCTTGAGGCCAGAATCTTTTAGAAGCCTTGTGAACTCCTGGAGAAGCGTCTCTGCTTCGGATGGCGGGGCAGCGGCTATGAAGCTGGGTCTGCGCCCCTTGCGGGCATCGGCCATAAGAGTGAACTGGCTTACCACCAATAGATCGCCTTTAACTTGCTGAAGAGATAAATTGAACTTCGAGGATTCATCGGGGAATATACGCAGGTTTACGATCTTTTCTGCCAAGTACTTGGCATCCTGGAAGGAATCACCTATCTCTATGCCGACAAGGACCGCCAGACCGGGGCCTATCTCTCCCACTGTTTCAGAGCCAACGGATACCTTTGCCTTTGTCACCCTTTGAAGGAGCGCCCGCATGAAACTAGATTGTTTCTACAGGAGAACTCTCTTTCTTTTCTCCCGCTTCGCTCTTTTCGACACTGTCCTCTGCCTTTTTGTTTTCCGTCTTAGGCGGAGTGCTGGTGGAGCTACTGGATCTGCCGTTGCCGTAGTCAGTTACGTAGAAACCGCTGCCCTTGAATACAATGGAAACCGGGTGGATTATTCTCTGGGACTTTCCCCGGCACTTTGGGCAGGCGGCAATGGGCTGCTCGTCGAAGCTCTGCCTTCGGTCAAATCTGTGATGACAACCCGAACATTCGTACTCGTAGATGGGCATATATTCTCCTACATATAGTTAGCACTCTTTCTGCAAGAGTGCTAAAGCTATTAGATAATTTAAACACTTTATGTCTTCATTGTCAACTGCACGTTGTATTCTCCGTAAATATCCGACAGTCAGGCTCCTTTCGAGAGAGGTGTGCGCAGTCCAAGGCCTAGGTGAGGCCTGTGGTAATGATACCGCATCAAGAAGGCTTCTGCAGCTTCCTGGCAC
>JACPPT010000053.1 GCA_016190815.1 Chloroflexota bacterium
ATTAATATCAGAATGGAAGCATCGTCTGAAAGTCGACAGGAAAAGAAGATGGTTAAAAGGGCTGTCCTTTTCATCGTACTAATACCCCTTGTGGTGATTGGCGCAGGTTTCGCGATTTTCTTCGCTCCATACCTTTCGTCCGAACCCCTTGCCGTGCTCAGGATAGAAAAAGGCTCCGTAGAGATAAGCTCAGGAGCACGCTGGATCCCAGCATCCTCGGGAATGCGGCTTAAGCCGGGGTGGCGTGTGCGCACAGGTGAGGATGGAAAGGCGAGCATAGTTTTCTATGGCGATTCCGTCGCCCGCCTCGACGAAAACACAGAGGTGTCAATTAAAGAGCTGAAGGTTGCAGATGAGAACCTATCGGTGGAGCTTGACCAGGCCTCCGGGAAAGCATGGCACAGAATCTTGCCCGTTGGAAGAATAGGAAGCTACGTTGTTGATACCCCCATCGGGAGCTTCTCTGCCACTGGCACCTCCTTTGGCACCATCGTCAGCTCCACGGAAACGAGAGTCCTCAACCTGGAAGGTGTAGTCGTAGCGATAGTGGATCAGAAGGAATCAGAAAAGAGGCTGATAGTTATACCCAGCATGGTGCAGGTGAATTTTCCAACACTCGAACACCTTGTCATGGAAAACCCCTGGGACTCTTCTTCCCCTGAAAATGTCGGGCTGGAGATTGGGATCGAACTGGCATGCGGCTCCGACAGGTGGAAACCCTTTACCTATTTGATCGAGAAGAAGGCTTTCATCCCAGAAGATGTCAGGTATGAAACAAACGTCTGGGCACTGGAGCACGACCTTGCCAATGCGATTTTCCTGGTGAAACGCAGGGAACAGCTTATGAAAAAATATGATTTCCACATAAGCATCGCCAACTCTCTGGGGCTAAAACTATTAGGTGAAAAAATAACCGATGATACGCTAATTAATTTCATAGACGGCTATCTACGGGGTGACATCGATGTAAATGACATGATAAGCCGAGGGGAAATCCCGAAACAGTATGCCTTTCTCATTCCACCCACCTTCAGACACACTTCCGAGGCGAAATCCAAGAAGATGCCGGAGTCCACACAACTCCTCATAGCCGAAGCAAAAGAAGATTTAGGTCTGGTCAGGGAAAACGCCAATGAGCTGCGCAACAAGTTGCAGGAGTCGGGGGAAAAAGTCTGGGAGGGAGAGCTTGCCCAAGGCGACGATACAAAAGCAAAGTGCAAGGCTGAGAGAAAAGGCGACATCTTCTCAGAGACCCTCTCACTAACAGGGACAATAGCAAAGGCGAACGGTGAGAAGATCGAATTTTCTCAAGAGGGGACAGCCGGAACCATAGAGAAAGAGGCCAGAGCGGGAGAGAGCATCGTCATTGCAAAGACCCATCCCGGCACGCCTGAAGACGACTACAAATACAGCTACGCTCTCAAGGCCGACATTTTTGGATACTGGTCTCAAACCCTCAAGGCCAACCTGGGATGCAAGCTGAACGTGCTTTTGGTGGGAACCGCCAGGCCATCCGGGGAGTTCAAAGGAGTGGTTTACGTACACAAAGGCAACCTGCAAGGAGATGGCGGTTGTGCATGGAGCTATGAAGGCACTGGAAGCTATTCCGTGGACAAGGAAGGCAACGGCAAAGTAAGCTTTAACGGCAAAGAGGTCCCTATCGAGCAGGGCGATCTGGACTTTGCCAGGCTATATAGCCGATAAGTCTATTACTTGCCCCTGAACCTGTAATCTACCTCGGTATCAGTAATGTTATATTTTAACATCAGGCTTTCCGTAGCCCTGTTGATAGCAGAGGCCCGATTGTCCAATGTAGCAAAGTCATTGATTGCTTGCGCTAATCCGCTTTGATTCCCGCTATTGATTGCTTCTCGCATCCTCTGTATTGCAGCTATTGCGTCCTGTATGAACCTTCTTGTATCTTGAAGATGACTACGAGCTTCGTCAAGGTTTGGAACAGTGAGTCCATCGACTCTCTGAAGAGCGCCTTGAGAGGCTGTAATTAGCTGTCCCAAAGCATTATTGAATTGGATTAACTCAGTAGCAGTCATTTTGCTAGATGAAGCGGGGAATTGAATTGCTGATGCAACCGAATCAAGATCGTTGTCAATTTTATTGTATGCACGAAGATATGAAACTGTCTCTAGCCGTTTTTGCTCAAAAGTTGGCGTAGGAGTCGGAGCCGGTGTTGGGATAGAGGTAGGTGTGGGTGTCGGCTTAGGTGCACATGCCACAAATAGGGTAACTGATACTAAAGCCAGGACTATGAGCAACAGCCTCTTCATATGTAACCTCCTTTTTTATAGCCCTATTAGTTCCAAGCCCGTTTCAGACCTCTTGGGTAACCCCAGTGTCCTGAGTATACTAAACAGCTGCGGAAAGGCGGCTATTTCCGAAGGGCTTCTCCCGCTTTTTTGGTATAGTAGATAGCATCAAGGAGCCACCAAATGAAAAAGCCGCCCAGAGTAAACATCTTGATTATGCCCAAGCCAATCTGTCCATTGTAAAAACGGTCCAGCCCAATCCAACCACCCCAGATGCTGACGCCCATCAAAATTTGCGCTCTTACCCACTCGTTACTTGCTCCTGCCATGGCTACCTCCTTTTTCAAGCTGGCGATTTCCCATTTTAAAAGCTACTGTTCCTCCAGAAGCCTCAGATGCAGCTCCCGGAGTTGCTCCTCCGATACTGGTGAGGGGGCGTCTGTCATGGGGTCCATGGCGCTCTGGTTCTTAGGGAAGGCTATTACCTCCCTTATGCTCTCCTCTCCAGCCAGGAGCATCACAATCCGGTCTATCCCCGGGGCTATGCCTCCGTGGGGAGGCGCACCGTACTCAAAGGCCTCCAGCATGTGGCCAAAGCGCGCCTGGGCATCCTCCGGGCTGTAGTTGAGGAGCTTGAATATCTTGGCCTGAAGCTCTCTGTTGTGTATCCTTATGCTTCCGCTGGAAAGCTCGTAGCCGTTGCACACCATGTCGTAGCATTTGGCCAGAACCTTGCCTGGGTCTGTTTCAAGAAGGGAGATGTCCTCCTCCTTGGGGGATGTAAAGGGGTGGTGAGTGGGGTCCCACCTCTTTGTCTCCTCGTTCCAATCAAAGAGTGGGAAGTCCGTGATGAAGAGGAAGGCCAGCAGCTTGGGGTCAGCAAGTCCCAGGCGATGCCCCATCTCGTGCCTCAGGGCTGAGAGAGAGGCGTTCACTACCTTTGGAGGCCCGGCCACAATGAGCAGGAGGTCACCCATTTTTGCCCCCAGGCGCTGGGCCATCGCTTTTATCTGCTCCAGCGTCATATACTTGGCCGCCGCCGACTTCACGGACTCCAGTGAAAGACTCTCAAGGCCCTTATCCTTTTCATCCTCAAGGGCGATGGTGATCAGCCCCTTGGCTCCCTTGGAGCGCACAAACTCTGTCAACTCCTCCAACTGTCGGCGGGTATAGGAGGCGCAGCCCGGGGCAGCAAAGCCCCTCACAAGCCCACCCTCGCTGGCGGCAGTGCGGAAGACCGAGAACTCCGTCTTAGCAGCTATGTCCGTCAGGTCTGCCATCTCCAGTCCAAAGCGCATATCGGGCTTGTCCGTTCCGTAGCGCGCCATGCACTCATCATAAGTGAGGCGCGGGAATGGCTTTATCATCCGAAACTCCGGCGTTACCGTCTCCACCAGGCCTGTGAACATCTCCTCCATCAGGTCCAGGATGTCCTTCACATCCACGAAGCTCATCTCCAGGTCAAGCTGAGTGAACTCCGGCTGGCGGTCGGCCCGCAGGTCCTCGTCCCGGAAGCATCGGGCTATCTGGAAGTACTTCTCGAAGCCTGCCACCATCAAAAGCTGTTTGAGCTGCTGGGGCGACTGTGGGAGGGCGTAGAAATGCCCCTTGTGAATCCTGCTGGGCACAAGGTAGTCCCGTGCCCCCTCCGGCGTGCTCTTGATGAGGATTGGTGTCTCGATCTCCACGAAGCCTCTGGCATCCAGGAAGTCCCTGATGAACTTCACCACCCTGTGGCGAAGGATGATGTTCTTCTTCATTCTCTCCCGGCGAAGATCCAGGTAGCGATACCTCAAACGCACCCCCTCATCCACCTCCTCCTCCCCCTCTTCATTTATGTAGAAGGGAGGCGTCTTGGCGGGATTGAGGGTCTGGGCTTCCAGGACAGCAACCTCCACATCCCCCGTGGGCAGTTTAGGGTTCTCTGTCCCTTTGGGCCGGCGAGTTACCTCTCCAACCACTCTCAGTACCCACTCATTGCGCAGCTCGCTGGCGACCCTGTAGGCATCAGGCGCAGTTTTAGGATTGAAGACCACCTGTACAACACCTTCCCTGTCCCGCAGGTCGATGAATACAATGCCACCGTGGTCTCTCCTGCGATGCACCCAGCCCGCCAGTGAGACACTCTGCCCTACGTGGCCCGCTCTCAACTCACCACAGCTATGGGTTTTAAGCACGTTCTCCTCCAGATTCACACTGACCTGATTATATGTCCTCAGAGCAAATGTTTTCAATCAGGTTTTATGCCAGTTTGGCAAAGCATATATAGGAATCAATAACAAACTCTCAATAGAGGTTGCTAGACAATCTCCAATAAAGCCTTGACATGCACTGGGTAGGGTGTAACATAGCCTCAAAAATTGACAACACAGAATATCGCGGGCATGGAGTTTTCGACGTGAGGATTGGCAACTACCGGAAACTAGCTATGAAATACTTGTTCTTCTTTCTGGTTGCGACGGCGCTTGTAATTCTATCAGCATGTAAAGCCCAACCTTCCACCCCAACCCCCGTTCTCATCCCAACGCCGAAGCCAGGCGTTCCCCCTATTACGGATTTTACCCCCCAGCCTGGCCTGAGCAAAAACACTCAGGTCAGGGACAGGTATTTTAAGGCATTCTATCTCTGGAAAGTGCCGGAGGGAAGGGCTTACACCAAAGAGGACACCGCAACCCCTGTAGAGACCTTTACCAGACAAGACAGCAAAATAGGTATGCATGTCGATGCATTGGATACCTTTGTGCCCGGCATGATAGTGTCCTATCGACTGGACAAAAGAGGCCCTAGGGGAGAGGGTCAAGAGGTCTCCCTGGCCTCCCTGATAAACAAGCCGGGGGTTTATGATTTTACGCTGGACACTCCCAAAGACACAGCAGGCTACGTCATCAGGGTATTCCTTAATAACATACTGGTGGAGAACCTGACCTTCGAAGTCAAGTAGGAAAAAGGCAGCCAGGCTCAGGGAGCTGGTCATAGAAAAGGTAAGGTCTGTTAATAACGCGCCACAAAAAGAAACACGCCTGGGTGCAGGCGTGTTTCTGGGGTTTTTCGACCTGGCTATACATAGCCTTTGAGTTTTTCTTTCACCTCAGGCAGGCGCAATCTTTGCAAAGCCCCCCTCTGGATCTGTCGGACTCGCTCTCGCGTTACGCCCAACACCTGCCCCACCTCTTTGAGAGTGCGTACTCGATTGTCCTTGAAGCCAAAACGGAGCTCTATTACCTTGCGCTCTCTGGGCGAAAGCCCATTCAGAAGGATCTCCAGCTCTTCCCTGAACATCTTCTGCGAGGTTTCATCACCGGGAGAGAGCCTCGTCTCATCTTTTATGAAATCCCCTAGTAAGAGTCCAGCCTCTCCAATAGGCTCATCAAGGGAAATAGCCCTCTGCCAGGCCCTCAAGACTCTTTCCACCTTTTCTGCAGCCAGTCCAACTTCGGCGGCGACCTCCTCAGCCGAGGGCTCTCGACCCAACTCTTGTAGCAGCCTCTGGGCTGTTCTCTGAATCCTGCTAGCTGACTCCCCCAGATGAACAGGGAGTCGTATGATGTGCCCCTGGTCAGTGAGGGCGCGCATTATGGCCTGGCGAATCCACCAGGTGGCATAGGTGCTAAAACGAAAGCCCTTTCTGTGGTCGAACTTCTCCACAGCCCTCATCAGCCCAACATTTCCCTCCTGAATAAGGTCAAAGAAAGGTAGCCCCTTTCCTTGATACCTCTTGGCTATGCTTACCACAAGCCTCAAATTGGACTCTATGAGGCGTTTACGCGCGATCTCCCCAAAACGAACATCAGCTTTGAGCTTCTCCCTTTCAGAACGGGACAACTTAGATAACCCTTCGAGTAGAGCTGCACCCCTTTTGCCGTTTTGGATGCCCACGCAAAGGGATCCCTCCTCTTCTGCCGTGAGGAGGGACCTGCTACCGATTTCCTGGAGATACCGCTTCAGGGGTTCGTTTTCCGGGATCTCTTCTCTATCTTTTGCCTGGGGGAAAGTCTCTTCTCTATCAAGCAATGCCTCTACAGATGTGCTCTCTTCATCTACGACAGGCCTCTCCATTTGGTCAACTTGGTAAATCATGATTCACCTCTCTGAGTTTGCTCGCCTCAACCACCCCCTTCAGATGAGCGTAGCATAGTGAGGCTTGATTGTCAATATATTTTTATAACAATATTATTAAAATTTTTAACATTCTTTTCC
>JACPPT010000052.1 GCA_016190815.1 Chloroflexota bacterium
CCTCCGATGTCCTCGCCCGCTTCAAGCGTATGCAGGGGTACAACGTTCTTCATCCCATGGGCTTCGACGCCTTCGGCCTTCCCGCCGAAAACGCCGCTATCAAGCGAGGCATACACCCCCACACCTGGACAATGCAGAACATCGAGAATATGCGGCGTCAGCTCAAAAGCATGGGCGCCGTCCACGACTGGAGCAGGGAGGTCATCACCTGCCTCCCTGAATACTACAAGTGGAACCAGTGGTTCTTCCTCAAGCTCTACAAGGCCGGGCTGGCCTATCGAGCCAAGGCTCCGGCCAACTGGTGCCCCAGTTGCCAGACTGTGCTCGCCAACGAGCAGGTGGTGGGTGAGGGCGTCTGCGAGCGCTGCGGCACAAGAGTAACAAAACGAGACCTGGAGCAGTGGTTCCTGTGCATCACCAAATACGCAGAAGAGCTCCTCGACCATAGCAAGATAGACTGGCCCGAGCGCATCAAGATCATGCAGAAGAACTGGATCGGCAGAAGCGAGGGCACCGAGATATCCTTCGGCATCGAGGAATACGGCCTCCCGGAAAAGGAGATAAGGGTTTTCACCACCCGTCCAGACACTGTTTTCGGCGTAACGTTCATGGTTCTGGCCCCGGAGCACCCACTGGTTCAGAAGCTCACCACACCTGACCGGAGTGGCGAGGTCGAGGCCTACATCGAGGAGACGAGAAGACACTCTGAGATAGAGCGTCTCTCCACCGAGAAGGAGAAAACCGGGGTATTCATCGGCGCATACTGCCAGAACAGGCTCAACGGCGAGCGTGTTCCCATCTGGATAGCCGACTACGCCCTTTTGACCTACGGCACCGGGGCCGTTATGGGAGTGCCCGCCCATGATACAAGGGATTTCGCCTTCGCCAAAAAATATGACATACCCATCAAGGTAGTCATAGCCCCTCAGGGCTGGGCTGGTGAGGAGCTTTCCGATGCCTACATCGAGCCAGGCACCATGGTAAACTCAGCCCCTTTCAACAGCCTCCCCAACGAGGAGGGCAAAGAGGCCATAGCCAGCTTCCTTGAGGAAAAAGGGTGGGGCAAAAAGACCGTCTCCTATCGCCTGAGGGACTGGCTCATCTCGCGCCAGAGATACTGGGGCACGCCTATACCCATCATCTACTGCCAGAGGTGCGGCATCGTCCCCGTGCCGGAGAACGAGTTGCCCGTGCTTCTTCCCCAGGACGCCCAGTTCAAGCCCACGGGCGAGTCCCCCCTCAAGTACCATGAGGGGTTCGTGAACACCACCTGTCCAAAGTGCAGGGAAAAGGCCCAACGCGAAACCGACACCATGGACACCTTCGTGGACTCGTCCTGGTACCACTTTAGATATGCCAGCCCCCACTACAACAATGGCCCCTTCGACCCAAAGGCCGTAGAGCACTGGCTCCCCGTTGACCAGTACACCGGGGGCGCTGAGCATGCCACAATGCACCTGCTATACGCCCGCTTCTTCACCAAGGCCCTCAGGGACCTGGGTCTTGTGAACTTCGATGAGCCGTTCCTTCGCCTCTTCAATCAGGGCATCATCATCGCCCAGCGCCAGAAGATGAGCAAGTCCAAGGGCAACGTCATAACCCCGGACCCATATGTGGAGGAGCTGGGAGCAGACGTGGTGCGAGCATATCTCATGTTCCTGGGGCCTTGGGAACAGGGCGGCGAGTGGGACGACTCCAGCATCAGCGGCATAACTCGATGGCTCGGCCGGGTGTGGAACCTTGTCCTCAAAGACCCCAGCTCTATAACCTGGCACAAAGAAGAAGCGGCTCTGCGTGACCTGAAGCGGATGACTCACAGGACTATCAAGAGGGTGACTCAGGATCTGGATAAGTTACGCTTCAACACCATGCTTGCCGCTTTGATGGAATTCACCAACTACCTGTCCAGGGTCTGGGAGGATCGCTCAGTAACCTCCGCCGCCTGGAAAGAGGCCATCAAGACATTGCTCCTGCTTCTGGCCCCCAGCGTTCCTCACCTTGCGGAGGAGCTTTGGGAGAGGACAGGCCATCCGTACAGCATCCATAACCAGCGCCTCCCCGAGTGGAATGAGGCTCTGGTAGCCGAAGAGGAGATAACCCTTGTAATACAGGTCAACGGCAAGATGCGGGACAAGATGACCGTTCCAGTTTCCGTAACCGAGGCCGAGGCTCGAGAGCTGGCTCTCAGCCGAGAACGCGTGAAAGCCTATCTGAACGACAAGAAGATAGTGAACGTTATCTACGTGCCCGGCCGCCTGATAAACGTAGTAGCGAGGTGACGTTCCCCAAGCGCATTTGAGGATACAGTTTGGCAAGACTCCCCAATGCTGAAAAAGCTATTATCGAGGCCAAGAAGCTACGTGGTTATATCCTTTCCTCAGCACATCCTGTAGGACGGTTCAAGGCCGCCTTCTTTGGCAGGTTGGGTTATTCCGCCGAGAACTGGGAGGCGTTCGAGCGGTATCTGAGAGAGCTCGCTCTTTCCCAGGATGTAGCAAGGGTTGAAGATACACGATATGGCCAAAAGTTTGTCGTTGAGGGGTCACTGGTAAGTCCATCTGGCGAGACGGTGCAAATTGTCACCGTATGGGTTATACTGAAAGGCAAGGATATTCCAAGATTTGTTACGGCTTATCCTGGAGGCTTGCAGTGAAGTTTAAGAAACTGGAATGTGTGGTCTTAAAGCATGATATTCCTGAGCATGGCCTTCGAGCTGGGGACCTGGGAACAGTAGTCGAAGTCTATCCAGAGAGCGGAGTCGAGGTCGAGTTTGTCAAAGGTTCTGGAGCAACCCAGGCATTACTGACCTTAAGTAAGCGGGATATCAGAAAGATAGAATCGGACGACCTTCTGGCAACGCGGCGCCTGGCAGAGGTAACGTGAGCACTAAGACAAACCCGTGCTCTTGTCTTTGTCTTTAGTTTATGCCGGACGAAGAGGTGTAGAAAGGTAACCAGCATCATCTACGTGCCCGGCCGCCTGATAAACGTGGTCGCCCGCTAGCTATAAAGAAATTTGCATCCCTGAATGGGTTAATAATACACAGAACATTCCATGCCATTTTTCAACTGGCACCACAAAGGATGAAAATATATCAACATTACCATTCCGAACTTGATTCGGAATCCAG
>JACPPT010000058.1 GCA_016190815.1 Chloroflexota bacterium
ACCTGATGGTTGCTGAAGAAGGGGTGTCCAGAGGGGCAAAGCCCCTCTGGTGGGGGTTTGGGGGTACCCCCCAAAATTAAATTCGTTCCCCTTCCTGACCAGGAAGAGTCTATGGGTGGGGTTGGCAGTGCACAGACAATGCCCACATCCAGAGACCCTTCGCTTCACTCAGGGTTACATGAATGCGGCACATTTGGGGCAAAGCCGACTAGGGATGGGGACAGGGGGATGGTCGAAGAGGGGTCTCGTCATGCCTTAGGGCATGGAAGACCGTCCAGAACCAGTGCGCACGAGCTCGTACGGTCGAAGCCAGAGACGGTGAATTGGGCCTTGGAAAACTGCTATTATTAACTCAGTTGAGGTTGGAATTTTTGATCAAGAGGGGAGAAACCAGGTGAGGCGATCAGCCTTTTTCTTTATCATAGCCCTCTTGTTGTTGGCCACGGGGTGTGAACGTGCGCCCCGGCAGACGGAGTGGATTAGAGAGCGCCTTGTCGCTCTTGAAGATATTTACAACGTCTCCAGAGAGGGGCGTGAATGGCTTGCAAACCTGGATGCAAGGCAGAAGATGGGAAGGCCAACCTGGTTTGCCAGCTATGAAGGCGGATGGATCGAGGTGGGACAGGCCATCCCTGAGTCCATCATGCACGAGGTAGGACACGCATACTGGGTCTCCTTCCTCAGGTCGCAGAGGCCAGCGGATATTTCAGGGAGGGAACCTTCCCTTGTCTTGGAGAGATACCGCAGCGACCTGATAGGATTCATGCTGCAACCCCCTGACCGCTACGAGCCTCTTAGGGAGAGATTCAGGAACTTGCCCAACCTGTCCACGGGAGAATATCCTGACCTTTACCATTCCGGTGAAGCCGACATGGTAAACATGGTCGGTGGAAACCTCAACCTCGTTCCCCCGATTCTGAGTCCATATTTTGATAAGTTCCTTCTGTCTGGAGAATTCAAAAATTGGCAGGAAGCTATATCGTGGTATAGGGGGTTGTCCCGTGAGGATGTCCGTCGTGCTAATGCCTATTTTGGCCTGACACATATTGGACTTAAAAGATATGGGTATGTGAGACCTCAAAGTGGGGCCACCGTCTCACGGAAAGTCGCTGGAGCCATAGAAAAAGAGGAGCGTCAGCGGCTGCTGGATTTCGCCCGCCAGTTCGGTGAGATAACTGTGAGTGAGTCCAGCCTCGCAGATGCCGTTGGGGCTATGAGGAGCTTCCCATTCTGGAGAGGGTATTTAAGGGAGATGTTCCAGCTTTATAAGAAGTATCCCGGTGTTTTGAAGGAGAAGGCTTCGGGCGAGCATGGCCCCAAAATTGCTAAGGCCTTCGACACTTTGAAACAGGCGGAGAGCCTTGCTGCGCAGGAAAAGCTCGATTTCCTGAAAGGGGTTCTTGCCCGGGATCCCTTTATGGAGGCCTTTATCCCTATTCTGGAAAACAGACTTCTGGTGGAACTTCTCAGTGCCGGACCATCGGAGAGTGGGGGCACAGGGCCAAGCGCACAAGAGTATGTGGGCAGGCTCAGGGAATATATAGCACATGTAGACGCCACTCTCGCCATCGGGAGGGATGACCCCGAAAAAGGTGCCCAGGCGCTGGAGGAGTATATTTCCAACTTGCCGAAGGAGAGGCGTCAGGACTTGGACACGTTCTTTGAGATATTGCAGGATACTGACTCCAGAACTACAGAAAACATCGTGGACAGATTGGGCGAAGAAGCTATTAGACAGCTACTTTCAGACGTACCCGCCAGGGTGAGGGTGCTTTTGGGGCCTCAAAGGCTGCTAAGGGCGCTAAGAATAACTACCCAGGCATCTCCCTTGGAGATTACCGAGGGTATCTCCCTGCTCCTCAAACATACATCAGGAAACTACGAGATAGAGGAACCTTTTCTTAATGAAACCTATCGGGTGCTAGCCCTAAGGGGGCATGACAACCCTATCGAGGCTTTGGAGATCATAAGGGCTACCTCTCTGCCCATTTCGGCCTTTATTCTAGGATACCCTAAGGACGCTGTCGGGATTCTGTCCGCAGACCCTGAGAAGGCGCTTGACATAATAATAAACGGGGATGGCTACCGCACACCGCCTGTCCGTCTGGTCTACAATCTGATTTATGCTGACCCCGTATTCGCTGCATCCATTGCAAAGGGTCTGAGCTCGAGTGGTAAAGATGAGGTAGTAGAAGAGTCTCTAGTGTATTTTGCCTATGACTATGATAGGATTCAGGAAAACCCCAGCCTATCCATTTCCCTGAAGAATGACGGTCTATTCATCGAGACTCTTGCCAAGGAGGGAGGAGAGGACTGGCTTAAGAGCCGCTTGAATATAGTAGTCGAACGATACGAGTCATACGTTCGATCTGGCAAGGTCGACGCAGATTTTATGGAGGCTTATAAGCGCACATGGCAGGCCATCATCGGCCTACAAGAGGACCCAGAGGCGAGGACCCTTCTGAGAAATATAACGGATGCGGCATTTGGAGGGACTGGGGGAAAATAATAGGGCTTAGAGCGTGCAGCCTGACCCGGTGCCGGAACTGCGGTAGTTGATATATAGCCCTTGGGAGGATATGAGGATACCCAATGTGCGGTGAGGCTAGCGAGGGGGCTTGTTGTGCAAGCTGTGGTTGATCACCTGGCATAGCTTAGATGCCGCGGGCCTCCTTGTCGGCTTGACAATTTGGTGCAATGGGCGCAACAATGGGCGACAAGACCGAGCAAGGATGATCTCCTCATTGCGAATTGAAATGGGAAATCGAGACTGATATGGACACTTCAGAATCCCGAAGCGATGAGGCTGCCCAGGGTCAGGAGTTGCCTCAATCAGGGAAGAAGATCTGCCCTGCATGTGCTACTATCAACGAGTCCGCCTCTGCTTATTGTTACAAATGCGGCGCTAAGTTGCCAACAGAGATTCACCCCACGGCCCGAGCGGCTGGAAGTCCCGCAGGCTTTTGGGTGAGGTTCTGGGCCTACTCTATCGACCAGCTAGTCCTGACAATCGTAGGTGTTGGACTTATTCTGGCCTTTTCAGATGCCAGCGTGGGAGAAATACTGACTGAAACCTCCTGGGTCGATTTCTGGATTAGCATAGTCATTGAGGTGGCCTACTTCACGGTCGCTGTGGGCACCTGGGGCAAGACCGTGGGCAAGGCTATGCTGGGTTTGAAAATTACAAGAGTTGATGGCTCCGGCCTTACATATGCGCGTAGCTTTGCCAGGTATTTTGCCTACTATCTTTCCCTTCTACCCATTGGCCTTGGATTCATAGCAATAGCCCTCAGCCCGAAGAAGAGGGGATTTCACGATTTCGCTTGCGATACCAAAGTAATCAAAGTGGGGCATTAGGGAGAGAGTGTCATGTGGTTTGCAGTTATCTTTATCCTGGCTTTGACGCCTGGCATTTTCTGGATGTGGCAAATCTATCAGAGAGACAAGTACCGACCTGAGCCTAGAGCATTGGTCGCTCGGACGTTCCTCTGGGGGATGGCAATCTCGATTCCCGTTGCAATAGTCGAGAGAATCCTTTACCCCGGTTCCGTTGACACTATCGGCACAGGGCGAGCATCCGCAGTTACAATTGCCTACGTCGCATTTGTTGTTGCAGGGCTATCGGAGGAGCTGGGGAAGTACCTCGTGGTGAAGAAGACAGTCTATGATTCGTCCTATTTCGACGAGCCGATTGACGGTCTTGTATATTCCTCTGCATCAGCATTGGGTTTTGCCTCAATTGAGAATGTCGGCTACCTCTTCACGTTCGGCTGGCAAACTATTCTCGTGCGAGGCCCTGTTTCTACTGTGGCACACGTATTATTTTCTGCGATGTGGGGTTATGCCCTCGGGCTTAAAAAGGTTGGAACGCCAGGAGCGCGAGCACTGGTGTGGGTGGGTTTAATAGGGTCAATAGCGACTCATGGCCTGTTTGATTTCCTGCTGTTCTCTCAGAACGTACGCACCCTGTTTGTGGTGCCCTTGTTTGCTGGCGCTGCAATACTATTCCTCGGTATGCTGAAGCATGCGCAAAGAATCTCGCCGTTCAGAGAGAAGGTTGGGGAACTACTCATAGCCTGCCCGAGTTGTGGCATGAAGGTTGCACACTACGCAACTTTCTGCACTGCGTGCGGTTTCCGGCTGATTGAGGTCGAGACAAAAGGCCAGGCTTTATGCAGCAGGTGTGGCGCTTTGGTGAACCGAGAGGTCAATTTCTGCACGTCTTGCGGTAGTCGAATTAAGAGAAGAGTGGAGCAGTAGCGTCGTTGAGACCAACAACACAAGGTCAGGGCAGGGGAGACCGTCTGTTCAGATACAGGAATAAGCTAAATTAAACGTGAAAGGCTGCCTTTTTGAGTGCTGAGCAACAAGTAACCGGGGGACACACCAGAAGAAGGCATCTGCTTGTTGCTGCGGGCTTGGGCCTGGCCTCTTTTGCTGTTTATTTTAGGACCCTTGCCCCTACGGTTTCCCTGGGCGATAGTGCGGAGTTTGCCACTGCGGCTTACTTTCTTGGAATTCCTCACCCCACCGGTTACCCCCTCTACATGCTGCTCTCCAAGCTCTTTATAGTTGCCCTTCCCTTTGGAGATGTGGCTTATAGGGTGAATCTGCTTTCTGCCGTCTTTGCTGCTCTTTCCGTTGGCGTCCTTTACCTCCTCATAATCGCCATGACGTCTCGTCCCTGGGTGGCCGTGGTTTCAGTACTCAGCGTCGCCTTTGCCCACAGTTTCTGGAGCAAGGCTGTGGTGGCCGATGTCTACAGTCTCCATGCTTTCTTCATGGTGATGTCTCTACTTGTGGTCTGGCAGTGGAGACAAACGGGTGAAAAGAAATACCTGTACATTCTGTCTGCAGTTCTTGGCTTGTCTCTAGCCCACCACGGTTTGACCCTTCTTATCATCCCTGCCCTTGTTTACGGTGTCGTCGCTCTTGGACCCTTCCGGAAGCTCAGACTAGGGCACGCTTTGTTCATGTCAGCAGTTGTCCTTCTGGGCCTTTCCTTCTATCTATACCTGCCCCTTCGCTATGCTCAGAACCCACCTATGAACTTTGCAGCGATGATAGATGTTGACCTCACCACCTTTAAAGGCTTTACTGGGTTTGTATCAGGCCGGATCTTTCGCACGGAGCTGACCTCCTTCACCACGGAAACAGTCGGGTCCCAGATGTCCCTGGCCCTGGCATCAGCCTTCGCCGACTATCTGGTGGTGGGAGCATTTTTGGTGGTCTTTGGTGCTTATGCCCATTACAAAAGGGACCGCCGGGGCTTCCTCTTTCTTCTTCTAGTCTTTCTTCCGAATCTGCTTTTTATATCTGCCTACCGTATAAGGGACATCTCAGACTACTTTATGTTTGTAGCTCTGCCCCTGAGCGTTTGGCTTGCAGAGGGCATGGGACTCCTCTCCGATGCCCTGGTCGGTTTCGCAGGTCGCCGCACCGAGACTGGTGGAGAGGCAGGGCGGCCTTTCTCGCTGGTTTTGTTGCTCTTTCTTCCCCTCGCCCTGTTCCTTTATAACTTTGGAGACGTTGATCGCAGCGGCTATCGGGTTGCCAAGGATTACTGCGATGAAAACCTGAGTGCCGTGCCCAGGGAAGCAGTGATTCTCACCAGATTCCCTGCTAGCAATCTCTGGTACTGCCACTTAGTGGATGGACTCAGACCAGACGTTACCGTGGTGGACCCAGGCCTTGCCACTTTAAGGGCCAGAGAGTTCTCCGTACCCCGCGGGGCCAGCACAGAGGAGCATATTGAAATAGTTGCCAGGGCAGAGCTTAGCGTGGTAGACGAGTATGCCAGTCGGCCTCTATTCGTGGTGAAATATGACTCCGTTCTCGCAACCCGCTGGGCTTTCGAGGTTTACGGTGAGCTCTATAGGCTTCTTGACAAGGGAATGCCTCTGGTAGAGAGGACCCCGGAGGAGGCCTCGGAAGTGCGTCTTCCCATTTTCGATGGCTCCCTTCGTCTGGTGAAGGTTAGCCTGGAGCCGAGGGAGGTGAAGGCCGGGGATCTGCTTAGGGTTGTATTGAGTTGGCGGGCGACGAAGGTGCCCGAGGTTGACCCATTCCTTACCTTCAGTTTTCGCAGGCGGTATGAGGGTGAGTACCGCTCCATCTCCTCTTCCTATCAGATGAAACAGGGCTACTACCTTTTGGGGCCAACCCGCTGGCCGGAAGGAAGCGTAGTTGTAGAGTACTATGACCTCCTGGTACTTTATGAGGCTGAGCCTGGCTCTTATGCTCTGGACCTCACCCTTGTGGGGGATGGGGTTGTTCTGCCCGTAGTAGCGGGTACAAGTGAAAGGGTATCCACTGGAGTTCGGCTGGGGGAGTTTCGGATCCTCGAATAAGAAGCTCTTGAGGTGAGGTGGCTCTAGGGGAGATTTCCCTTAGCTTCTGACCACCAGCCCATGTATTCGCTGTTGCTGTAACCCATGGGGTCGAGGAGATGCCCTTTGTTTTCTGCATTGAGGACTTTCTCTCTGTTTATTCTAAGGTAGCGGCTTCCCGGAGAGAGGATACCCCTTTTGACACAATAATCGATGAGCTCCTGAAATCTCCTGTTGAACGAATGCTCCCTTAAGAGCCTTTCATCTACCCGAAAGCCCCGGGAAGCGTGCCCTTGAGCCTCTTGGAAAAGATGAGAGGCCAACTCGCTACTGTCCAGAACGCCGTTTTCACGGGCTTTTTCCAGAAGTTGCCGGCTCGCAAGGTTGCCCAGGGTTATGGTGTGGAGTTCTAGGATCTTGTTTCTGGTCAAGCTGTCAAGGGCAACCTTGGAGAGGTCTCTTATACCCTTTGTTTCCTGGCCTATATTCAAAAAGACGGTCATTCTGCCAGGAGTCATAAAATCGTACGTGATGTTTACCGGGAGAAGACGCATGTCGGCCTGCGATGTGGAGACTATACGGTGTAGCCCTTCCCTTATTCGAGAGAGGGAGCCATCCGGGCTGAGGGTGCCCTCGGGCATCATCATCAGGATGCCACCCCTGTCCAGAATGCGCGCGAAGAGGTCTAGCTGCGCTTCAATGGCTTCAGTGTGTATGGCTTTGTATTTCTTCAGATATGCTCTGTTTAGCATCAAGAGGCTTTCTTTCCTCTCCAGCAACGCTCGATACCTCCAGCCCAGGGCTTGGGCCAGCGTGAAATTTGCAGCGCTATTATTTCTGGAGCGTGTTCGGAATCTCTCTATCCACTGAGTGTTGAGGACATGACTTAGCTCTATGTTGCCTTCCCTGGCATATACTTCTCTGAGAATCTCGATGACAAGCCTTTCGGGGATGCGGCGCATTGGGTAGGCACTGAAAGCCCTCATTATGCCTGTGAGGTTGATGGACCAAACCCAGCGGTCAATGGGCCAGGGTGGGTGTGAGTACCAGTGGAGAAAGCCTGCCACAAACAGGTCCTCCCGGGCAACAAAAGTGATCTTTCTTCTTTCCTTCAGGCCCTGTCCCAGGTAGAGAGTTGGAGCTATGATGAGAACGTCGGAATCTCTTTTATGGTTTACTGTAATAATGGTTGCTGGAGAGCGAGTGTAATTCTCCATGCCTCTAACGTTTATGTTGTAGACCATCTTAGTGCCCATCTGGAAAAGAAAGGCCATGAAATCGTAGAACAGGCTTGGGTCATTAGATTGCTCTGCTTTCACAATTCAGCCTCTAGCAAATCTGACTCAGCAATTGAGAATACTATACGAAGGGTATTATAATAAGTTTAAACACCAGTACAACAGGTTTGAGGATTACCCCTCGGAAAGGCAGGCAATATGCGTTCTGACCAGATAAAGAAGGGATTTGAGCGGGCTCCCCATCGAGCCTTGCTTAGAGCGGTGGGGGTGAAGGAAAAGGACTTCGATAAGCCCTTTATAGCGGTGTGCAACTCCTACATAGACATCATTCCCGGCCATGTTCATCTCCAGGAGTACGGTCGCATTGTCAAGGAGACCATTCGTGAGGCAGGAGGTGTGCCTTTTGAGTTCAACACCATAGGCGTTGATGATGGCATCGCTATGGGGCACATGGGGATGAAGTATTCCCTCCCAAGCAGGGAGCTTATAGCCGATTCGGTGGAGACGATGGTGGCGGCCCACTGCTTCGATGGGATGGTCTGCATTCCCAACTGCGACAAAATTGTTCCCGGTATGATTATGGCCGCCATGCGGCTTGACATACCGACGATTTTCGTAAGCGGAGGCCCGATGCCTGCTGGAAGGCTCTCTAACGGCAAGATTATAGACCTGGTGAACGTTTTCGAGGGTGTTGGTGCTTACAAAGCTGGAAGCCTGACCGAGTCTCAACTCAAAGAGCTTGAGGAGAAGGCCTGTCCCTCGTGCGGCTCGTGCGCCGGGCTTTTCACGGCTAACTCCATGAACTGTCTTACGGAGGCCCTGGGGCTGGCCCTGCCTGGAAATGGCACCGCCCAGGCGCTCAGCGAAGAGAGACAAGAGCTTCTTATTGAGGCTGCGCGCTTGATAGTAAAACTGGTTGAGATGAATCTAACACCTAGAAAAATAGTAACCCGTGAAGCCATCGATAATGCCTTTGCCCTGGATATGGCCATGGGAGGTTCGACTAACACGGTGCTCCATACCATCGCTGTTGCCCACGAGGGAGGCATTGATTATCCCCTGTCTCGTATTAATGAGATGGCAACTAAAGTCCCCAACATATGTAGAGTCTCTCCATCTTCTCAATACCACGTGGAGGACGTTCACAGGGCTGGAGGGGTGAGTGCCGTCCTCAAGGAGCTGAGCAAGAAGCCGGGTGTAATCGCCCTGGACCAGAGCACGGTTACTACGAGGACACTGGGCGAGAACATTGCCCATGCCAGGGTTACCGATTACGAGGTCATCCGACCTGTTGGAAAACCGTACAGCCCCAAAGGTGGTCTTGCCATCCTCTATGGGAACCTGGCACCAGGCGGAGCGGTGATAAAATCGGCGTCTGTTGATCCTGCTATGTGGAGGCACCGAGGGCCGGCCCGGGTTTTCAACTCTCAGGAGGAAGCCTGCTCAGCTATCCTTGAGGGAGCTGTTGAGGAGGGTAACGTAGTGGTCATACGCTACGAGGGACCCAAAGGCGGGCCTGGGATGCAGGAGATGCTCGCCCCGACAGCCAATATAGTGGGAATGGGTCTTGGGAGCAAGGTCGCCCTCATAACCGACGGGCGCTTCTCTGGAGGGACGCGGGGGGCTTGTATAGGTCATATCTCACCTGAAGCCGCCGATGGAGGCCCAATAGCGACCCTACAGGATGGGGATGTAATCAGCATTGATCTGGAGGCCAATCGTCTGGATGTAGAGCTATCGGACTCTGAGATTAAGGGGCGGCTTGCCAAGCTCCCGCCTTTCAAATCTAAGGTCAAAAGCTCATACCTGAGGAGGTATGCCAGCATGGTTACCTCGGCCAGCACGGGAGCGGTGCTGAGAAACTCGGATTGAAGTTGGCTGTTGACCTCTTTCTTACTCCCTAGCACTTGTGGTATACTAATAGGTCGGGATTGGCTTTCAAAAAGACCATGTCCCATATTTTATGTGTGGAGGTCTATAGAATGGCCTATGTGATTGCTGAGCCGTGCATAGGGGTCAAAGATAAGGCATGTGTGGACGTATGCCCTGTGGATTGCATCCACGGCACCGATGAGGACCAGATGCTTTACATAGACCCCGACGAGTGCATAGATTGTGCAGCATGTGAGCCCGTTTGCCCAGTGACTGCCATCTTCGAGCTATCGGCGCTTCCTGAGAAATGGAAGCACTACACTCAGATAAACGCCGACTACTTTAAAGTCAAGAAAAAGTAGGTAATCCCATTTCCTGCTGTACGGCCCCTGGATTTTCCGATAACCTGTGTTCTGGAAGAAACTGGACATGTGTTCCTAAGGGGGAGCAATGAGAAAAAGCCTGACCCATAAGATTATCTCCGAGCATTTGGTGTCCGGAGAGATGGTGCCTGGTGAAGAGATAGCCATATCTATAGATCAGACTCTTACCCAAGACGCCACCGGCACGATGGCGTATCTGCAATTTGAGGCTATGGGCATACCTCGTGTCAAGACCAAGCTTTCTGTGAGCTATGTCGACCACAATATGCTTCAGACCGGTTTTGAGAACGCCGACGATCATCGCTTCCTTCAGAGCATAGCAGCCAAGTATGGCATATATTTTTCCAGGCCGGGCAATGGGATATGCCATCAGGTACACCTTGAGAGGTTCGCCATTCCGGGCCAGACTCTCCTCGGCTCCGATAGCCATACGCCGATGTCTGGTGCCCTGGGGATGCTCGCTATTGGCGCTGGTGGCCTTGATGTGGCTGTGGCCATGGGAGGTGGTCCGTATTACCTTGCGATGCCCAGAGTTACTTTGGTGCGCCTCAAAGGCAGGCTTCGGCCGTGGGTGTCAGCAAAAGACATTATTCTTGAGCTTTTAAGACGTCTCACCGTAAAAGGTGGGACAGGGAAGGTTATTGAGTACGGGGGGGATGGTGTGGCTTCCCTTGCAGTGCCCCAGCGGGGAACCATGACCAACATGGGTGCTGAGCTGGGGGCAACCACGTCGATTTTCCCCAGCGACGAGCAGTCCCGAATCTTTATGAGGGCCCAGGGCAGGGTTAAAAACTGGCGTCCCCTGAGCGCTGACCCGGATGCTAAATATGACGAGGTGGTTGAGATAGACCTTTCCTCCCTTGATCCCCTCATAGCAAAGCCCAGCAATCCTGACAATGTGGTTCCGCTGAAAGAGGTGGAGGGGATACCTGTGGCCCAGGTGGCGGTGGGGAGTTGCAATAACTCCTCATATGTGGACCTGGCCACGGTTGCCGCAGTGCTCAAGGGCAAGACCGTTTCTCCCCGGGTTAGCTTGGCGGTTACGCCGGGTTCCAGGCAGGTGTTCACAATGATAGCCAGAAGCGGTGTTTTGACTTCACTGGTTAGGTCTGGAGCCAGGATACTGGAGTCTTCATGTGGCCCGTGCATCGGAATGGGTCAGGCACCGCCATCGGATGGAGTATCCATTCGGACCTTCAACAGAAACTTCCCTGGTAGGAGCGGCACACCCAACGATAAGGTCTATCTGGCTAGCCCTGAAGTAGCGGCAGCCTCTGCTCTTACAGGTGTGATCACTGACCCCAGGAAGTTAGGCGCTCCCGTTGTAATTGAGCAGCCCAAGAGGTACTTGCTGGATGATTCCATGATAATACCACCCTCTCCCGAGCCCGAGAAGGTGGAGATAATTCGAGGCCCCAATATCAAGCCTCTACCGATAGCCAGGCCTCCGGAGGATATTATCCGGGGCCAGGTGCTTATCAAGGTGGGCGATAATATCTCTACCGACCACATAATGCCAGCCGGGGCAAAGGTACTGCCCCTTCGTTCCAATATACCAGCCATATCCGAGTATGTCTTCACGAGGGTTGATCAAGCTTTTCCGGAGCGAGCCAAGAAGCTTGGGGGAGGGGTAATAGTTGGAGGCGGAAACTACGGTCAGGGATCGAGTCGTGAACACGCTGCCCTGGCTCCTATGTATTTGGGAGTGAAGGCCGTTGTCGCCAGGTCCTTTGCCAGAATCCACTGGGCCAACCTTGTGAACTTCGGTATAGTACCCCTGACCTTTGTGAGCGATAAGGACTACGAGCGGGTGGAGCAGGGGGACGAGCTGGAGATTCCCGATCTGCACGCTGCCATCCAGAAGAGCAAGCGGTTGAAGGTAAAGAACCTGACCAAGGGATCTGAGTTCGAGGCTGAACACGCGCTTTCTGAGCGCCAGGTGGGGATTCTTCTTGCTGGCGGTCTCCTTAATTATATCAGGGCCTCGGGCGCTGGGAGATCAGCCTAGGGGCTTGTTCCTGCCTTGCTATGTGATAACCTCTTAGGGTATGCTAATGGCTTTGCGTATATCTATTATTGAGTTTTCAGCTTTCGCATTATCCCGGCTAAAAGAGTGTATCTTTTCAGGATAAAGCCTGGTATAACGCCTGATAGATGAACAGCCAGGAACGGCAGAACCGGGGGGTGAAGACCCATCATCCATTTCAAGATTGCATAGGGGACCCATGCCAGAACTCCCACGAATATGAGCCAAGTGCCCAGAGTCTCTTTTCGCACCCGCTGATTCCTCCTGCCCCAAATCGATAAATTATAGCACGCTTTTTCTTAATGAAAAGGTGAGAGGACTCAGTTTACATACATAAATTTGTTGTTACTTCCCTTAACGTAGTGTTCTCACTGGCTTCAAGCTGTTGATTTGGACAGAGGCTGAAAAAGGGGTATAATTTGGAAGTGCCCTTATACCCTTATAAGAGATTGGGGGTGAGAAAATTGAGCGGGATAACCAAGTCGAGCGAAGGCATCACCATCGAGGTGATTCCACAGATAAAAGACCTGGTTCAGGATGTGGTTACGAGCTATATCAGAAGGTTACCTGGGATTCAGTATGCAGATATAAGGGTGGAGGTGGGTGAGGGCCAGGGAGCCTTTGCCGAAAACGGCAATGAGAAACACGCCGGCCGAGACTACAGCTTCGCCTTTGGCATACGGGTTCTAGCTGGTAATAATGTAGTGGCTCCAGGATATTACGGGCAGCTAATAGGGGAATCAGATCGGGCGAACCTTGCCCGAATATTGAGAAAAGGTGTTCGCCATGCCCACAGGAGGGCTCTGGCAAACGCCGAGAGGAAAGCCCAGGCAAAAGGAAATTTTGTTTCTCTGGGCGAATCTCTTTACAGCACTCGTCTGGCTTCCATCGGTGTTCATCAGGATGTGGTTCCTGCGGAGTATGAGATAGACCCCCGCACAGTGCCTTTGCAGGATATAGCAAGCCATGCGAGAGAGGCGTCTAAGGCCCTTATGGGGCTGGATGGCCAGGTCAGGTTCAACGCCACAGGCATCTTTACTATGGTGACCAGAGAGCTCTTTTGCAGCTCCGAGGGCGCTAACATAGAACAAAGCTTTGCTCTGACCCAGGGCATGTCTTATGTTGTGGCTCAAGGCGAAAAAGGCAGCCAGGAACTTGTCGACTTCGTGGGGCATCAAAGGGGCTGGGAGGTGATATCCAAAGGGATAAACGAGCCTTACATTAAAGCCCCCAGTTTTCTGGACTTTTCCCTGAATCTGGGCAGGGATGCCATAGCCCTTGCCAACGCAGAGCCTCTCAAGACCACCGAGAAAGAGGTGGTTGTAGTAACAGACCCTCATTTCAACACCCTTTTGGTGCACGAAATCGTTGGGCATCCCACTGAGTTGGACAGGGCGCTGAAGATGGAAACAGCGTACGCAGGCAGGACCTGGCTCTTCAAGGATATGGGAAACAACCAGTTGGGGGAGCAAATAGCGTCTCCTTTGGTGGATGCCTTTTCTGACCCCTCCCTCCCCGGCTACGGCCATTACAAATATGACGACGAGGGCACGCCTGCCAAGAGGGTTGTCCATATAGAAAAAGGGGTGTTCAAAGGATTTATGAACAGCCGGCAGACTGCTGCCATCCTGGGGGTCGACCCCAACGGTTCCCTGAAGGCCTCGGAGGTATACCTTGTGCCTCTGATAAGGATGTCCAACACTGTTTTCGGATCTGGCGAAAGAGACCCCAGTGAGATCATTGGAGAGGTGGAGCACGGGTATTACCTTGTGGGACATCGCATACCCTCCATCTCCGAGTCCAGGGAGAACTTCCGCGCCTCGTCGATGAAAGTCTATGAAATAAGAAACGGTGAGATTGGTAGACTTTTCCGAAATGGCGGCATAATGGCCGATTCGAAGAGCTTTTTGATGGCTGTAGATGCTGTTGGAAACGACTTCACGCTATACCCTATACCCAACTGCGGGAAGGGCCAGCCAATGCAGGTCAAGAGGCTGGGTAATGGTGGCCCCACGATGCGCAGCCGGGCAAGACTTGCGGGGGTTTGAGAAGATGATAGCACTAGAGAAGCTTCGTAGGTCTGTAGAGGAGGCGCTGGCATATCTAAAGACCCTGGAGGACATTAGAGAGATAGAGGTATTTGCCTCCTGCAACGGGAATCTCACTACAAGGCTCAATTATACCTCTCACATACCCTGCAACGGCGTAGAGGAGCCCAAGTCCACTGAATCCTACGGCCTGGGTATCAGGGCAGTTTTCAATACAGATGAGGGCATTAAGACGGGCTTTGGCTCAGAGCCTTCAAACCTTTCATTGGAGGGGGTGAGGAGAGCCCTGGAAAAGGCCAGGCGGGGGGCAGTGCGTGACCCCGAGTTTCACTCCATCCCGCGCCTATCTAAAGAGTTGAAAAAAACCCCGAGGAAGTATCACGACCCACACCTCATGGACTTGCGAGACGAGGATCTTGTTGATGCGGGCTGGCGAGTGATCAACAAGGCTTTGGAAACCTTCTCGGCCTCGGAGGGGCTTTTGCTTGCCGCAGGTGACAAGAGCAGGCTGAAATCCATGGGGCTGATTTTAGGCGGAGACGTAACCTTCCTTCAGGAGAGGATCGCTATAGGCTCCTCTAACTTTCCCAGGGTTCAAACGGATGAGTCGACCCTTGTAATGTCTTTCGTAACTGCTATGGTGGAGTCGGCCGATGCCAAGGGCAGTGGCTGGTCAACGGGGACCCACCTCCAGGACTTCACTGGTGAGGCAGGCAGAGAGGCAGCCCTTAACGCAGTCAAGGCTATGGGGGGCCGGAGGGTGAAGACGGGCGAATACACCGTCATATTCGGTAGACAGCCTGTAGCAGACTTGCTCAACAACATCATTCTGCCTTCTCTAACTACAAGTATGTTTTATAACGCCAGCTCTGCCTTCTTGGGCAAGTTTGGCAAGAAGGTCGCTTCTGAAATGCTCTCCATCTATGACCACGGGGCTGCTCCCGGCATGGCGGGCAGCAAAGGCATCACCTGCGAGGGATTACCCACGGGTAAGACCGAGCTCATAAAGAATGGGGTGTTGGTGGGGCTCCTCTCCAACTACTATGAAACGCAGCGGATTCTGTCTGACCCCAGAGGGAAAGAGAAGCTTGGCGTTGACCCCAGGGAATACGCTTCGGCTCTAGTGCCGAGAAACGGCTTCAGGTTTAGACTTGGAGGTGGCAGACACTTCGACACACCTCCTGTAATAGCCGCTACCAACGCCTTTGTGGATGGCAGCGACAGCACTGAGCTAAAGAGCCTGATAGGGCAGGTCCAAAATGGGATCTATATAGGCAGGATATGGTACACCTACCCAATAAATGGACTTCGGGCAGGCGATTTCACATGCACCGTGATAGGGGACTCTTATATCATAAAGGATGGCGCTCTTTCGGTCCCTCTGAAACCCAATACCATTCGTATAAACGACAACATTCACAACATACTGAACAATATCACTGGCGTCACCAAAGATAAGAGGGGCACTGTGGTTTGGGCCGCTGATGAGATCATATATGCCCCTGAAGTAGCCGTTAGCAAGGTTAGAGTGGACGAGATAGCTATACCCTCATAATGGGATGGGCTGATTGGAGGCATGGGCCAGATACAGCCATAAATATATCTGTGCACCTATTCACACATAGCTCTCTATGTGGTATTATCTGAAGGGTTTCAGTTTGGGGTGTTTTCCTTTGAGGAGTGGTTCTTGGAACTGCTAGACGTAGCAAGGATAATCCTCCGCTGGGTGCATGCAATAGCGGCTGTGACGTGGGTGGGAGGAATAATATTTTACATTGTGGCTCTGGAGCCATCCCTGCAAAGCATTGATATGTCTCTCTCCAAGGGAGAGCTGGAGAAGAGTCTGGGAAGGGCATTTAGGGAGCTGGTGGAGATAAGCATTATGGTGCTTTCGGTAACTGGGGTTCTCCTCACCGTCGATCGGCTTTCCCAGGGTGGAGTAACGGCAACATATGTTGTTATCCTTGGTGTAAAGGTTGTGGCCTCGGCAGCCATGTTCTTTATGGCAAGGGAGATGAATCGCAGAGGGGCACCAATTGTTAGTCTTAGAGAGAATTCTCCAACTGGGGCCGTCCGCCAGGGTGAGGTGAGATTGCCCATGGGCATTCGGAGCAGGATTTGGGCTCCTTCTCGGCTCTTGCTATACTTGGGGCTTTTGATATTTCTTCTTGCGATAGCTTTAAGGGCCACTTTTGAGAGCAATCTAAAGGCGGGCTTGGGGTAAATGTGCGGTTGGTATGTTAAGGAGGAGCTGTGGTTGAGAGCGAGATTGCTAGCGTAGAACCTGTTGCCAAGCAAGGCAGGCGGACGAGCCGAAAGCTCATTGTAGTTGGGCTTCTGCTGGTCGTGGCTATAGGATACCTGTTTGCAGTAAGTATCCCGAAGTTCATGAGCTACTATATGACCCTGGATGAGCTTAAGGCCAAGGGAAACGCTGCCTACAACGAGAAATTGAGGGTGGGCGCTCGTGTGACCATCGGCTCTATAGAGAAAGACGTCAAGGCGGGGACGCTTAGATTCATCATTTCCCAGGGAGAAGATTCGCTGCCTGTGGTCTATACCGGGAGAATGGGCCAGGTGCCTGATATATTTGGGGATGACATAGAGGTAGTCGTGGAGGGCAAGTACTTGCCCTCGGGGATATTCGAAGCCTACAAGATCGAGGCCAAGTGCCCGTCCAAGATGACCGCTAAGCTGGAGACTGCTGAGGGTGGGGGACAGGGGGGCAAGTAAGATCCGATGAGCATAACAGACGTGGGCTATGTAGCCGTTCTTCTTTCCCTTGTCGTTGCTTTTTATTCCGGGGTGGCGGCTATTGTCAGCGCCAGAAGGGGCCTGGAGGAGCTGGAAGCGAGCGCCCGAAATGGCGTCTTCGCCATCGCTGGCTTGCTCTCTGTAGCCGGTTTCCTTCTATTCTATGCCTTTTTCTCCCATGACTTTGGCGTTCGCTACGTATATGTCAATGCAACCCGGGATATGCCCTGGTATCTCAAATTATCGGCGTTTTGGGGTGGCCAGGAGGGCTCCCTCCTGTTCTGGGCCTGGGGTCTTTCCATTTTTACCGCAGTGGTCATTTGGCAAAATCTAAGGCGCAACAGGGAGTTCATGCCCTATGTGATTGCCGTTCTAATGGCAATTCAGAGCTTCTTCCTTGTGGTCCTGGGCTTTGTTTCCAACCCCTTTGAGCGCCTTCCCTTTAGCCCCCTCGACGGACAGGGCCTCAACCCCCTTCTAAGGGATGCAGGAATGCTGGGCCATCCACCATTCCTCCTGGCCGGCTATATGAGCTGGTCCATACCCTTTGCTTTCGCTATAGCAGCCCTTCTGACAGGTAAGCCTGGCGCAGAGTGGATAAGGGCCGTACGTCATTACACCCTGGTAGCCTGGGCTGTCTTGTGGATAGGGCTCCTTTTCGGCGCATGGTGGGCCTACCATGTGCTGGGTTGGGGTGGTTACTGGGGCTGGGACCCAGTGGAGAACGTGGCTCTCATGCCCTGGCTCATGGGCACTGCCTTTCTCCATTCTATTATTGTGCAGGAGAGGAGGGGCATGCTCAAGGTGTGGAACTTCGTCCTGATCATTCTAACCTTTGCCCTCTCTATATTTGGAACCTTTGTCGTGAGGAGCGGTGTTCTCTCATCGGTGCATGCCTTCGCCAAGTCCGCCATAGGCCCCTTGTTCTTCTTGTTCCTTGCAGTAATCCTCGTCTTTTCCCTGGCTCTGCTCTTCACGAGGCTATCATCGCTTCGTTCGGAGCAGACCTTCGATGCTCTCGTTTCCAGGGAGTCCAGCTTTCTGCTGAACAATTTGCTTCTAGTGGGTATTACCTTCGCGGTTTTCTGGGGGAGCATATTGCCTCTGGTCTCTGAGGCCGTGAGAGGTGTTAAGCTAACTGTAGGGCCTCCCTTCTTCATTCAGGTAGCTGGCCCCCTCTTTCTTGCCCTGATGCTGCTTTTGGGTATATGTCCTCTGCTGGCGTGGAGAGCTGTTACATGGGCGACTCTCTGGCGCAACTTTCGCTGGCTTCTCCTGGGAACCCTGGTTGTAGCTGGGGTGCTCCCCTTTGTGGGGGTGCGTAATCCCTGGGCCATTGTAGCATACTCGGCATCTGCTTTTGCGTTGGCCAGCATAATTCTGGAGTACTACCGGGGGGTGAGGGCCAGGCGTCGCTTCAGTGGCGAAGGGTATCCAAAGGCCCTGTCCACCCTGGTCTCTCGTAACAAGCGGAGGTACGGTGGCTATATCATCCATCTAGGTGTGGTCATAATGGCAGTGGGCATAATAGGCTCCCTCATGTTCCAGAAGGTGCGGGAGGCAACTCTATCGGCGGGAGAATCCATGAGCATAGGTGGCTATACCATTACCTACAACGGGAACGCCGAGGTCTTCATGCCAGGACACCAGATGATACAGGCAAAGCTGGACGTATTGCAGGGTGAGAAAAAGGTTGGAGAGATGGGGCCCGGGAAGAGCATCTATCGGAACTACGAGAACCAGCCTGTCTCTCGAATAGCAATTCGAAGTGGTTTAGGTGAGGACCTTTATATCGTTCTGGCTGGCTATGAGGGCAACAGTTTAGCGACCCTCACTGTCTTTGTCAACCCTTTGGTAGCATGGGTCTGGATTGGCGGAGTGGTCCTACTGTTGGGCACCCTGGTGGCGGGCTGGCCGGAGCTTCAAGCCAGGGCTGTGCCTGTTCGTCGCCCTGTGAGGAGGGTGGTGGCAAGTGAAGCTTAGGGCTATTTCAGTCTTTGCCGCTCTGTTTATGGCTCTTGTTCTATGGGGGATGGCTCAGGCTCAATCTATAGATGAGAAGGTTCGGGATGTAGCTCAGGCCCTAGAGTGCCCCGTATGTGAGAACCTCTCGGTGGCAGATTCCCCCTCGGACCTCGCTCAGGAGATGAAGGCTCTCATAAGGGAAAAGCTGGAGCAGGGTCAGTCCAAGGAGGAGATCCTCCAGTATTTTGTCAGTCGCTACGGCGAGGAGATACTTAGAGACCCCCCAAAAACAGGGTTTGGTCTTGTGGTGTGGTGGGGTCCCGTTGCAGGGCTGGCCATAGGGGCTGGCGTTATTTACCTGTTTTTTAGGGAGTTATCCAGGAAGAGAGGGGCGCAGGTGCAGTTGCCTGAACCATCGGAGGAAGATGTTCGAAAATACGGGAAGCGCCTCGAAGAGGAGCTAGGCAAGCAGGGAGGGAAGCCCATTTGAGCCTCTTTTTTGCCGTGGCTCTAGTTGCCGTTACATTGACCCTTGTTGCCTATCCCTTGTTCGTGCCAGGAGGCAGACGCAGGCCCGAGCGTGCAGGTGATAGCAGGATGCACGAACTTCTGAACTTGAAGGAGACGATCCTCTCTGCTATAAGTGAACTGGACTTCGATTACAACCTGGGCAATCTGGCTGAGGAGGACTACCGAGAGCTACGCAGGAGGTACGAGCACCGGGCAGTGACTGTCCTTAAGTCCATAGACGAGCTGAAGCAGAGCTTGGATGAGGAAATAGAGAAGGAGGTCAGGGCAATTAGAGAGGCCAAGCCCACAATCCACAGGAAGAGAAGGGGAACAGGATGAAAGCTGCGCGGCTTTTCACCATAACCCTGGTGCTGTTTCTGCTTTTCATTGCTAATTCTGCCGGTGCAGCAGCGCAGGGAAATGGAGTCGTCGAAGGCAAGCTAACAAACGGCTCTTCGGGTGGAGATAAGGTGGGTGTAGTTCCGGTAACCCTGTATGTGATAAAGGGTAACCAGATCGAAGAGGCGGGCCGGGGGAGTACTGACGGAGACGGAAAATTTGGCTTTGAAGGGCTTGATACCTCGCCCGATTATATCTACTGGGTTTCTGCCAAATACAGGGATGTTGACTATGAAAGCGAAGAGTTCTCTCTGGACGGTGATGGGAAAAAGACTGTCGATTTGGTGGTATACGAAAAGACTACCGATGTCAGTGCCATAAAGCTGGCGGCAGTGAATCTGGCCATAATGGGTGCAGAGGAGACCGGCATACTTAGCATCCTGGAAGTGATTACATTCAGCAACACCTCGGACAAAACCTACGTGTCTGATGGGAAGTCTGAGACTGTAAGGTTGCCTCTGGCCTCGCAGGCTTATGACTTTGTTCTGGGCCATGGCCTTAGCATAGAAAGTGTATTTCCTGTGGAAGGAGGCTTTGCAACTGCCCAGCCGATTTACCCGGGGGAAGGTCAGATAATCTTTGCTTACAAGGTAAATTACTCCTCCACAAAATACAACTTACAAAAGTCCTTTTTGTATCCGGTGGAGGGATTTAGTCTTTTCGTACCTGATGTGGGCATTCGAGCTGAAAGCAGCCTGCTTACCTCAGCCGGGAGTATGGAGCTGGAGGGCAGGCGTTATCAGGTATTTACAGGAGAAGACATCAAGCCTGGAAGTCAGCTAAGCATAACCTTTTCCAAACTACCCCGAACAGGCCAGCCCTGGATATCTGGCTTGAGCACCCTGCAAAAAGGGCTTGCGATGGGGCTGATGGTTGTGGTAGCGGCAGCCGTCATAGGCTATGTCTATTTTTCTAGAAGGAGAAGACTCGTTCCAGTTGCCGAAGAAGGCGTTCTGACGGAAGAAGTTGCCCTGCCCGTAGAGGAACTGGAGCAGGAAAGGCGGAGCCTTCTTGAGTCCATTGCTCGCTTGGATGAGGACTTCGAGGCTGGAAACATCCTGGAGAAGGAATACCACGAGCAAAGGTCTATGGCAAAACAACGACTCTTGGACGTGATTCAACAGCTACGGGGTGGGGAGGAGGAGCCCTGATGATAGGAGCACAGGGTTTCAAAGGGAAGAGCATCCAGGCTTCGCTACTTGCCAAATCCTTCGGCTCAATACATGCTCTTCGTGAGGTAAACCTTGAAGTAGGGGCTGGAGAGAAGGTAGCCATTTTCGGCCCCAATGGGTCCGGAAAGACAACGCTCATAAAGGTTATGGCTACTATAATGCGGCCTTCGTCGGGTAGGTTGCATATCGCAGGTATGAACCCCGGGGAAAACGGGCATGATGTGCGAAGACTCATAGGTGTTGTATCCCACAACACCTATTTATACGATGACCTAGCGGTGGAGGAGAACCTGGCTTTCTACGGGCGGATGTACGGAGTCGAGAACGTCAAAGCGCGCATAACGAACGGCTTGCGGAGGGTTGGCCTTGAACGTCGGAGCAGAGACAGGGTTAGGACCCTCTCCAGGGGTATGCAGCAACGCCTTTCCATTGCTAGGGCTACACTACACGAGCCGCCCATACTTCTTCTGGATGAACCTGACACAGGGCTGGACGAGGCTGGTCAGGCTCAGCTCTGGGAGATGCTTACCTCTGGGTACGCCGATGAGCCTACGGTCGTTATGACAACCCATAATCTGAAATTGGGGATGTCCCTTTGCAGCAGGTGGACTGTTCTTGTCGATGGGGAAATAGTTTCGGAGGTTGCTAAGGAGAACAGCAGTAGTGAGAGCTTTCAGGCGCTCTATAGACGTTACGCCGGGGCTGGGACGTAGCTTTGTTGCTATGGGGGATGGATTGACTGCAGCGATTTCTATATCCAGAGCAGCGGTGGGGCCTCCCTCCTTCTTTAGGCAGGTGGGAGCCATTCTCTGGAAGGACCTGGCTGTGGAGCTCCGTACCAAAGACATCCTGAGCTCTATGCTGGTTTTTGGGCTCATTGTGCTCGTGATTTTCAATTTCGCCTTTGAGCTGCGGGGTGAAAACCTGATACTTGTGGCGCCCGGGGTCTTGTGGGTTGCCTTCGTCTTTGCAGGTATCCTGGGTCTTGGCCGTTCTATGGCTCAGGAGAAGGAGAGAAGTTCCATGGAGGGCTTGCTCCTTTGTCCTGTCGACAGGGGGGCCATATTCGTAGCCAAGATGTTGGGCAACCTTATTTTTATAGTGATATTGGAGGCTATTACCCTTCCCATTTTTGCTGCCTTCTTCAATCTCCCCGTCCTCACGCCAGGCGTTGGACTTATTGTTGTTCTGGGCACGTTGGGCTTTGCCTCGGTGGGCACCCTTTTTGCCGCTATAGCAATAAACACAAGGGCAAGGGAGGTCATGCTTCCCATACTTCTTTTCCCCATCATCGTGCCTGTTATAATAGCCAGTGTCAAAGCTACAGCCTTTGTACTGGATGGAAAGCCCTGGGCGGAGATATGGCCCTGGGTTAATTTGCTCATCGCCTTTGATGTTATCTTCCTGGCTGTCTGTTTCGTCACTTTTGAGTATGTAATAGGTGAGTGATCTCGTGCGAAAGAGGAGGCATCTATGAGTGCTGTTTCTGGGAAAGGTGGTGTGCCGACGAGGAAGGGTGACAATCTAGTGAACATTTTGGGTTTTGTGAGCTTCCTGTTGATAGCGGCCAGCATGTATATGGGGCTGGTCTTCGCTCCTGAAGAGGCTGTTCAAGGGCCTGCCCAGCGCATTTTTTATGTGCATCTACCTCAGGCGGTGGGTTCCTACATAGCCTTTTTCCTTGTGTTCCTGGGCAGCATATTCTATCTCTGGAAAGGGGATGTGAAGTGGGATGTGCTGGCCCGCAGTTCCGCAGAGGTGGGGGTTCTTCTCACATCTCTGGTACTCATAACAGGCTCCATCTGGGCCAAGCCGATATGGAATACATGGTGGACCTGGGAGCCTCGCCTCACCTTTACCCTGGTTCTCTGGATGATTTACGTGGCTTATCTCATGTTGCGCTGGGCGTCAGAAGGCAAACAAGGCGCCAGGTATGCAGCAGTCCTGGGAATCGTGGGCTTCTTTGATGTTCCTATAATATTTCTTTCCGTCTTTTTGTGGAGCAAGGGTTTGCATCCCAGGCCTGCTGGGATGGATCCCGGGATGCTTGCGGCTCTCATCGTTTCAATTTTTGCCTTCCTCTTGCTTTTCACCTATATCCTTATCCAGCGCTGGCGCTGGGAGACCTCTAAGGAGATGGTGGAGGAGATGAAGCTAAAGCTTGGACGCTAGATTCGAAAGAGTTAGGAGGTGCAAGGATGTCGGATCTTTTCTATGCATTCGTAGCCTATGCCATCGTTTGGGCAGCCTTCTTCGCATATGCATTCTTTCTGTCCCGCAAAGAGAGGGACTTGAGGGCTGAACTTGAGGAGCTCAGGAAGGCCATTGCCGAGAAGGAAAGGGGCAAAAAGTCGGCGAGCGGCGCCTAGCGGGTAAATCTGGTTCATGCAGAAAAACATCTGTCGTTTCCGTTCGGGGTAAAATATCAGATGGTAGGTGCAAGAAAGAGGCATGGAACCCTCCAGCAGCCATAAGACGTTAGACAACCCTGGTAACAAGTTTGCCCTCGTGGCATCCTTCGTTGTTCCGGCGGTGTTCGTTGTTGCCTTTCTCTTCATGTTCATCACCTTGCAGCGCGGCGCCCAGGCTGCTGTGGTTAGCATCGCTGGCCTGCTCCCTGTCGGGTATGCTTTTGCGGCGGGAATGGTTTCCAGCGTGAACCCCTGTGGCTTCTTCATGCTGCCTGTTTATATCTCTTACCACCTTGGGACTGAGGAAACAGGCTTCTACGAGTTGCATCCAACATATCGTGTGCTGAAAGCCTTGATGCTGGGTTTGGTGGCAACACTGGGATTCGTGGTACTCTTTGCTTCCATCGGGGCCATCATCTCAGCAGGCGGCCGATGGCTGGTAACCTTTTTCCCTTATGCAGGGATCGTTATCGCAGTCGTAATGATAGGCCTGGGGTTGTGGCTCCTGATAACCCGAAGAACGCTGGGTTTTATGGCGGCGGCCAGCCGGGTATCTGTTACCCCTGAACGAAACCTGTGGAACGTTTTCTTGTTTGGTATCGGCTATGCCATAAGCTCTCTTTGCTGCACGCTTCCCATATTTCTCGTAGTCGTCGTTACCTCCTTGGCTAGTCGTGGCTTGCTGGACTCTTTCGGGCAGTTCATAGGTTATGCCATGGGCATGGGTGCCATACTCGTCGCTGTCACAATTGGCGCAGCCCTGTTTCGAGGGACGGTGGCAAGCTGGCTCCGCGGTGCCATACCCTATGTTCATCGAGTGAGCGCTCTCCTTCTGGTGGGGGCGGGCGCATACCTTATCTACTATTGGGTGTTTTACTCGAGGTTCTTTTTCTAGTTCGCCTCATAGAAGATAATGGGAGGTCCCTTGAGCAATAAACGTCTGCTGGTCTTTGCTGGGTTCATGTTGCCGGTTATAGCCTTGCTGGCTCTGTTAGGTTGGGGTCTAATCTTTAAAACAGGGCGTGGTGGAATAGCTATTAATGTCAAATTGGGTGAGGTGCCCATAAAGCAGCAGCCGGCGAGGGAATTCAGCCTGGAACTATTCGGTGGCAGTACGCTCAAGTTATCGGACCTGAAGGGGAAGGTGGTGATGGTGGATTTCTGGGCCTCGTGGTGCCCCCCCTGCCGACAGGAGGCCCCAGGGCTGGCGCGGGTCTATAGGGAGTATAAGGAGAAACAGGTTGAATTTGTAGGGGTCGATATCTGGGACAAAGAGGAAGACGCACTCAGGTACATAAGGCAATTTGGAATCACTTATCCCAACGGTCTAGATAGCAAAGGCTTCATCGCCATTGATTATGGGGTGACGGGCATCCCGGAGAAGTACTTCATTAATAAGGAAGGAGTGCTTGTCAAAAAATTCATCGGCCCCATGGACGAGATAAGGTTGAAGCAGCTATTGGATGAGCTGCTGGCTGAATAGGTGTCTAGAATATGGCATTTAACTAGTGCCTAATCGCATAAACAAGCGATAACGAGATTCTTCGCTGCGCTCAGAATGACAGGCGTATCTTGTCACCCTGAGCGGAGCGAAGGGTCTCGGTTGACATATTGCAATACCGACTTTTGCAATTAAGCACTAGCTTTGCTGTGGCCTTCTTTATAAATTTGCTTTTGCTCTTTGTTTTCTGATGTAGTTTACCAGGGCGTCTACCTGAAGGGCTGCGGTGCCGTAGTAGCCTTCTACATTCATGATTTCCTCTATTTCAGCGTCTGTGAGATATTTCGAAACCTCTTCGCTTCCTTTCAGCACCTCTGAGAAAGGCTTTCCCTCCTCGTAGCTTTTCATAGACAGGTCGTGGATCAGCCTGTGAGCTGTTACCTTCTTCCCCGTCTTTTGCCAGAGCTTCAGCATTATCACCTCTGACATAGGTAGGCCGTTGAGTATGTACAGGTTCTGCCTCATCCTTTCGGCGTTTACCTTCAGACCACCCAGGATGTGAATAGCCCGATGGAGGCTGGCAGAGGCCAGAAGAAAGCCCTCTGGAATACAGGCGAACTGGATGGCCGTTCTGGTGGAGTCCCGCTCGTGCTGCATCTGAAGGTCCATCATGGCCAGGGCGTTGCTCCTGGCGAGCTTGGCTATGCCCTCCTGCCATTCACTGGGCTCCGGGTTTCTCTTGTGGGGCATGGTGCTGCTTCCATACTGTTTTTCCGAGTCCCACGGCTCTTCCACCTCGGCCACCTCGGTGCGCTGAAGGTCGCGAACCTCCAGTCCCACCTCGCCCAGGGTGGTGCATATCATGGCTAGATGGAAACAAAGCTCGGCGAGGCGGTCCATCCTGTGCCCCGGGTCTATAACGGGCCTGGCGAGGCCGATCTTATCACACACCGCCTGAACAAAGGCATCCACCCTCTCAGTGCCCAGAAGGTAGGCAAAGGTGTTCTGGGTGCCTGTGGCAGCGGTGAGTTTCGCAATAAAAAGGCGTTTTTCCATCTCATGGAGCCTTTCTATATGGTCGTGAATCTCCCACGCCCATACGGCTGTCTTGAAGCCGAAGGTTATGGGCACGGCGTGCTGGCCGTGAGTTCTGCCCATCATAACCGTATGCTTGTGGCGCTCTGCCAGGTCAACGAGGATTTTCTCCAGGTCGTAGAGCTGCCGCATAATCAGGGCGTAGGCCTCTTTCATCTGGAGGGTCAGGCCTGTGTCGAAGATGTCCTGGGTTGTGGGGCCCAGGTGGAAGTGCTCCCCTGCGGGGCCGCAAATCTTGGCGAAGGTCCTTATGAAGGATACTATGGCGTGGCCTGTCTCTGCCTTACTGCTGGCTATGGTCTCCAAAGGCAGAAACTTCATCGAGCTTTTGTTGGCGATTTCCTGAGCCGCCCACTGCGGGATGACGCCGAACTCGGCCTCGGCAAGGGCTATCGCTTTTTCGAAATCGAGCCACTTCTGTACCAGGTTCTCCTCCTCCCAAATCCTGCGCATCTCTGGGGTTCCGAAGGAGTCCCTGAACATGAGGTATGAGTGTTTCATTTCTGCCTCCAACGTGCAAAGCTTTGCTAAATGGCTCGGCCAATAATAATGAGAGCCAGCCCCAACACCACGAGAAAGGCACCCAGAGCCAGTTTAGGGGTTATCCTCTCTATGCCCTGAAGGAATATGCTAGAGAGGAGCAGGGCGATGAGGGGGTATGTGTTGGCAACGGGGGAAACCGCTATGACAGGTGCCTTGGAGAGAGCAAAGAAGAAGAAGAGCAGGCCCATGGAGGAGGTGATGCCGGAGAGGGCGAAGAACGCAACGCCCCGTCTGTTGGTGCTGTTCAGCTCGAGCTTAATGCTGCGGATGTTGACCAACCAGTAAAGGAATGTCCCTGCCAAAAGGGATATGCTGGCCCCCACAAGGGGAGGCGCTACCTGAGTGACGCCCACTCTCGCGAGTATGTGGGATGTTCCGTAGGAGAAGGCGCTGGCCAAGGCTATGGCGTATCCCCAGGATGCGTCCCTCATTGCGCTTTCCTCCCGGTAATGATGAGGAACAGGCCGGTCAGGATGGATGCAGTGCCAATGAATATGGGTGGGGTGAGGTTCTCCTGGAGGAATATCACAGCCATGACCATGGAGAAAAAGGGGGCGATGGAGATGATGGGTGTGGCCCTGGAAACACCTATGCGACTTATGGAGAGGTAGTTGAAGAACCTGCCCATGGGGAACGTGAAGACGCCAACCAGGGCGAACCAGAAGATGCTCCACGGCGATATGGAAAGGAGGTTCTTAAAATCGAAGACCAGGGTTAGGGCGACCACAAAGAGGATGCTGGTTATGAGGGAGATCAGGGTTCCCTCTCTTACATTCAGACGCTGAAGCGCCACTCTGGCCACCACGGCGTCAGCGCCCCAGGCCAGAGCCGCCCCCATAGCAATAAAAATACCCAACATCGCTTAAGATATTAGCATAAATTTAATTAGGATGGCTCTCTTGATTTTGGACATGCTTTTCCAAAATAGGCCGTTACTTGCAGTAAGAAGAAATCTTTTTGTGTCCCATCTGCCACCCAGGGATGCCTCAGGGGGATTTGCCTTTTGAAATCCCTGGAAAAGCCCTGACCCGCTGGTGAAAGAATGTAGAGGAGACTCCTATCGAACCCAGGCGGTGGCCGTGCCCACGGTCACAGGCTCGCCCTTCTGGTTGACACAGGCGACATCCATCTCATAGCGCACCGCCGAACCCACTTGCTCCTTTTTTGTTATCGTTGCTTTCATAGTGAGCACGTCGCCTGCAAAGACCAGCTTGATGTATTTGTTGAGGAGTCTTCCCCCGACAAGAAATCCTTCCCCGAAGAAATCGGTCAGCATCTCCGAGAGCCAGCAGGTGGATACCATGCCATCGGCTACGGGGGCGGGAAGCCCCTGGCTTTTGGCGTATTCGGCATCGGTGTGGATGTTTACGCCGTAGGGCGTGAACTTCCCCGCAGACACAGAGAGTATTCCATCGCCGTACTTGGTCATAAGCTCCTGAGTCATAGTTCGAGTCAGGGTGGGCAGCTCGTAGCCGACCTGGAGGTCTCTTGCGGCTTTTGCCATTATTGCCCCTCCCTTTTGTATCTAAGAAGCGTTACGTAGTTGTAGCGCGCCACCAGGTCGCCCTTTTCATCGAAGAACTCGTAGAGGGCTGCCAGGTATGGCCTTCCCCTCTTGATGTACTTGTCGACGATTTTCCCCTTGGCTGTGATTTTTTCACCCACCTTTACAGGTTTGAAGGTCTCGACCTCGTATTGAATATGGAGAGTAGGGTTTTCGAGCTTGCCCGGGTAGGCGTGGGTCCTGAGGCGGTAGGCCAGGGCGTGGAATATGGTGGGTGAAACCACAGGCCTTCCAGAAGCAGAGCTTTTTGTGAACCATGGATTGCGGTCGCCGGAGCCATCCCCCCACCATTTCGCCATTTCAGGGGTTATGAGGATTTCCAAAGGGCCCAGTGCTTCCCCTGGCTGTGCCTCTGAATAGCTTTTCATCTGGACAGCCATTATATATGCCTCCTTCTTCCTCGCCAGTTTGGTTCACTAACGTCTTTTATCCCACCCGTCCACCCAGATATGTCTTTGGGGGGCTTCTCCCCCTGCACCCCCGTATGGCGTCCCAATAACCTGACAGAACGCTAGACGCGGGACCTGCGGGTCGGCCATACCTTACCCCTGATTCAGGAGATCGATGATGGGCTTAATGGAGGGGAGCGTCTCCAGGTGCTGGGTCATCTCCATAGCCTTCTTTGCAGCGTCAGCCCCCAGGGCCTTCTTCGTGTTGGAGATGAATTTCTCTCGCAGCTCCTCTTCAGTGAGGGGGTCCTCCGGGTCGCCCTTGGGCGTCTTTCTCTCGTGCTGGTAAACCTTGCCTCCTGTAGTCTCCACCCTCAGTACTATGGCATATCTTTTAGGGGCGTTTTCAAAGGAGAATTTGATGTCGAAAGCAGGGTTGTGGACCAGGGAGACCTTTTTGGCGAAGTCCAGAATTGCTTGGTCGTTGAGCCTTTTCTCGGAGACCTCCTCGGGCCCGACCTTGCCATAGACAATGGCTGCTCCCAGGAGGAATGGAATGCTATACTGGGCCTGCTCAAGGCTTCGCGGCCTCGTGCTGTTGAGCGTTGTTACCCAGTTGCGAACCTCTACTGTAACCTTGGCTATGTCCTCTTTCTTAAGTGCGTGTGCTCTTGTCAGTTCCAGGAAGCCCTCAATGGAGGTGTGTGTGGCGCGACATGCGGGATGCGGCTTGAAGTAAGAGTTGAGGATTTCCCAGGTGGAACCCAGTGTATTGAGACACGCCTTGTCGCTGCCTCCGTCATCATAGACGGTTGGGGGGCCGGTGAAGCCCCTCCTGGCCAGGAGGGCGGCCTGTACACCAATCATAGCCCCTGGCCCTATGGCCTCCTTGGTCATCGGCCCTACCTCGGCGATTCCTGTGAGCATAGACATGGGGGCGTGACACTCGGCGATGCCCAGGGCATTCGCTGTTTCGTTCTCAGAGAGGTTCAGGAGCTTCGCAACCGTCGCCGCCATGCCGTAGGCTCCGGGAGTGCCGGTTGTGTGCGTGAGGGTGGTTTTAGGCGGGGGTCTTAGGAGGTCAGCCGTTCTGAGTGTGATTTCATAGCCTGCCACCACGGCTTCTATGAGGCTTTTGCCGGAGGAGTTCACACCCTCTGCCACGGCTATGGCCCCGGGAATGACCTGCGAGGCGGGATGAACGGCGCACCAGTTACCGTCGTCGTAGTCCAGGGCGCTGGCCGCAACACTGTTGGCAAAGGCTGCCAGCATTGACGGCACTCTAGTTTTAGAGCCAAAAAGGGTGGCCTCCCCTTTTCCTGCCATCTCCTCTATTGATTCTCTTGCTATTGTCGCGGCGCTTGTTTCTACTCCCCCTACCATTACGCCGAGGGTGTCCATAATGGTGAGCTTGGCCCGTGCCACCGCTTTGGGGGGTAGCTCCTCAAGATTTGTTTTGGCTATGAACCTGACGACATCTCTTGTATCCATGTCTCCTCCTTCTACAGAGCTATTTCCCTGGGGATGCAGCCCTCAAAAGCTCCGCAAGGCGCTCAACACCTGGCATGTCCTCCAGGTTCTGGATGGTCTCCAGAAGGCTTCTTGCCCTTCTTGTGCCCAGAGCCTTCCTTGCAGAGGAGAGGAATTTTTGCTCTATCTCCGCATTGGAGAGGGGATTTTCCACGTTTCCTTTGGCGAACTCTTTGCTCATTTCATAGTGCTTCTTATCCTTCGTCTCCACTCGAACGATATTGGGGTATCTGGCTGGATACCTGGCGTCTAGCCTTGGGTTCACCACCAACTTCACCTTTTTGGCCTGTCTCAGTATCTTTGCGTCTGCAAGCCTATCGTCCGCCATCTCTTCTGCCCCGAGCTTCCCTTCTGCCAGAACAGCACCAAGGAGGAAAGGATAGCTGTACTGGGCCTGTTCTATGGTTATGGGCCTCTTGCTGTTGAGCTTTCCTGCCCGAGTGTGGGTCTCCACAACTACCTGTGATATGTCCTCTGAGGTCAGGGAGTGTTTCTGTATAATCTCCAGGAGAGCATCGATGGCGTTGTGGGTCAGGCGGCAGGCAGGATAGGGCTTCACATAGAAGTTCAGTGTCTCATAGGTCTTGCCCAGGGTTTCCAGCATGGACACGTCAACGTCAGGGTCGTCGAACACTGTTTTTGGTGCATAAAACCCTCTTTTTGCCAGGAGGGCGGCCGTAACGCCGGTCATAGCCCCCCAGCCGATACATTCCTTGGTCATACAGCCTGTGGTGGTGATGACCCATACTTCGGCCAGGGGTGAGTGGGTATCGGAGATTCCCAGCGCGTTGGTCATCTCTTCTCTGTTCAGGCCAAGGATTTTCCCTGCGGCCGCCGCTGCACCGTAGGCACCCCCTGCCCCCGTGGCGCGGTGTATTGGCTGTTTTTCTCTGGGGCGCCAGAGCTTATGTGCCCTTGTGGCCACCTCGTACCCAGCCACTACCGCCTCGATAAGACCTTTGCCCGAGGCCTTCTGACTCTCGGCCATGGCCAGAGCGCCTGGAATGACTACTGCTCCTGCATGGGAGCCCACCCAGTGGCCGTCGTCCCAGTCCAGGACGCTGGCTGCTATGCTGTTAGCAAATGAAGCTGTGGGAGCAGGCACCTTGATGTGTGTTCCGAATAGGGTGGATTCCTCTACCCCTCTCATGGATGCGGCCAACTCACGGGCTATGCTTGCGGTCCTGGTCTCCAGGCCGGCTAGCATCACGCCCAGGGTATCTATTATTCCCACCTTGGCCCTGGCGACAACGCTGGCCGGCAGCTTTTGAAAGGTGGTGTTGACTGCGAAACTGGCTACACTACAAGTATCCATAACATTCCTTTACATAACATAAAAATTAAATATTCTTATGCTGTGATGCGCAGCATTTCTGAGATGACCCCTGTTAGCTCGCTGACCCTGGGCAGGCTTTCAAGATTATCAATGGCTGCCTCCAGTTTCTTTGCCCCTGTTTCTCCCAGTTTCCTTGAGGCAAGGCTTCTGAATTTGGCCCTGAGCTCTTCCTGGGGGAGTGGATTCAGCCTGTCCCCACTGGGGTAATCCTTGCGCATCTCATACATCTTCCCCTCCCGGGTCTCTACCTTGAGAATGTTGGCAAATATCCCCTGGGGTGGAAACAGGGGGTCCAGGACAGGGTTGTTCGCCAGGGAAACCTTATCTACCTCTCTTAAGATTGCCGGGTCAGAGAGCCTGCCATCTGCCATCTGTTCGGCACCACATCTTCCCTCGGCCAGGGCGGCCCCGAGGACAAAGGGATAACTATACTGAGCTTGCTCTATTGTTACTGGCCTCTTGCTATTAAGGAGAGTGCCCGTCTTGTGGGTCTCTACGATTACTCTTGATATATCCTTTGAGGTGAGGGAGTGCTCCTTCATAATCTCCAGAAGGATATCTACGGCCGAGTGGGTCAGCCTGCACGCTGCATAAGGCTTGAAGTAGAGGTTCATAATCTCGTAGGTTTTGCCCAGGGTTTCCAGCATCGCCCCATCGGCCTGCTGGTCTTCTAATATAGTCATGGATCCCGTGAAGCCTTTCCTTGCCAAAAGCGCTGCCAGAATCCCGGTATGACCTCCCCAGCCTATGCACTCTTTGGTCATGGGGCCTGTAGCTGGAATGACCCACGCCTCGGCTATAGGTGCATGGGCCGCAGCAATGGAAAGGGCATTGAAAACGCCTTCCTCGTCCAGCCCGAGAATCTTAGACGCAGCCGCTGCCACTCCATAGGAGCCTGGCGCGCCGGCCCCGTGTTGAGCAGGGTGTTTGGGGGATGTGCGAAACATCCAGTTAGCCCTTATTTGCACCTCGTAGCCAGCCACCACAGCCTCGAGGAACCTCTTGCCAGTGGCGTTTTCTCGCTCGCCGATGGCCAGGGCTGCTGGAATTAGTACGGCGCCGGGGTGTCCACCCTTATGGTGGCCGTCGTCTATGTCCAGGACGCTGGCAGCAACGCAGTTGGCGAAGGCAGCAGATGCACAGGGGACCTTGAGGCCTGTCCCCCAGAGAGCGGATTCTCTCCCCTCGCCCATCTCCGCGGCTGCCTGCCTTGCTATTTGGGCCGTTTTGGTGTCCAGGCCAGCCAGGGCTGATCCAAGGACGTCCATGACGCAGGTCTTGGCCCGCAAGAGAACACCATCCGGCCATTTCTCCGCAGCGGTTTCTACAACAAAACCGGCTACCCTTCGGCTGTTCATTCTATTTCCTCCGTTCCCATTGGTTTCGGCGGCTAGCTTTTCAAAAGCTCAATGAGGAGGTTCACCTTTGGTAATTTCTCCAGGTGCTCCAGAGACTCGTTGATCCTCTGGGCGCTGTCCTTGCTCACACTCATCCGTTGGAGTGCACCGTCCAGCTTTGCCTTTACATCCTTTTCTGGGAGGGGGTTCCTGGGGTCCCCCCTGCCTATGTCTTTCCTTAGCTGGTATTTATTTCCGTCCTTTGTCTCCACAGTTACACTGTTGGGGTAGAGATTGGGATAGATACCGTCAAATGCTGGAACGTGGACAACAACCACCTTGTCGGCAAGTTGCAGTATTCTGGGGTCTGTGAGTCTCGAATCGGCAATTTGTTGTGGCCCTACGGCTCCTTCGAGGAGGGCTGCTGCCATACAGAAGGGATAGCTATACTGTGCCTGCTCTATAGTCGTGGGCCTTGTGCTGTTTAGCGGCGCCGCCCCCCGGTGGGTTTCCACCACAATCCTTGAGACGTTTTCCGCTTTGAGGGAGTGCTTCTTTCTTAACTCTAGAATGGCGTCAATGCCCGAGTGAGTAACCCGGCAGGCGGCGTAGGGTTTAAAGTAGGTATTTAGAATTTCATAGGTCTTGCCGAACGTTTCCAGGCAGCTCTTATCTGTCTTCTCTTCGTCATAGATGGTGAGGGAGCCGGTGAACCCTCTTCTGGCCAGGAGGGCTGAGACAACCCCTGTGAACCCGCCCCAGCCTATAGCCTCTTTGGTCATTGCTCCCGTGGTGGGCAGCTTGGAGCTATCAGACGTGGGCGCGTGGGCTCCTGCTATGCTGATGGCGTTGAATATGCCGTTCTCGTTCAGACCCAGGACCTTGGCGCATGCTGTTGCTGCACCGTAGGTTCCTGCTGCGCCTGCGCCGTGGGGAACGCGCCCCCCCGATGGGAGAGGATGATTTGGTGATGCTCGGAACAGAAGGCCTGCCCTTGTGGCAAGCTCATACCCAGCTACGACCGCTTCGAGGAGGGTTTTTCCTGGCGCTTCCGCGAACTCAGAAACGGCCAGGGCGGCTGGAATTATAGGTGCTGCGGGATGAAGGCCTGACCTCGAGTGGCCATCGTCCCAGTCCAGGTCGCTGGCGGCGATGCTGTTAGCAAAGGCGGCGGCTGCACATGAGATTTTGTCCCTTGTTCCGAAGAGGGTGGCCTCTTTTCTGCTGCCGAACTCCTTTGCTGTTTCTCGGGCCATTTGTGCAGCGCTGGTGTCCAGGCCAGACAGCATTGTACCGAGGACGTCCCAGACATGGAGCTTGGCCCTCTCCACGACCTCTTTGGGCAGGGTCTCCAGGCTGGTTTTGGCGGCAAAACTTGCTGCCCTATGAGTATCCATGCTCCTCCTCCCCGCGAGCTCTCTTTGTCTGCTCGCTTGTGTGAATTAATAACGAGTTCAAATTTTCTTTAGCTCCGTTTGCCGCTATGAGAGGCAAACTTCTTAGCGTTACCCCTTGGGAAGCGCTACCGGGGCATGTTTTTTGGTGCTCAGTATTAGCAGGTCTATGAGAGGTCCAACGTTTGTAAGCGTCTCCAGACGGTCTATACTTTTGGAAAGTATCCCTGTGCTCTCTTCGCCTATTTCATTAGTCGCTAGAGCGTAAAACTTGGCTCTAAGTTCCTCCTCGGAGAGAGGGTCTTTCACATCTCCCCTCGGTATATCCCTTCGGAGCTGGTATTTATTGCCGTCCTTTGTCTCAACCGTTACGCTGCTGGGATATTGGCCCGGGTAGAGACTGTCGAAGACAGGGTTGTGCTTGAGGACAACCTTGTCGGCCTCTCTCAAGATCTCAGGGTCAGAGAGCCTGGAGTCTTGCATCTGGCGAGGTCCTACCGCCCTTTCGGCGATGGCTGCCCCGATGACAAAGGGAAAGCTATACTGTGCCTGTTCAATGCTTACGGGTCTCCTGCTGCTGAGAAGGTTGGCCGTTTTGTGGGTTTCCACTGTAACCTTCGAGACCTTTTCCGGAGTAATTGAGTGCTTCTTTACGATTTCTAGGGCAGCGTCTATTGCAGCGTGGGTTATTCGACACGCTGTATGGGGTTTGAAGTAGAGGTTCAGGATTTCGTAGGTCTTGCCCAGGGTTTCCAGCACGCTTCTATCGGTCTCTGTTTCATCGTAAATAGTGAGGGAGCCCGTGAAGTGCCTTTTTGCCAGAAGGGCTGAGGCCACGCTACTGAGTCCTCCCCAGCCTATGCATTCCTTGGTCATTGGGCCGGTGGCAGTTATGATCCATGCCTCAGCTATGGGTGCATGTGCCCCAGCTATTGACAGGGCGTTGAAAACGCCTTCTTCATCAAGGCCTAAGATCTTGGCACACGCAGCCGCAGCGCCGTATGAGCCGCCTGCGCCTGAGCCATGAAGGAATGGATGTTTTGGAGAGTAGCGGAACATGTGGTTGGCTCTTATGCCAGCCTCGCAGCCAGCCACCACTGCCTCGATAAAGGTCTTCCCAGACACCTTCTCGCGCTCAGCCAGGGCCAACGCTGCGGGCACTATGACGGCGGTGGGATGAAGGCCCGAGATGGCATGGCCGTCATCGTAGTCCAGGACGCTCGCGGCGACGCAGTTGGCGAAGGCTGCTGCTGTACATGGGGCTTTCTTGCCTGCCCCGAAAACGGTAGCTTCCTCTCTGCCACCTAGTTCCTCCAGTGCCATCTGTCGGGCGATGGTGGCCGTCTTGGTTCCAAGGCCCCCGAGCATGGTTCCAAAAACGTCCCGTATGCAGACCTTGGCCCGGGCGACAACCTGTGGGGACAACTTCCCGAAGTTTGTCATAGCTACGAAGTTCGCTATTCTTCTTGTGGGCATGTTCTTCTCCTTCTTCTCTTTTAATACAGAGTTACCTTCCCTTAAAAACAGGCTTTCGTTTTTCGGAGAAGGCCATTGGCCCCTCCTTCGTATCCTCGGATTCATAGACTATGGCTCGCAAAGCCCAGAAGAGACGAATTGCTTGGTCAAGGGGCATGTTTGCCCCCCGAAGAGCGAGCTCCTTGGTTACCTTTACCGCCATGGGGCCGTTCTCACAGATTGCGTCTGCTATCTCCATGGCGGTGGGCATGAGCTTTGACGAAGGAACTACGCGACTCACAAGTCCTATGCGCAGAGCTTCCTTGGCGTCTATCCTTTTGCCTGTGAGGAGGAGTTCCATGGCTGAGGCGAGGGGTATGGCTTGGACAAGCCTGAGGGCACCGTATCCGTGCAGGAGGTTCCAGCGAACCTCGGGAGCTCCGAATGAGGAGTTCTCGGAGGCTATCCGAATGTCGCAGAACGTGGCCAGTTCCAGCGCGCCTGCTAGGCAGTAGCCATTTATTGCGGCTATGAGGGGTTTTGCCACATTCAAACCCAGGTAGAACTGGTCCTGTCGCCACGGCTGCCAGAACTCATCTGGTACGTGACGGCTGTGCATCTTTTTGAGGTCGGCCCCGGCGGAGAAGGCCTTATCGCCTGCCCCTGTAACAATCCCTACGCGTATATTGGGGTCGGTGTCTATGTCGTGGAAGGCCTGGTTCAGTCCGTTGTAGACATCCTGATCCATAGCGTTCATCACCTCCGGGCGGTTAAGGGTGATGTACGCTACGTTTCCCTTCTTCTCGTACAATACTGCGGGCATCATTTCCTCCTTCAGTTTTATTAAGATTACCAGCAGGTATGGCTGCTTCGGTTCCAATAATACCACTCTGAGCAAACGACTCTATGTCCCGGGTAGGGATTCCCAGGAGCTCGCTCAGAACATACTTGTTGTGCTCTCCCAAGAGCGGAGCGGGCATCCTTATATGACAGGGCGTCCTGGAGAGCTTTACGGACACGCCATGATGGGGATATGTCCCAACTTCAGGGTGGGTTACCTCCTCAAAAAAGCCCCTGGCCTTTATATGTGGGTCTTGGAAAAGGTCTTTACCTGTAAGGACTGCTCCAGCAGCAACGCCAGCCTTTTGCAGGAGATTCATTACGTAGTACTTATCATGCCGGGATGTCCATTGGTTTACCTTCTCATTGAGGATGTCCTGGTTCTTGTAACGGCTGTGGGAATCGACGAAGCGGGTATCATTTATAAGCTCTGGCATGTCCATACACTTACAAAGGGCTTGCCACTCCTCATCTGAGGAGGCAGCAATGGCAACCCATGAATCCTCGCCCGAGCATCGATAGGCTCCATGGGGTGCCATAAAAGAATGGCGGTTGCCCCCCCGCTTCGGAGCCCTTTTGTTCATCGAGTAGTCCAGGATGGCCTCCCCGATGAAGCGGGTGAGGGTTTCATACTGGGCCAGGTCTATGTGCTGGCCCTTCCCCGTCCTTTTTCTATATTCCAGGGCAGCCATGACGGCGAAAGCGGCGTGGAAGGCTGCGACGGGGTCAGCGTAAGGTATGCCTGTTCTTGTGGGTGAGCCATCCTTGTATCCTGTGAGACTGGAAAGGCCAGACATCGGCTCAATGTTGGCTCCGTATGCCACGTAGTCTCGGTAAGGCCCATTTGCTCCAAAGCCTGAAAGAGAGATCATGATTATGTCTGGTTTTACCTGCCTCAAGACGGCGTAGTCGAGGCCAAAGTTCTTCATGACCCTGGGGCTATAGTTTTCTATGACTACATCGCTAATTCTTACCAGGTCTTTGAATATCTTTACGCCTTGTGGTGTGTTGAGCTCCAGGGTAACGCAGAATTTGTTCCGGTTTATATCTTGATAGAAGCCCCCGCGGTCGTAGGGCCGCTCGCCTCTTATTCCATTTGGGAGCGCACCGAACCTTGTCTGGTCTATGTGCACCCTCGATTCTACCTTTATGACCTCGGCTCCCATATCCGCTAGAAACTGGGCAGCCAGGGGCCCGGCCCAGACCCAGGAGACATCCAGGATTCGCAGGTCTGCCAGGGGCAATTTGCTCGCCTGTTTTCTCTCCATTTTTAGATAATACCCATCTCCTTTAGCTTCACCAGTTCCTTTTTGGAGTATCCCAGACGCCCGCAGTATATTTCCTCGTTGTGCTCTCCCAGAAGAGGGGCTCGCCTGAGCTCAGCAGGAGTCTCGCTCATACGGAAGGCAGCGCTGGGGTATTTCACCCTTCCTGCTTCTGGATGCTCTAGCTCAATGAAAAACTTTCTGGCGGCGAACTGTTCGTTGTTGAGAAGCTCGTCAACGCCAAGGACCGGCCCAATGGGTATCCGTCGTGTTTGAGCACCGTGAAATACCTCTTCCTTTGGCTGGCTCTTGAACCAGGGGGTCATTATTTTCTCTAGGTCGCCCCCGTGCGCTGGAACCTTGAACCAGTCATTGAATCTGGGGTCGTCTGGGAGCTCCGGCATGCCGATGAACTCACAGAAGGAGACAAACTGGTGCTCCCGAAGGATGCTAGTGCTGATGTAGCCGTCTTTACACTCGTAGATGCCCACCAGGGGGCCGAACCTGGCATCCCGGTTGTCTGCCCGGGGCCTTATCGTGCCCTGATAGGCGTACATAAGGGCGGTGGTCTCGATAATGGCAAGGAGGGTTTCTTGTATTGAGATGTCAACATGCTGTCCAGATCCCAGCAGGTCTCGGCTGTGAAGAGCGACCAGGGTCGCGAAGGCGGCGTTGGTTCCTGCGAGGTACTGGGCCTGGGTACCCCATGCCTTTAGTGGCTCTCTGTGGGGCGACCCGAAAGTATACATTAGCCCGCCAAGGGCGTATTCCACAACCTCTGCGGCCTTGTAATCTCTGTAGGGGCCATCCTTACCAAAGTTAGATATAGAGGTCATAACCAGCTCGGGCTTCACCTTAGAAAGGGTCTCGTAGTCCAGCCGCAGGTTGGGCATAGCACTTGGCTTGAAGTTCTCAACCAGCGCATCAGTCTCTTGAAGGAGCTCGTGGAAGATCCTTCGCCCGGTTTCACTCTTGAGATTGAGAGTTATGCTCTTCTTGTTAGTGTTAAGGTAAAGGAATAGAGCGCTTTTCTCCTGGTGAGGCATGTCCCCGGGGAAGGGGCCTTTTTTGCGGGCTGGGTCGCCAGGGACTGGCCTTTCGACTTTTACCACTTCGGCCCCCAACTCTGCTAGAAGCTTGGTGCAGTAAGGGCCGGCAACGTGGTGGCTAAGGTCTAAGATATTAATGTGACTTAAAGCCTGCCCAGACAATGAGACCTCCCGCCGATATCAAGCTATGGGGGAAATTGGCCTAAATTATAGCACAACTGTCTACTGTTGGATGGGCAACGCACTGATGACAGCTCGTCATCGAGAACGAGGTGCAGGTGCCTGTACTCTTTGCGTCTTCAAGGTCAGGGCAACTATAGCAGAAAGCGCAACGATGAGCACGATCAGGGAAATGACCTGCGCTTGCTGTAGCCCCAAAAGCGTGATGTCTTCTCGCCTTACGAAGGTTAGAGTGAAGCGTCCCAGAGCGTAAACTGAGGCGTAGGTCAGGAATAGAAGCCCGTCAGACTTTGGCTGTTTTCGCCAAGCCCACAGGCCAGCGAAGAGAGCCGCATCCCATAGTATCTCGTAAAGGGGATATGGGTGGGTGGGCACGCCAAAGAACTCGGGGGGTATCAGAGATCCCGGGTTAACGTAGACGAAAGCCCAGGGTAGTGAGGTGGGGCCACCATAGGCATCCCCGTTCACAATGCATCCCAGTCGCCCGATCATCTGGCCGGCTAGAATGCTCACCGCCGCTACATCCGCTGTCCGAGCAATTGGGAGACCGACCCGCCAGGCGTATATAATGCCTGTAAGCCCGCCTACAAGGATGCCTCCCCATATGGCCAGCCCCCCCTGATAGACAGCCAGGATTTGTGCCGGATTCTCTAAATAATAGCTCAGCTTGTCCACCACATGGAAAAGCCTTGCGCCTATTAGGCCGACCAGCACAGACCATATAGCGAGAGACATCATCTTGTCCTGATTAAGCCCTTTTCGCCTGGACTCGCGGAGGGCAAGCCATATGGCAACGACAATGCCCCCCGTTACGGCCAGGGTATACCAGTGTAGGCCAAAGGGCCCTACGTGTAGTATGATGGGATCAACGTTAATGGTTATGGATCTCAGCATGAATTGCCTCCGATGGATAGTTCAAAAGACTAGAGCATTGCTCTTTTCTTATCAGGATGTCTTTCACATTATATAGATAACCCTGCAAAAGTAAAGCGATGTTGCTCTACTCTCGTGAAACAGCGTATTTTAGATGCTAGGCACTTGCCTTTTCTTTAGGGCATACAGCGATGTAACTATTTACCTTTCCACTGAGGCGCACGCTTTTCAGCAAATGCCCTGGGGCCTTCGTCATGGTCCTCTGTCACTTCTACCTGACGTAGGTACACATGTCCTTTGGTCTCGGCTTCATCAAGAGAAAGGCCCAGTCCCCTCAATATCCCCAGCTTGGTTCCCCTCACAGCCAGAGGGGCATTACGACAGATTATCTCTGCTATCTCCGTTGCCCTGGCCATCAGGCGTTCCTGGGGCATCATCTCGCTCACCAGCCCCAGTTCATAGGCTCTTTTGGCGTCCATTCTCTCATGCACACCCATAAGGGCCATTCGCAGACAGATGCCCAGGGGGATTCGACGGCTCATCTGTATCATCTCGTGGGCTGAGACCCAGCCTATGGAGACGTGGGGGTCGAAGAAGGTGGCGTTCTCCGAGCAGATAGCGATGTCGCTTTCCGTTACGAAGTCCAGGCCGCCACCGCAGCATATCCCGTTGACAGCGGCGATGACGGGCTTGGTTACATTGTGGGTTCTGGGGCCCCAGCGATAAGGAGTTACCTCTCCCACCTTGGCTTGAATGGTGTAGTATTCTCCTCTTGCTTTTCTATCGGCGGCGTCCCTCACGTCTGCCCCGCTGCACATCGCCCTGTTTCCTGCGCCGGTTACTATTGCTACCCAGAGGTTGTCATCCTTTTCGAAGTTCTGCCATATCTCCGTAAGCTCCAGGCGCATCTTCGTGTTGAAGGCGTTCAGCCTCTCTGGGCGATTGAGGGTTATGTAGGCGATCCTCCCCTTTTTCTCATAGATGACCGTTTCGTAAGGCAATTCCATCCTCCTTTCAGGTTTGGGCGGTCTTCCCTGCTGCTATGGTTTTGGCTTTTGCAGGCATAAAGAATACACCATTTCTGCGATTTAGCCAATAAGGTAGAAGGAGACCGTTTAGAAACGCCTTTCAACTCCCTGAATCCCCCATTCTTGGGGGACTTTCTAAAGCTGGGGGATACCCCCAGTCCCCCAGCAAAGGGGGCAAAGCCCCTCTGCACTCCCCTTTTTAAACAGCCTCTAGAAGAAGCTGATTGGACATATCCTGGAACGCTACAGTAGAGTTGGTTTGCGCCTGGTTTTAGGTGTCTTGACAGCCGCTGGGCAAGGAGCCTAATATGCCCCTATAGCAATTTTCGAGGGAATCTGCGTTTGGTGTACTTAGGGAGCAGCAATAGCTCAGAGATATAAACTATTGATAAGATTATGGGGGCAATTCGGGAGGTGAACACATGGGCCCTGGTAAGGGGAAACGGTCGCAAGGTGACATAACGGTGATTTCCACGGGTTGTGGTCATGACTGTGGGGGAAGGTGTGTCCTCAAAGCCTACATCAAGGATGGGGTGGTTGTCCGAGTGGAGACCGATGATGGAGAGGAACCTCAGCTCCGAGCCTGCCTCAGAGGTCGCGCCATGCGTCAAGAGCTATATTCCCCGGACAGGCTGAAATTCCCCATGAAGAGAGTAGGGGAGAGGGGGGAGGGTAAGTTCGAACGGATTTCCTGGGGCGAGGCCCTGGATACTGTTGCCACTCGTCTCCAGCAGGTCAAGAAAACCTATGGGCCGTCTGCCATTTTCTACATTGGCTATACAGGTACCATAGGATACCTTCACAACCCCAGCACTGTGCAGCGATTGCTTAACATGCTCGGCGGCTGCACCACTGCTTGGGGTGACTCGTCTGCTGGTGGAGCCCGCTCTGCTTCTATGGCCACATATGGCACCGTGACTACTGCAAATAGCCGGGATGACTTGCTCAACTCTCGTATGATTATCATGTGGGGGTGGAATCCTACAACCACAATACACGTAACTACTACCACCTATTACCTGCGCAAAGCGAAGGAGGCCGGGATCAGGATTATATGCGTTGACCCCGTATTCAGTAATTCTGTTGCAACCTTTGCTGACCAATGGATACCCGTCAGACCCGGCACTGATACCGCTATGCTCATCGCCATGGCTTATGTGATCATCAAAGAAAACCTTCAGGATCAAGGTTTCATCGATGCCTACACCGTTGGCTTCGACAAATACAAGGACTATCTCCTGGGGCTTGAGGATGGCGTGCCCAAGACACCAGCCTGGGCAGAAAAAATAACCGGAGTGCCAGCCGCCACTATTCAGAAACTTGCCAGGGAGTATGCCACTGCAAAACCAGCGGCGTTGTTACCGGGTTGGGGCCCAGGGCGCACCGCCTACGGCGAGCAGTATCACAGGGCAGCTATGACTCTGGCAACGATGACAGGCAATGTGGGTGTCCACGGAGGTAATGCCGCTGGCTACGACAATGGGTATATGGGGATCACTCTGGGAAGTGGGATACCTGCTGGCAGCAACCCCGCAGAGGAAGGGATCCTGCCGCCACCGAACGGTGCCCTGGAAACTCGTTCACATGCTGGTCTGCATAGGTGCAGGATGTGGGACGCAATTCTAGGTGAAGAATCTGGCGGCTACCACAGGGACATCAAGATGCTCTATGTTGTGGCTTCGAACCCTTTGAACCAGGCCCCGAATCTTAACAAGGGCGTAAGAGCCTTGAAGAAGCTTGACTTTATCGTTGTTCATGAGCAGTTCATGACTGCTACCGCAAGGTTTGCTGACATTTTGTTGCCAATCAATACCAATTGGGAGAGGAACGATATTACTCGCCCCTGGGTTCATGGCACCTATTTCATTCACGTCAGCAAGCTTGTCGACTCTTTAGGTGAGTCCAAGTCGGACTTCGAGATATGCGTTGAACTGGCCCGCCGACTGGGAATTGAAAACTACAGTGACAAGACAGAGGGCGAGTGGCTGAGAGAGATCTGCAAATCGCTCTATGGTCAGCCTGACTATGACACGCTGAAGAAGAACGGTGTCTACAGAGTTAAATCTCTGGAGACTTACATTTCCTTTGAGAAGCAGGTCAATGACCCCAAGCACTACCCATTTCCTACTCCATCGGGGAAAATTGAAATATACTCACAGCTTTACGAAGGTCTCAACAATCCCGAGCTTCCATCCGTACCCAAATACATAGAGTCCTGGGAGGGGCACAGCGACCCCCTGACACAGAATTATCCTCTGCAACTCATAACTGCCAGGTCCAAAAGGCGAGCTCACTCCTGCTACGAAACTATTCCTTGGCTGCAAGAGCTCGAGCGCCAGGCGATATGGATTAATCCCAGGGATGCCTCATCTCGGGGCGTTGCTGAAGGGGATGAGATTAAGGTATTCAATGAGCGGGGGCAAATGATTCTGCCCGTCCGCGTTACCGAGCGCATTATGCCTGGTGTGGTCTTGATAAATGAGGGCGCTTGGTATCTCCCAGATGAGGAAGGCATAGATAGAGGCGGGTGTCCGAACACTCTCACCAAAGATACGTATTCACCGGGAGGAGCATTCCCCTACAATACCTGTCTCGTCCAGGTTGAAAGAGCAGGCGGCTTTGGGATCGGCCCGAAATAAAGAAAAGCTTATCGCCCGTGTTACGAAGGCATTCTGTGCTCATGTGTCATGGGGACGGAGAAAAGGATGAGCTCTATGGAGAAAGAGACTGACGTAGTCATCATTGGAGCGGGAATCTCCGGCTGCGCTACCGCCTATAATCTCGCCAAGCGTGGCACGAGGGTCGTAGTGATAGATAAGCAGGGGGTGGCTTCTGAGGCTTCAGGCAGGACGATGGCAGCCATAAGGCAGCACGGAAGACACCCAGCGGAAATGTCTTTGATGAGGGAGGCCATAAAGATATGGGGACGCCTGGATGAGGAGCTGGGATACGAGACGGAGTTCGTGCAAGGTGGGAATCTGATTGTAGCCGAGGATGATAAGCATTTGGAGAGGCTTGCAGAGTACGAAAGGCTCGCCAAAGAGGCAGAGGTAGACTCCAGGCTATTGACCTACGAGGAGGTAAAAAAGCTGGTTCCCTCCCTCGAATACCCCGTTCGTGCTGCGTTGTACTCTCCTGGAGATGGCCACTGTAATCCTGTGAAGGCCACAGTCGGCTTTGCCAAAGTGGCCGAGGAACGGGGCGCCAGGTTCTACAGCAACACTGTGGCGCTGGGGATCGAAACAACCGCTGGTCGGGTTAGCTCGGTGACCACAGATAAAGGCGAGATAAAAACACCTGTCGTTGTAAACGCCGCTGGAATCTGGGCCAATCGAGTGGCCAGGATGGTCGGGCTGTATCTTCCTATAAAGGTAACTGTTTCCCATGTTGGGGAAACAGAGCCTCTTCCTCCCCTCTTCAAGACTTTCCTCTGGATGCCCAAGCTGAGCTGTCGTCAAACAGCTAGCGGGACCCTGCGCTTTGGTGGTGGGTACCTCGGGGTTCGTGACCACTATATTGGCCTGGATAGTTTTGACAACCTGGGTTTGTGGCTCCCTCGGCTTTTGCGCTTCAGGCGTTTTATCCGTCTAGTATTCAACGGTTCGCACCTCTGGAGAGAGATAAGGCGGGATTTCCCGCTGGGGAAGAAGGACAGGCGCCTGCTTGAGTTCGCTGCGGGATGGGAGCCTAGGGCTAACAATAGGTATCTGAGCCATCAGGCTCAGATACTTTGGCAGAGGATGCCAGGTCTCAAGGGCACGAAAATTATGAGGACATGGGCGGGACTAAATGGTCTAACAGCAGACTTGCTTCCGATCATGGGGAGAGTAGAGCACCCAGATGGCTTTTTTGTGGTCTGCTTCCCCTCTCATGGCTTTGCTCCGGGGCCTGTAACCGGCAAGCTGGTCTCTGAGCTCATTCTGAATGGCAAAACGTCCATTCCCATTGATGCCTTCAACCCCATGCGCTTTTACAAGAAGAAGGCCGTCGCCATGCCCTCTGACGTGCTTTAGTAGACTACAAGCTGTCCCAGCTTACTTTGGAATCATCTTCAGCCCTAAAGTGGGACAAGGCTCAAGTCCACAGGGACGGCCTGGGGATGCATTTTCTCCTCAATTTGGCTGATAAGGATGTTCTTCAGCCAGCTTTTATTGTCTTCCTCAGGGAAGTCGCTGCGGAAATGGGCGCCACGGCTTTCGGTGCGCATCAATGCTGCTCGGCACACCATCTCGGCGACGGTGAGCATGTTTTGAAGTTCCAGCTTTTTCCTGAGTTCCAGCGGGGTGACAGCACCGGCCTGGGGCAAAGCCTTGCCCAGATGAGCGATTTCCCTCAAGGCGCTGGTCAAGCTCTTTTCGTCCCTGACTATCCCCACATTGAGCCACATAGTCTCTTTTAGATGTCGCCGGAGATCGTCCACTCGGCTACCTGGAGTGGTCATGGCTCTAAGGCGGTCCAATTCCATTGACAGTGTTCCAGGAGAAACCTCCGGGAGCAGCCCTCTCAATATGGATGCTTCCCTTCCAGCTATGGCACCGAAGACAAATATTTCAGTCAAGGCGTTGCCGCCCAGACGGTTGGCCCCATGGACACCGCCGCAAACTTCCCCGCATGCCAGCAGACCATGTATGGAGGTATGAGCCGCCTGATCGATGACAACGCCGCCCATTTGGAAATGGACTGTCGGCGCTACCAGTAGGTGGTGCTGTCCTCTGATCCTGCGGGGAAGCATTGTGAGCAGTCTCTCCAATGTCCCATCAGGCACTGGAGTCAAGTCCAGCATTACTTTGCCTTGTATTCCTCTGCCTTCCTGGATTTCTGCCCACATCGCTCGGGTAAGACGGTCGCGCACCAGGGCATTCTGGAGGCGGTGACGCTGGATGATGTCCTCTCCTAGAGAGTTAAGGAGACGAGCCCCTGCGCGGAAGACAAAGGCCTCATAGCTGATATCGCGTCCACCCAGTTTCCCGACGGCAGTGGGGTAAAACTGGACAAACTCCATATCCACCAGAGGAAGGCCTGCCTGGTAGGCCAGGGCATAGCCATCGCCCGTGATGCCAGCAGCGTTATTGGTGTGAAGGTATATCTGGCCCAGACCGCCGCAGGCCAGGATGGTGGCTTTCGCTTTGAAGACAACCATCTCCCCCCTGGGGTCGATTCCTACCGCTCCCACTGCCTGGTCTCCAGCTATGAGGAGGCGGGTGACCATTATTCCCTCCAGAAACTTGATGCCCAACTTCTGGGCATAGGCCCTCAAAGGCAGGGAGAGATCAGTGCCGATATTGTTTTCCCCATAGGCATTCCTGGGGTAAGAGTGTCCGGGCGACTGGGCCATCCAGATTCTGCCTTCCTCCTTGCGGAAGGGGATGCCGAAGGAGTCCAGGTCGGCAACCTGCTGAGGGCCACCCGTGGCCAGCACTTCCGCCAGCCGCTGCTGATTGATAAAGCGCCCTCCCAGGACCATATCTCGAAGGTGAATCTGAGGATTGTCCCTCGGGTCCCTGCCGCCCGTTGCACTGGCCATGCCGGCACCGGACTTGGCGGTGTTGCTGCCGTAGCCCACCCGGGACTTGGATACTATTAAAACCTCGGAGCCACTCTTGCGGGCCTCAATCGCTGCTCGCATCCCGGCTCCGCCCCCGCCAAGGATGAGAACGTCGGTGCTGATCACCTCGGGTGGCAAGCTAAGCATCCTTCACCTCCTGAGAACCTGTAGCGTTGTCCGATTTTGATAAGCGGTTCCCTTGCCTTTGACTCGCCTCACCATTTTACCGCCCTCGCCTCTCGGCTTTACGGCAAATGGTATCAGAAAAGCCTCACAAGTCAAACTGCAACCCGCATTGAAAGGCAGTCCAGTCACCCCCTCTGGATTCCCACGATGACTCCGAAGCATCCGTACGCTGATTTACATAAACAAGTTCTAGGTAGGGCAAAGGCTATAGCGGATAGGATGATAGAATATTTGTGCAGCCCCCGTCCTAAAACTAGCAATTGACCTGTAAGTGGCTGTGACACAGACTACTGAACACCCCCTCTTAGGTCTAAGAGGGGGAGAAAAAAGAAACTCAGGGGGACACCCCTTCGGCAGGCTCAGGGCAGGCCCCTGGAACCCCTGGCAAAAGGGCTTCGCTCTTCTGCACTTCCCATGAGGCGCAGGAGGACCCTGGGAACCCTGGTTCCCAGGTGGGGGTCTGGGGGATACCCCCAGATTCACATTTCCCCTTCTCCTGCAGGAGAAGGGGGCAGGGGATGAGGTATCAGATCACTCCAGGGGTGAATCATAGGGGAAACCCAGTGAGCATGAACCCAACCAGCATCATACGGGTGAAGCTGGGTAAAGCTGAATCACTGATTTCGGGCCCATACACCGTATTGCCCGTTCCAGGTTCCTGTGCTATAATCCAGACGTCTCCATTACAGTCAAGATATATGGTGTTAGATGCTTAAGAGCGCTGTATTACTACCATTTTTGAACAAAACAGTGACACCTAGAGGTCGAAAGGACACGCTTCGACGGCAGAGGCTGCTGGACATCCTCGGCACGGTCTCGGAAAGGAGACTGGTAGTGGTCTGGGCTCCCGCGGGTTATGGCAAGACCACTCTGCTCGTAGACTTTGCTAAAGACTCGACCGCCGAGGTGTGCTGGCTCACCCTCAACGAAGAGGACCAGGACCCTCAAGCCTTCTTGCAATATCTTATTGCATCCCTGCGCGCACGCTTTCCTGATTTTGGTTTTGCGGCGGAGCGATATCTTTGCAGCGAACAGCTATCCGAGAAAGACTGGACCACCGCCGCAGGCATTCTCTTAAGCGAGTTTCACCAGGATATTTCAAAGGATGTGGCGATTGTTCTGGAAGACCTTCACAAGCTTGAAGACGGCCGTGCTATCAGTAGACTCATCAATCTACTGATAGAGCGGGCTCCTTCTAACATGCATTTTGTCATTTCCAGTCGGGATTTTCCCCAGTTGCCCTGTCTCCCGTCTCTGCTCGCAAGGAGAGAGGCCACTCTCATCAGCAGAGAAGACCTGAGGTTCAACCCACAGGAGACTGTGGCTTTGCTCAGCGAGGGTCTGGGCATGGTCACCTCAATAGAGAATGCGATGCAGCTAACAGCACGCACGGAAGGCTGGATCACAGGCATAATTTTGCTTGCTACAACCTCACAGGACTGGACAACAGGTTTGTATTCCTCGGAGAGGATTTCCCACCAGATCCTTTTCGACTACCTTGTCGCTGAGGTTCTGAGCAGATTACCTGAAGACATGCAAAAGTTTCTACTACGTACTAGCGTGTTGAGTCAGATAGAGGAGATGTTCTGTGCATCTCTTTTGATGGATTCCAAGGTTGGGTCATATTTGGAGCAGCTAGATGAAAAGGGCCTGTTTATCCAGATAAGACAGGGGACGCCGAGGGTCTATGTCTATCACGACCTATTCCGAACTTTCTTGGAAGCACGCTTCAAGTCCCTTGATCCAGTGGGATATAAAGAGCTTAACTTACGAGTTGCTGAACTCTATGAACAAAAAGGCGACTCGGAGCAGGCTATAGAGCATAGGTTTAAAGCTGGCTCCTATGAAATGGCAGCGGCATCAATAGAGAGAGTCGCATCGGATTACTTACGCGCAGGTCGTTGGATACGGCTAAAGGAGTGGTTAGAACGATTACCTAACGATATCAGGACTTCACGGCCAGCCCTTGTTCTCGCCGAGGCCCAGTGTCTTATAAGGGCTGGGGAAACGAGCGAAGCCCTTTCCAGTCTGACTGGACTATTGCGAAACCCGAAGGCAGAGGAGAGCTTTGATATTTTGAGCACTGCCCTTGCCTTAAAGAGCTCGGTCTTGAGACTCCTTGGGAGATTACAGGCAGCTCGAGAAGCAGCAGAGGAGGCCCTGACACTGGCAACCGGGCATGACGGTTCTGCATCCCTGGTGGCAGAGATTCACAGGCAATTGGGCAGCATCTTTGCAAGCCAGGGCGAGTTCGGCAGGGCAAAACATCATTTAGAAGTGGCTCTGGAGCTTACGCAGGGCCAGCCCGATCACGCCTTGTCGTATCTGCTTCATGATGCCCTGGGTACAGTTCTGGGTGAAACGGGGGATTTGAGCAGCGCCCTATCCCATTTCGAAGTTGCTCGACAAGGCTGGTCGAAACTGAAGAACGAGGGAGCCCTGGCGTTCACCCTTAACAATACTGCAATGCTGTATTACGAAAAAGGCGAGGTCGAGCTAGCGCTGGAGTGTGCAGACCAGGCGGTAGCTGCTGCTGAGACAGCCAATTATACGGCGGCCAGGGCCTATGCTTTGGTCACCAGGGGCAGAGCCCTGCGGGCTCAAAAAAAATTCAAACAAGCGGTAGATTCTTTCAGCAACGCTCTGGAACTCGCTCGTCAGGCGCAGGAATCGAGAATCGTCGCCGATGCTCTAAATGGCCTGGGCATGTCCTATAGCTCTATCGGCAATTACCACAAAGCTGAAGTATTGCTAGAGCAGGCGTTGGCGGAGACAGAAAGAACGGGGCAACGCTACTCGTCTGGCAAGTTCGCCCTCTCTCTGGGGATTGTTAAGGCCAAGCAGGAGAAGTGGGAGGACGCCAGTCGATATCTGGAACAGGCCTGTCTCTTCTTGGACGCTGAAGAGGCTATCCGGGAGCTGGCAAAGGCGCAGCTTTGGCAAGCCTACATACTTTATATCGAGAGGAAAGGAGCTCAGGCGTTACTTAAGTTAAAGGGAGTAGCGCAACTCATCGAGAAGTTAGGTTATGGCGGGTTCATGCAGGAGCACGTTGTAGAGATGCCGGAACTGATTCGCTATGCCGCAGCCAAGAGGGTGGGGGGTGAGCACTTTATAAGACTTTTCGAATGGCTGAGTTATACACCGGAAAAGCAAGGCCAAGCGGCCGCATCTGCCGGCGTAGAAAGCCTGCGGTTCCCTCAGGTAAGGGCCAGCGCATTCGGGACGGCAAAGGTAGCAGTAGAAGGACATGAGCTGAGTGACCTGGACTGGCGTAGCAAAAAGGCTAAAGAGTTCTTTTTCTATCTTCTCTGTTGCAGGGGTATGCACCGCAAAGAGAAATTGCTGGCAGATATCTGGCCAGAGTTGGAGCCAGAAAAGGGTCACAGCACGTTCCATTCAAACCTCCACAGACTTAGACAAGCTGTCTTCCCGGCTGTGGTGGTTGAACAGGACGGGAAATATGTGATAAACCCTGGTGCCGACATCTGGTTTGACCTGGAGGAGTTCAACAGGAGTGTGGATGCTGCTGGCAAACTTCCCAGGGGAACTGAAGAGAGAGCGTCTTTTCTTGAAAGGTCTGTAAACTTGTACGCTGGTCCGTTGCTCGAAGAGTTCGACTCTGAATGGGTGGCAGCTATTCAGAGGCAGACTGAGACGAAATACCTGAAAGCGATAGTGTCTCTAGGGGGCTACTATGTTGCGCAAGAAGAGTACCAAAGCGGTGTAGCCTTATTGGAAAAGGCGTTGAGCATGGATCCCCTGGAAGAAACCCTGTGGTATGAAATGATACGCCTCCATGCCCTCCAGGGAGAGCTACCCGTGTCTCTGAAGCTGTATGAACAATACAGTCGCCTCGCGAGAAGGGAGCTTGAGACAGAGCCGTCGGAACAGATGAAGGCCTTGCGCAATCTTCTGGTGAGAGGAGACTTGGCGAAGCTCAGGGCAAGCTAAAGTAAACTTCCTGATATTGTGAGGGCTACACTACGTAGTCCTCTTTTGTTTATTTAGCTATGGCAAGCGTTTGGCGACCACCTTCTGCTTAGAATGACACTAACCTACAGCGAAGGAGGTGCAGCGCCATGGATCGATTCAAGAAAACCTGGCATTGGTTGGCCCCCATCATAATCAGCGCAGCTCTAGTAGCGGCCACAGCCATTACGATCCTTGCGGACTGGGTATATCCGCCATAACTGCCAGACGCAGGGAGCTACACGGAATAGTGGGGTGGCTCCAGAAGAGTATTTCTTTAGGCCACCCCAACTTTTTTATTTGTGGTGAACTATGAGGACACTGCCAGGTCTGAGAATCAGGTTCGGATGGATTATCGTAATTTCATTTACGATCTATTTAAGGGGAGTCTATTTTGTTCCTGCAAATGACGAGACTCTCAGGAGCATCGTTATTCTGTCCTCCATGACTATCCTCGCTTTCGGTGTGCTCTTCAACTTGCATCTCTGGGCCTTTAGATTCATGGCGATCGGCCTCTTGCTGAACCTCCTGGTAATGGCAAGCAACGGTGGCTTCATGCCTATTTCACCGGAAACCCTCAAGGAGATAGGTGTAGAACAGGATGCGCAGGTTCTGGAAATGGGGAAAGTCAGGGAACATCCCAAAGTCATTCTGCTGCCTGTGGAGCAGACGAGAATGCCTCTGCTTTCTGATACGTTGATAATACCAGGAGTAAGAAACGCCTATAGTCCAGGAGACTTTTTCGTTATGGCGGGTGTCCTGGGGTTCATTTTTGAACTGTCGGCAAGTCTCTGGTCAACCCGAAAGCATTCCAAGGTAGAAAGAGGAGAGGAGATGCGCAATGCAACAGGAGATATCATCTCGGAGAGAGGGCACTGTACTGTGGGTGAATCCTATGGATCTGAATGAAGCAAGTTACTGGGTGTTGCTGGACAGCCTTGCGAGGTCTGTAATTAAATGTGACCCTGAAAGGTCTCTGGATGGCGATGCAGTGGATGTTCTTAAGAATTTAGGTTTGTCCGGCTCCTACGATCTCTTACGCAAGGACTATCAGGCTCTCCTGAAGGAGCTTGAGAATGCCCTGAGGCAGTTGAAAGAGCATGCTCTAAGTCCCGGCATGGTTGCGGCTCTGGGAATGACCTTAGCGAGGATCGAGCAGTACCTCGAAGGTAAATAACATGGGGCAGAACCTTGTTGAAGCCCTCCGCGACCTGAAGCTGGGAGACCACGTTTGCTCAATCTATGAAACCAAAGAGCAGATGGTGGGGATTGTGCCGTTTATCATGCAGGGTATCGAGAGAAGCGAGCGGTGCCTGTATATCGCAGATGAAAACTCAGTCGCGGAGGTGATGGAGGCCTTCGAAAGGCAAGGCGTCAACGTATCAGCGCTTATCAGGTCGGGCAGGCTCAGCATAATTACAAAGGTAGAGTCCTATATCAGGGAAGGTCACTTTGACCCTGATAAAATGATAAGCCTCATCCGTGACACCGCAGAGACCGCTGTCCGTGAGGGGTACAAAGGGCTGTGTGCCACGGGTGAGATGACATGGTCCCTGGCCGGACACCAGGGCAGTGAGAAGCTCATCGAATATGAGGCCAAATTGAATTACTTCTTTCCTCAGTCTAGGGCTTTAGCTGTTTGCCAGTACAATGCAGATAAGTTCCCGGCTGAGACGCTAACGCAGATGCTAAAAGTCCATCCCCTGGTCATATACGGGGATTTTGTTTGTCGGAACTTCTACTACGTTCCACCTGACGAGTTCTTGCGGGAGGAGAAAGACCCCAAATATGAGCTCGATAGGTGTCTTCGTTATCTACAGGAGAGGGAAGGGCTGGAAAGAAAACTGAGAGAATATGTAGCCGATCTTGATCATAAGATTCGCGAGCTCAACGCGCTCAATGCGATGTTCACAAAACATCTCGCAGAGCACTTTGAGCTGCAACAGGCTTATGGCTCGATGATGGATAACATCAAGATGCTCACAGACATGATGGAGGCGGGTAAAAAAGAAACGGGGTTGAGTGAAGACATCCTGCATCCTCACACCGGCACGACATGAGCACTCTCATATACTTCAGTCGGTATTCGCATCCCACACGCTGCGGCTCTTTTTATTGTGTTCTCAGTAGTGCGATGCTAGGCAAGGGCTCGGCGTCTTCCTCCGTCCACCTGGATAGTCGCCCCCGTAACGTAGCTGGCACGCTCTGAGGCAAGAAATGCGATAACCTCGGCAACTTCCTCGGGTCGGCCTGGGCGTCCCATTGGGATACCCTTCTCGAACATATCGTTTCTCACCTTCTCCAACGGACGCTTAAGCCTGGCTGCGTGAAACCGAAAGCTTTCCGCCAATATGTCTGTCTCGAAGATGCCGAGCAAGACGGAGTTGACGAGGATGTTCTCCCTTGCTAACTCAGTAGAAAGCCTCTTGGAAAATGCCAGAACGCCTACGCGAACCGTGCTGCTCAGTCCGCCATACTCAAGGGGTTGCACCGCTGCGACCGCCACAACGTTGACAATTCGACCCCAGCCTTGTTTGCGCATGTATGGGATGGCCTCGCGAGTAAGGCGAACCGCACTAAGCAGGTTTAACTCTACCGCCTGATGCCACTGCTCTTCAGAATAATCAAGAAGAGGCCCGCGAGGCGAATCTCCTGTGTTATTGACTAGTATATCGATTCTACCAAACCTCTCCACAGTCTGCTGCACCAACCTTTTGATGTCTTCGTATTTTGCTAAATCCACTGCTACAGGGAGGACGTGTGAAGAAGTAGCAGATTCTATCTCTCTGGCTGAAGTGAAAAGCATGTCCTTGTTTCTAGCGCAAATGGCTACATTCACGCCCTCTCTGGCAAGAACCGATGCTGTTGCCTTGCCAATACCTTTACTGGAAGCGCTCACAATGGCAACCTTTCCTTTTAGCCCGAGATCCATGTACGCCTCCTTATTGCTTACCAGGCACCTGAGCCAGTTAACTTTGTGGCTCCCCTAAATCGTTTCGCCTTTTCAGAAAGGCTTGAACATGAAAAAGTGAAACAACGGTCTATTTGCTGGCGAGAGTACTCCTGGTCGCTACACAGCATATAGCTTGGTCAAATTATAATCAAAGGCGATGTTTTTTACGACAACCGTCAAGGGGACCGAAAACTCTCTGGTTCAGACGGGAAAAGTGTGCTAAATCACGCCCTCTTTTCTTAGTTGGGCGATCTCATCCCAGCTATAGCCGCCCACTCCTAAGAGCACTTCCTCTGTATGTTGTCCCAATTCAGGGGCAGGCGAACCCACTCCAGCAGGGGTTTTGGAGAACCTAACAGGAACCCCCACCGTCTTTATCTCGCCCAGAGTGGGGTGGTCAACTTCTACGACATATTCATTTTCCAATGCTTGCCTGTCAGTAGCCAGATCAAAAACACTGTTGACCGGACCATAAGCAAATCGCTCAAAGTCTCCCTCCGCGAAGCGTTTAAGCCATTCCTTCCTACTCTTGGTAATAAAAGCCTTGTCGAGAATAGGGATCAGATCCGCGTGGTTCTCTTCCCTTCCCTTCACGGTAGCAAACCTGGGGTCATCCACCAGTTTTCCCAAATTCAGTGCATTGCATATTGCACGCCACCATCGGTCGCTGTTTACCTCAGCTATCACGAGCCACTTACCGTCGGCGCACCGATAATAGTTATTTAGGGGATTTTCGCGATGTCTTCGAGAAAATCTAGTAAAAGGGTCTTTGATCCAAAGGGCACGGTTTACGTTTATCACCTGTAGGTGAATTGCAGTGCCGAATAACGATGTCTCAACCTCTTGACCGATGCCCCAGCGCTCTCTAGCTAACAATGCCGCAAGGATTGCATACACGCACATAGTGGCGCCTGCTTGGTCAAAAATGGCACCTGCCCCTTGTGTCCACCATGGCTCTTGGCTATCCCTATCTGCCAGTGCATCCATGAATCCAGTCCTGGCCTGGACTAGTCCATCCATCGCTCGACTCTCACTATCTGGCCCTCTGCTTCCGTAACCACCGTTATATGCATAGATAAGCTTTGAGTTGTACTTAGACAAGGTCTGATAATCTACGCTCAGCTTGGCTTGAAGGCTCTTGGGGAAGTTGGTAAAGAACACGTCAGACTTCTCCACCAGACGGTAGAGAACTTCTCTGCCCCTCTGTTTTTTGAGGTCCAGGACTATGCCTCTTTTGCTGCGGTTGACAGCTTCAAAATTCATTATCCTGTCGCCTGGCAGAATGTTGCTGTGGCCAAAGGAGCTGAGTATCCTCCGGAACTCGTCGCCATCGCCCGGCTTTTCTATCTTTATTACATCTGCTCCCAAATCGCCGAGCATATAACCTGCTCCAGCTCCATTGAGATGGACGGCCCACTCCAATACCCTTATGCCTTCAAGGGGCTGAACCATACTTCTCCTCCAGAAACGGTTTGACTAGGATGCTCTCTTTGCCAGACCCCTACATGCCTTTTCTCTTTCCACCCGCTGAGGACTTTGGATGACTTCCTTCCAGGGGAAGAGGCATCCTTTATACGCCTTCGATCCCAGCTTGAAATGCTTGGCTTGTTCAAAGGTTTCAATAAATGGCAAATCCATAGGATACCATTTGTCTGGGCTTACAGGTCTTGGCCCTGCTTTAGAGATGTGCCCGAACGTCGTGTATCCTATGATCTTCTCAAGGAGCCAAACGCAATCGATGATTCTGTCCAAGTCAACCCCTGTCTTGATGCCTATACCCTCCAACATGTGCATAAAATCTTCTGTGGGCATCATCCCGGTCGCACGGCCATCACCGCAGTACGGGCAACCTCCTATTCCTCCAACGCTCCCGTCGAAGATCACTGTGTCCTCAGGTCCCAGCGTCTTCAGGGCAGCATAGGCAGACACGATGGCCATTCCTCTAGCATTATGAAGATGCAGATGAAATTCAGTGATTTCGGGCCACCTGGTTTTCACGGCCAAGAGCGTTTCTTCCACCTGGTTGGGGGTGTTCCAGGACATGCCCTCATAGAGCGCACAGGCAACCACCTTGATCCCCGCCTCTTCCCAAAGCTGATGTTGCCGCTCCAGCCACTGCATTTGCTCTTCCAAACCGAACTCCCCAACCCAGTTGGAGCCCCAAGTGCTACCCAAACCGATGCGTGCCTCTTTGTCGCCCCTCTCCTTGGCTCTGGCTACGATCCCTGGCCAACTGGCTACTCCGTCTAGGTGACTCCTGTTTATGTTGCGCCTCGTGAAGACATCGCACATGGCGAACGCCGTGGTGGGCAGGAGCCTTGAGTCCTGCCCATATCCGAAATCCATGCTGGGAGGAAGAGTCAGAGGGGGTGAGTACTGTCTCGCCCTCTCCAAACCGCGCTGGTTTAGCAGGTGGGTGCTGTAGGTGACCCCGGGCTTGGGCTTGAACCGTTGCATCAACTCGTCCATACATGCCATCTGTGGTACCCAACGCGGGCTTACAAAACTTCCCACATCAATATGTTTCAGGCCCGTCTCACCAAGAGCGTCCAACAACCGCAGTTTGTCGTCCACCGAGATACTGGTTTCCTGAATCTGAAGCCCATCCCGCATGACCTCATCTACGTACTCGACCTTCGGATACTTGCTCATTTCTCCACCTCTTGCTCTTTTTGTGCAGGCGATATCAGATATATAAGGGATGACTTACCATTACATCACTTACTTCCCCCATACTCTGTTCCATCTATCGATAATGTCTGGCAGGTTCTTGACCAAAGCATCTCGATTTACATCCACTTTCTTTTCGTAATCCGAGGGTGTCCAAACTACAGGCTTTACCTTATCGCTTACCGATGCATCACTCCTGACTGGCCCCATGATTATTTTCTCTGCCACTGCATCCTGAACATCCCTGGATATCATGTGGTTCATCCATAGCTGGGCACATATAGGGTTGGCGGCATTCTTCGTGGCCTGCCAGCCCATATAGTCGGCACCAGTCCCTTCCTTTGGGATCACCATGGTTACAGGGGCCCCGCTCGCATAAAGCTGGGCGACCCTGGCTGAAGTTCCCACCCCTACCCATATGGAGCCTTCCTCAAGGAGCTTCTGCCACTCGGCCAAACCGGCAACAGCCAAAACGTTGGGCTTCAGCTTTGTATCCATCCAATCGAAGGCTCGCCCGTAATCATTTTGGCTTCCCCCTAAGGCAGTGGCAACATGAAGAACCCACTCCTGCATTGTAGTAGTTTGGATTGTAGCAAGGCCTACTTTACCTTTGTATACCGGGTTTGCCACGTCCAGCCAGGACTGAGGCATAGGCAGGTTATTCGCCTTGAGTTTATCATGGCGGACTCCCATCACAGCCCCTATTTGTATGACCCAAGGGATACCAACGTCATCCGGCTCTAAGAGCTTGGGAAGAACGGACTTTAAGTTAGTGAGAATCTCTCGGTTATTTTTCTGCAGGAGGCCCATCATTTTTGCTTCAAGGCTACCGGTAACATTCAGGTCTGTCGCATCCACTGTGGGTTTCCCGGCCTCTGCCTTTATCCGGGCTAATATGGCACTACTTATGCCGCCAAAGTAGGTGACCTTACACCCTGTATCTTTCTCGAACTTTGGTATCCACAAGTCTCGGGTGAGCTGTTCCCATATTCCCATGCCGTAAACAACCACTTGGCCCTCGCCCTTGATGGGGGTTGGTGTGGGTTTGGGTGTAGGGGTAGCTGTGGCTAGGGGCCTTGGTGTAGGTGTAGGCGTAGGCTTGGGTGTCGGTGTCGGAGTAGGCTGCGCGCAACCAATAAGAAACAGCATTAGCACTATCATGACGCTAAACCACATCGTAGAGAATTTGCTTTTGCAAAACATATTGCCTCCTCTTTCAATATTCGTGCTCTTGGGTAGTTTGAGGCCATAAGTTAGCACAGAAAGCTGCTATTGTCAACCATTTAGAGTACAAAACATAGATATTGCTAGCAAAAGATATAGCTTCCCGAATACGAGCTTGACAGCTAGACGTCAGGAGTATACAATTCGCCCTGCTAATTAGTTATGGTTATCTAATTGGGGATGAGAGTCGGGAATTCATTTTGTCATTCAGGCAATTCATCTTCTAGTATGGCTTTATATCGTCTGGCGCATGAGTTGCGTACACTTTCAGATCGATTCCTGTTCGACGCTGAGGGGAGGGCCAATGACACGCATTGTTGACCTTGCGGAGGTCATTAGGAGTCAGAGGGCAGGTATCTATTGTCACTCCATAGACATCGTCTTCCGCCACAGGCAAGATTACGAACGCGTCAAGGCCGGCGGAGCCGTAACGCAAGAGAGCATCGCTCGTCTCTATCATACCTCGGCAGAGAACATCCGCAGCCTTGAGTACTTCGACGCTGGAAAGGCCATCAAGATTGTCCTCCTTCGTCCCGGGGGAACGCCATCAGGAGGCCATCAGGAAACAGACGTTCTGGGTGTGTCTCAGTACCTGCCTTTAGAAGACCTCGACGTGCCCTGAAGTCAGGCCAGAGATGGAGGGTTCAAGAATGGACGCATTTCGCATTGTTGTCGTTAAGAGTCACATTGGAACTGCCGAGACCGATCGGGCTTCTTACTTGTCCGCTTTGAAGCATAAACCGGATGTCGTTGGCCTGCAGGGAAGCAGCGTTGACTTTGGGCCCTATTATCTGGGGGCAAGTCAATGCAACAAATCAAGGACAAAGATGAAAGAGGATTTGGAACTGGTGCTACCTGCTGCCCTCAGCCAAAACGCCAAGGTTATACTTGGGGGAATGGGTTACGCCGGCACACGCTCTCGGGTAGACTGGTTCCTGGAGATCCTGCGAGAGGTGTCGACAGCCCACGAACTTCGGTTCAAGCTGGCAGTCATTTATTCGGATGTGCCTCATGACTACCTTCGTGAGCGGGCGCTCCGGGAGCGGATCCAGCATCTTGAGCTTTCGGGCAATTATCTTACACCCGAAGATGTGGACGCCAGTACCAATATAGTAGCCCTGATGGGGGCTGAGCCGATTGTTCGGGCTCTCTCCCTTGGGGCACAAGTCGTTGTTACCGGGCGCTGCTGCGATGCCGCTATCTTCGCGGCGCCTGCCCAATGGGCTGGATTCGACCGCGGTCTGGCCTGGCACATGGGTACCCTGATGGAGTGCGGTGGCCTGGCAGCAAGACCCCAGCGGGGTGACGTGGCTCTATTAAGCACTCTTAACCAGAACCATTTCATCATCGAAAGCACGAGCTCGGAGGCCCGGTGCACCGTGGAGTCCATTACGGACCATCAGATGTACGAGCGCCCCTCTGCCACGCGAGAGCATTTCCCAGGGGGTTTCTTCGACGCCTCATCAGCTACATATGAGGATGTGGGGCCGGGGCAGGTACGAGTTGCGGGAGCAGTCTTTCACCCCAGCCACCAGTACGAGGTGCTCATTAATGGCGCAGGCCCCATGGGGTTCCGTTCTATCTCCATTGGTGGGGTGCGTGACCCCCTTGTTATACCGCGGCTGGGCCAGTTAGAGGAAGAGGCCAAGGCGAGGGTATCTAGAGACCTGGGAGAAAAAGCCGACTATGAGGTTCGCTTCATCAATTATGGCATAGATGGGGTTCTGGGGCCATACGAGCACCGACGGGAGGTGTTGTCCAAGGAGGTTGGGGTTATTATTGATGTGGTTGCGAGTGCCCAGGAGTTGGCCACCGATGTCGCAGCCCGTCTCTGCGGCATTCTAGATGCTCGCACGGCATATCCCAATCGAGTGCTGGGCCAGCGGAATTTCGCTATCCCGTTCTCTCCGGCTGTGCAGGAGCTGGGAGTGGCTTACCGGTTCACCATTGACCACCTGTTGCCACTGGATGATCCCCTGGAGATCTTCCCCATCACCCTCCATAAGGTCAAGGGAGACAAATGGCGTTTGCTGTCCTAATGATCTTGTCTAAAAACCCACTGTTCTATTAGCATAAATACTCACAGTAAGGTGAATAGAATGAACAGCCTTATAAGTAGCTGAAATCCCCACTGATAAGAAGATCCAGGAGGAGTAATGGAGTACCCGATTATAGAGAAGCCGCCTATACATAAGATGGAGCCAAGGCCAAATTTAGTCGACTATGAGAGCGTACGTAGGAACTTCCAGTGGGAGGATGTGAAGAAGGAACTGGACGGTCTTCCCGGTGGAGGACTGAACATTGCCCACGAAGCAATAGACCGTCACACGATGACCCAAAGGCGGGGCAGGGTAGCCCTCTATTGGGAGGGGAAGAGTGGGGAAACAGAAACGTACACCTTCGCCCAGCTCAAGGAGGAAACTGATAAGTTCGCTAATGTGCTTACCACACTGGGTATTAGGAAAGGCGACAGAGTGTTCATATTCATGGAGCGTGTGCCTGAACTCTATATTGCCTTCTTCGGCATTCTTAAGGCAGGTGCAGTAGCAGGTCCTCTCTTCTCAGCCTTCGGCCCAGAGCCGGTGCGTGATCGTCTCAAGGACAGCGGGGCATCGGTACTAATAACCCAACCAGAGCTAAGGCGACGTATCTCTCACATGCTCCCGGAGCTCCCGGAGCTTAAGCATATTATCGTTGTGAATAAGAAGAACCGCGATCTGTACCCCTTACAAGATAACGACCTGAGCTACGAGGAACTTATGGCCTCGGCATCTCCTCAATTCCGAATTGTCCACACCACGAGAGATGACCCAGCCATAATGCACTACACTTCAGGTACCACAGGAAAGCCCAAAGGGGCTCTTCATATACATGGGGCGGTGCTGGGCCACTACATCACCGGCAAGTGGGTGCTCGATATGCATGATGAAGACATCTACTGGTGCACCGCAGACCCAGGCTGGGTAACAGGCACCTCCTATGGAATGTCTGCCCCTTGGACCAACGGCATTAGTCAGATCATATATGAAGGGATGTTTAGGGCTAACGCCTGGTATGGCATGATCCAGAAATATAAAGTAAGCGTCTGGTATACTGCGCCGACTGCCATAAGGATGCTTATGAAGGCAGGGGAGCATCTCCCAAAACAATACGATCTTTCGAGCCTGAGGTATATATGTAGCGTGGGCGAGCCCCTTAACCCTGAAGCGGTAATGTGGGGGTTGAAGGCTATTGGCCTACCTATTCACGACAATTGGTGGCAGACGGAGACCGGCTGCATCCTTATTGGTAACTACCCTCTCATGCCAATAAGACCCGGCTCTATGGGGAAACCTATTCCTGGAGTCTCGCCAGCGATCCTAGATGACAATTACAACGTGCTCCCATCAGGCAAAGAGGGGCAACTTGCTGTAAAGCCTGGCTGGCCCTCTATGTTTGTTACCTACTGGAAAAACGCTTCTCTTTACCAATCCAGATTCAAGAACGGATGGTACATAACTGGGGACCGTGCCAACATGGACAAGGATGGTTACTTCTGGTTTGTTGGACGGGCTGATGACGTAATAAAGACGGCGGGGCACTTAGTTGGCCCCTTCGAGGTTGAGAGTGTGCTAATAGAACACCCTGCTGTGGCAGAGGCAGGGGTTATCGGTAAGCCCGATCCTCTGGCTTATGAGATTGTGAAAGCCTTTGTATCTCTTAAAGATGGCTACTTGCAGTCAGAAGCCCTGCGTAAGGAGATCCTCCAGTTCGCAAGGCAGAGGCTGCAGTCTATCGCGCCGAGGGAGCTAGACTTTGTGCCTTCGTTGCCAAAAACTAGGAGTGGCAAGATAATGCGGAGGCTCCTCAAGGCTAGGGAACTCGGTCTGCCTGAGGGGGATACGTCGACCCTTGAGGACGATTAAGAAAAGTTGGGGCAGAAATGCAATTGGGAGGGAGAGATGGTCCACTATTCGGTCAATCCGCAAAAACACTTCTACAACTTCCAAGGTAAGATACCAACGGCAACCCTTGGAGCCCAACCTGCGCAGATACCTCCAGATTCACCCCACACGCAGCCGAAGTTAATAACGGATACTACCTTGAGAGACGGTGCCCAGGATCCACGTTTTGCCATATTCCCGAACAAGAGCAAGCTCAAATACTATGACTTCCTTCATACGCTGGACAACGGCACAGGCGTTATCGAGGCGGTTGAAGTGTTCATCTACCAGGACAGAGACCTCTGGGTATTGGACAGACTCCTCGAACGCGACTATGAGTATCCTAAGGTCACTACCTGGACCAGAGCGACCCCAAAAGATATAAAACTTCTCTCAGAGGTCTCCCAGGGTAGGATAAAGGAGACTGGGATGCTCGCCTCTTCCTCAGACCACCATATCTTCGATAAGCTGAGCTTCCGTAGCAAAGAGGAAGCTATCGAGAAGTATTTGGAGCCTATCCTCACGGCCTGCAAACTTGGCATAAGGCCTAGGGTGCATCTTGAGGATGCCACCAAGGCGGATATATACGGTTGGGTCATACCTTTTATGCGGCGTGTTATGGAGGAGACCAAAGGGCAAGCCTGTTTCCGAATCTGCGATACCGTTGGACTTGGCATCCCTGACCCCTTTGCTACAATCCCTTTTGGTGTACCACATCTAGTGTCCACCCTTGCAAGGGAGGTCGGTGCCGAATTAGAATTCCACGGCCATAATGATTTCGGCCTAGCTACAGCCAACAGCATCGCTGCTTGGACATATGGCTGTAAGCGTGTCAATTGCGCTTTTGGTGGCCTCGGCGAGCGCACAGGCAATACTCCCCTTGAGCAGGTGATAGCGAACTACATTCGTCTATACGGCGACCCGGGCTTCAAACTGGATGTGCTGATAGAAATAGCAGAGCTCATAAACAGTGAGGTTGTACCCATACCTGAGAAGCAACCTGTTATTGGTACAGATATATTTACTACCCAGGCGGGCCTACACCAGACAGGGGTGGAGCGTCACAGACGTGCCGAAGGTGGTCCTATTTACCTGCCGTACGACCCCGCAGTTGTAGGCAGGAATAGTATAGAGCTGAGCCGGGTAGGCAGCCTTGCTGGGATGGATGGCATCGTGTCGGTCCTTAATCGGGCTATTCAAGAGTCAACGGGTGAAGAAGGTCACTACACAGTTGTCAGCAAGACGGTTAAGTACATTTACGATAGCGTGCACAAGGCTTACGACGGTACGTATGATGCTGCCCAAGGCCGGTATGTAAACTACCGCGCTACTTTCTTCGAGCCCCGAGAACTCCTGACTATAGCTAGGGAATACGAGGCGAAGAGAAGCTCAGGTTCCTGATGTCTATGGTTCCGACCTCCTCAACTGTGTCATCAATGTATCTCAGCACGTCCAGCGTCCCACGCCCTCAATCTGGACAACGCCGACACTCGGGAGTCGGTGCACCAGAACTGGGACGACGATGTCTTTCAGGTGCCAGGGTAGGCTTCACCCTCGCTCCTGCCAGCAACCCCTCGTGTAAGTGCCCTTAAACGCTGTGGCTCTCTTCATCTCAGCAATTGACAACAACCAGCAATATCAGTAAACTACTGCCAAACTCGGTTTTCTGGCTTCGAGAGGAGCGCCAACTGAATGGACCCCAGTAATGCCGTCTTGACCATAGGTGAGCTTGCCGACTACTTGAAAATCCCTAAGTCAACGGTCTACAAGCTGGCCCAGCAGGGGAAGATTCCGGGGCAAAAGATCGGGCGTCATTGGCGCTTCTCAAAACAGGCAATCGACCAATGGCTAGAGCAGACGCACAAGCTTGGCAAGGGAACTGGCCGGCGATGAAGAAATCCCGCGAAGGGAGAACGGCTCCCGAGGGGGAGTCTCCTTTGTTGTCCAGAGAATACTGGGCGGCCATTCGAGTGTGGTACAAGTCAGGGGGGCGACACCATTTACCCTGGCGCCAAAATGCCACCCCATGGAACATCATGCTGGCAGAAACGCTTCTCCACCGGACACGCGCTGACGCTATTCAAGTTCTCTATCCTCGGATAACGGAAGAGTTCCCGGGCCCAGCCGCGATCGTCAAACGTGAGTCTGAATGGCTGGAGATGAGCAGATCTGCCGGTTTGACATGGCGTGCCGTTACCTTTGTCTCTGCCTGCAAGGAATTGTTGGCACAGCACGGGGGACTCGTGCCGAGTGAGCGCGAGGCTTTGTTGGCGCTTCCGGGGGTTGGGCACTACATAGCCAGCGCGGTTCGGTGTTTCGGTTTCGGTATCCCTGAGGTCATCGTGGATAGCAACACAATCAGGCTGTCAAGCCGCATTTCAGGTCGAGCGCTTGTGGCCTCTCGTCATCGTTCGAGAGAGGTACAGAAGGCGGTGGCAAGTCTTGGGGAAGTGGGTAGACCCTCCAGTCCGGCTGATAACTACGCACTCCTGGATCTGGCGACAAAAGTTTGCCGGATCACCAAGCCCGACCACTGGGGATGTCCAATTCGAGCGACTTGTGCAACGGGAAAGCACGTCATTGCAGGGAGCGCTTCCACCTCCGCCACTTGAGAATTGCGTGAAGGAGATTTGCATGCGTATGGACTCATCGGCGCAAAGGAACACTGGGTGACAGGTGCAGGATGCCTCTGATTCTATCGCAGAAACTTGGTGCTCTGGAGGTGATTATCAGCGGCATTCCTCATTTAGTCCGGAGGAATCTCCTGTGACTGCGAACGCCGAATCTACAGTAACTGCTGGGGCCACTGTTCGTGAGGCGGTGGCAATGAATGCGGAACCTCCGAGGCTCAAGCTTCCAACCTTTAAGGGAAAACGGCTCAAGCTCGGCCGGCGTCCCGGTTCGCCAGATCCCGAGGACGTGGGACTCTCAAGGCGATGGGTCGGCTCCCAGTCGAGGCCTTGGGCGGTAGATCTCTTCGCTGGCGCCGGAGGACTCAGCCTCGGGCTCAGAGATGCCGGCATCAACGTGATCGCCGCTGCGGAGGAAGACCCCGTTGCTGCCGAAACACATGCCGCAAATCTCGGTGGGCTGACATGGGTGGGTGATCTGCGGGATTCATCGTCCTTCGTCTGCTTTCTTAGAGAAAGGGGCATCGACCAGGTGGATATCGTGGCAGGTGGCCCCCCTTGCCAGCCGTTTTCGAACGCCGGACTGGCAAAGATACGTAGCCTCCCGAGGCGTCAGAATGATGAACGCACAGGACTCTGGAGAGCGTTCTTCGGGGTGATTGACGAACTTGCTCCAAGGGTGGTTCTGCTGGAGAATGTTCCAGCCTTTGCCAGCATGCAAGAAGGGGCAATCCTGGCGGCCTTCGTGGGGGAACTGGAGGAGCGAGGATTCAACACGCAGGCCAGAGTGGTGGAGGCCTGGAAGTATGGCGTTCCACAACATCGCAAGCGCCTGTTCGTGGTTGCCACCCGTGAGGGTGAATCCTTTCGCTGGCCCCGACCAAGCAGGAAGGTGCCCACGTTGCGGGATGCGATCGGCGACCTCCCGGTCGTGGGGCCAGGCCACAGGGAGGAGGTTATAACCAGAGAGCGTCGTCCCAGCAGCCCACTGGCAAGACGTCTGAGAAAGAACTTGGCCGAGACGGAGATTGGTACTGTCACCGACCACATCACCAGGGAGGTTCGCTCCGACGATGCGGAGATCTTCGCTCTCATGAGGCCAGGACAGACCTACGCGGATGTTCCGCCCGCGATGCGCCGATATCGGGCCGATATCTTCGATGACAAGTACACCAGATTGTCGTGGGACGCACTGAGCAGGTCGATCACTGCCCACATTGCTAAGGATGGCTACTGGTACATTCATCCAGAGCAGGACCGGACGCTGTCTGTCCGGGAGGCCGCCCGGATTCAGACCTTTCCCGACTGGTTCAGGTTTGCCGGGCATCCATCGAACAGGTTGCGGCAGATCGGGAATGCTGTTCCACCGATGCTGGCCGCTGTACCTGATATTAGGCAAAGTTGCCTGATCATATTCGGGCGTCACGCAAGAGGAGCAACCTAATGCCCCAGGACTGGACGCGCGAGGAAGTGGAGGCTACAGTCGCCGACTACCTCGCCATGCTCAGCGCCGAGCACATAGGCCAGGAGTACAGCAAAGCCGAGCACCGACGCAACCTGGGCAAGCTCTTGAACAACCGGAGCGACGGGGCGATCGAACGGAAGCATCAGAACATCAGTGCCATCCTGATCGAACTTGGCCTGCCGTATGTCGACGGGTACAAGCCGCTTCGCAACTTTCAGCAGCTCCTCTTTGAGGTCATTGAAGATCGACTTCGCAATACTCCCCAACTCATCACTATGGTTGAGGAAGAGGTCCAGCGTCCCGCCGAACTACCGACAGTCGATGACATTCTGTCGGCCCTGGTGGAGCCACCGCGAAGGTCGACTCGGCCCAATTCCGCTTCGATACGGGTGTCCGACCGGCACATTCCCCTACCACGAATCAACTACCTGGCCATGGAGGCCGGCAACAGGTCACTAGGCCGGGCTGGCGAGGAATTCGTGGTGCGATTCGAGGTTGCCAGGCTTACAGCCGTACGGCAGGAACGACTTGCAGCACAGATAGAGCATGTTGCAGTGACCCGCGGTGATGGCGCGGGCTACGACGTACTCTCGTACGAGACGACAGGCCAAGAACGGCTCATCGAAGTGAAGACAACCTCCTACGGACCACAAACGCCCTTCTTCGTAACTAGAAACGAACTCGCGGTATCACATGATCGCGCGGCCGGGTACCATCTCTATCGCGTCTTCAGCTTTCGTAAGACGCCTCGGCTATTTCACAAACGAGGTAGGATTGACGAGCAGTTCGCACTCGCGCCCGAGCAATACCTTGCGCGGGTTGTGTGACGCCTGATGAGCGCATGAACCTGATGAGCCGCCGTCGGTGGTGGGTTCGCTTTACTGATTCCTACCCAGGTCGGCTAATACGCGTATACAGGCCGGGCCAGACGTAGCGGCGCCCCAACAGTATCGGGGCGCCGCTACGACCGCTTTATTGACACCTATGTTCATTAGCAGTCCAAGCAGACATCAATAATTGCAGTAGCCGTAGTGCAATAATGAGCGTACTGCCCACCCCATCGGATTGCTGTAGAACCCGGCCAGTACGCCCCCCTGGGATCGTCGCGGCATGGTTGTCGGCCACGTGCAGTCGGGTAAGACTGCAAACTATGCCGGTCTGATATGCAAGGCCGCCGATGCCGGGTACAAGCTGGTCGTCATCATTGCGGGAATCCACAACATACTACGGAATCAGACGCAACTGAGGATCGACGAGAGTTTCGTCGGTCGCGATAGCGCCAGGCTGCTCTCGAAGAAGGATGATCGTTTCATCGGCGTGGGCCGCTTCGATCAGACCCGGCGCCCCGTGACGTTCACGAACTCGGTCAAGGACTTCAGCAAAGCAATGGCCACCAGCGTCGGCCTCCCGCTCCAGAATCTCAACGAGCCCGCTGCGTTCGTGATCAAGAAGAACAGCACCACATTGAAGAATCTGCTCGAGTGGCTCAGGGAACACAGCGCCCGAGGAGGTGCTCGGACGATAGACGCCCCCATGCTCCTCATCGACGACGAAGCCGACAACGCGTCGATCAACATCCGACACGGCAAGGGGGAAGTGTCGCGCATCAACGGACAGATTCGAGACCTGCTTCACCTGTTTGAAAGAAGCTGCTATGTCGGATACACGGCGACACCCTTTGCCAACATCTTCATCGACCCTGATACCGATGACGAGATGCTAGGCGAGGACCTGTTCCCTCGGAATTTCATCGTGAGCCTCGATCCGCCCTCCAATTACTTCGGCCCGGACAGGGTCTTCCTCCACGAATCCGAGAATTTCATCCGTCATATAGACGACAACGAGGAGCACCTTCCGCTCAAGCACACGATAGATTTCAAGATTGCGGCCTTGCCCCAAAGTTTGATCGATGCAATAAGGACCTATATGGTAGGGCGCGCCATAAGGTTGGCCAGGGGGCACGCTGGGCAGCACTCCTCGATGCTCGTCAACGCTTCCCGATTTATGGATGTGCAGCGACAGCTTCGAAACGAGGTCCACAACAAGCTCCAGGCCATCAAGGCAAGTGTGAGGGTGAACGGTGCCTTGGCCCCGAGCAGCGCCTTGAGAGATCCGGAGATTGCGGCCTTGCACCAGGTCTGGGAGCGTGAATATCACGACACGGAATTCGATTGGCCTGCTATCCAGAAACGGCTTCAAGAAGCGGTGGCGCCCATCAGCATAGTCGAGGTCAATGGACGGTCGCCTGGGACTCTCAATTATGCGGACCACGCCGAGACAGGGCTAATCGTGATCGCGGTAGGTGGCTTCTCGCTCTCGCGAGGCTTAACCCTTGAGGGGTTGATGATCAGCTATTTCCTCCGAAATTCTATGATGTATGACACCCTCATGCAGATGGGCCGTTGGTTCGGGTACAGGTCAGCGTACGAAGACCTCTGCCGGATCTGGATGCCGGAGGAGGCCGAGGGCTGGTATGCACACGTCGCGGAGTCGATCGAAGAACTTCGGGATGAGCTTAGAAGCATGGAGGCGGCGAGCGCGACCCCGGAGGAATTCGGGCTCAAGGTTCGGAGTCACCCGGACAACCTGATCGTGACGGCGCGCAACAAGATGGGTTCCGGCGAACGTGTGGTCGTCAACATCGGTCTCGGGAACCGATTCGTCGAGACTGCGATTCTCAGAAGGGACGAGGCCAGCCTCGTGGCGAACCGAGCAGCGGTGCGCCGGCTAGCTGAACAATTGGCAATCGCAGGATCGACTTTGGCAGGCGCCGAGCAGGTGTCAAGTGGGTGGCTTCTTCGTAACGTACCCGTCGATCCAATCCTGGATTTCCTGGCCGAATTCAGGAATCATGAGGGATCAATGCTCACCGCAGGTGACCCCATTCGTCGGTACATACGGGATCGCGCCAGCTCCAAACTCGCCTCGTGGGACATACTCTTCGCTAGCGTCGGCTCCAGGGGTGAGGACACACTGTTTGACGATTCGCTTGGCATCCCTGTCAACTGCCAGAGACGGACCGCCGGCAACAGGAGTGATCAAACGACCCTGCGTGTGACCAACAAGCAGCGCGTTGCATCGCGGGGGGTTGAGAAGACTGGACTGACGGACGAGCAGGTCGCCTCGGCGGAGGCTGAATATCAGCAGAAGCACCCCGCAGGTGGCGGTGGCGCTGACTCTGGGCGTGCGTTCAACTACCCGGATCATATCTATCGGCAGGTTCGTGAACGACCGCTCCTGATCGTCCACCTCCTGAAGATCGACCCGGAGCCCGGTGGGAAGGAGTACAAGGAACCGGTCGTCGCCTGGAGCATCAGCTTCCCGAAGCCTGAGACGGACGAGAAGCGAGAAGAATACGTGGTGAACACGACCTGGATACGGGAGAACTACGGGGACGATGTCGACGAGGAGGAGATGGGCGGTGATGTCGATGGCTGATGACCCCTGGAGCGATATCCCTCCACCAAGCAGAACCGATTCGCTGAACGCCCGCCGCGTGGACGCTGCCATGCTGTGGGACTTCTTCTGGGCAAGGGGAATCGACGGACGATGTCAGTTGATTCTGCGCCATTCGAGCGAGTCTTCAACCAGTGTCCGGCTTCCCCGTCTGCGCGACATCGACATAACCCTCACAACGAGCGATGGGGACAAGAGTCGGACCCTCGCGTTCCGACTGTTGGATTCCTCCCATCGGGACATCTTCTATAGACTCTGCCTGGACATCATGAGGGTGGCCACGGACGCAGATTCTGAACGCGAAGCCGTGGCCGTCACTCTTGCCAGAACATGGCGCTGGCACCACCTCCTTCGGGGCGGTGAGGGACGACTGTCGGCGGAAGAGCAGAAGGGCCTCATCGGGGAGCTTCTGGTACTGGAGCGGTTACTGCTGCCTCGTCTATCGGCAATGGATGCCGTTTCGTCATGGCGAGGGCCTCTCGGCGCCCCCAAGGATTTCGAGGTCGGCCGAATTGCCCTCGAGTCCAAAGCACGTCGTGGTGCCGCCACGCCCTTCGTGGCCATCAGCTCTGAGCATCAGCTCGACGTCAGTGGCGTGGACGCACTCTTCCTCCACGTGATCGAGCTCGACGAAAGCCCTGCGGATGCCCCCAACAGCATCACACTTTCTGGAATCGTCGACCGTGTTCGCAATCAGATTCTCTCTACGGATACGGGAGCGGCGGAAAAATACGATTCACTTCTCTTGGCCGCCGGCTTCAAGCCAGATGACGACTACTCCGATTCTCGCTGGGTGGAAGGGAAGAGCCGCATCTACCGCGTGGACCCCGGATTCCCTCGCATCTCAGCAGGCGAGATCTCGGCAGGCATCACGAACGTGAGGTACTCCGTGGCACTCAAGGATTGCGAACCGTTCTTATGTGACGAAAGCGCCTTGGCGATCGCGCTGAAGGGAAGCCGAAATGCCCATTGACCTGCAGGAATTCCACCAAGAACTCTTCCAGGAGATTCACAGGGCCTCGGATGCTGAGGGCAAGTATGTTGAGGATTCCTTCTTCGATATCCTCTGCAATTACCTTGTGGATGCCGGCGAGTTCGATTCGGCCGATCGCGCTCAGTACCTGTCGCAAAGAGGGATGCGTGTTGACGGTTACGGAGGAGATCCCGCCTCCTCCGAGGGTGTTCTCAATCTCATCATCGCGGATTTCAGCCAGTCTCCCGATGTTGCCACTCTGACGGCAACGGATATGGGTGCGATATTCAACCGTCTGATGAATTTCCTCACGAGGAGCTTGGATGCCCGGTTTCGGAACAATCTGGAGGAGACCTCGCCCGCATTTGGACTGGCAGATATGATCGCAACTCGGTGGCCTCACATTGTGAAGGCTAGGTTATTCCTACTCAGCAATCGCATGCTGAGCACGCGAGTCGACGGTCGCCCGGAGGGCGAGCTCCAGGGCGTCCCGATCAGTTACAGTGTATGGGACCTCGGACGGCTTCATCGTTATGCCACATCGGGTCGCGAACGGGAGGACATTGAGATCGACCTTGAGAACGAGTTCGGTGGTCCCCTGCTCCTGCTGCCGGCGCACCTCGACGAGGCAGGCTATGAGGCTTACCTCACCGTGATTCCCGGGAAACAGCTAGCGGCCATCTATGACCGTTGGGGAGCGAGACTCCTCGAGCAGAACGTGAGGGTCTTCCTGCAGGCCCGGGGCAACGTGAACAGGGGGATTCGAGTCACACTTGAGAACTATCCCGATATGTTCTTCGCGTATAACAATGGTATCACGACAATCGCCGACAGCGTGGAAACGAGCATAAGGGATGGCGGTCTTGTGCTGACGCGAATGCGAAACTTCCAGATCGTGAACGGTGGACAGACGACAGCCTCTATTCACGCCGCGAGCAGGAACAAGGGTGTAGACCTGTCCAAGGTATTCGTTCAGATGAAGCTCTCGATCATTGACCCGTCACGAGCCATGGATGTTGTGCCCAAGATATCTCAATATGCGAACAGTCAAAACCGTGTGACTGCGGCCGATTTCTTTGCCAACCATCCCTTCCATGTCCGAATGGAGCAGTTCTCGCGTCGAATTTTTGCCCCGTCCCAGGATGGAACATTCAGGGAATCGAAGTGGTTCTACGAGCGTGCGCGAGGGCAGTATCTGGATGCGCGTGGGCGCCTGACGGCGGCGCAGAGGCGGAGTTTTGACCTCGAATACCCGAAGCGACAAATGTTCTCTAAGACTGACCTCGCGAAGTTTCAGAACGTCTGGCGCGGGCAGCCACACGTCGTGAGCAAGGGTGCCGAGAGGAATTTCGCTGAATTCGCGAGATTTGTCAGTGAAGCTTGGTCAAAGCGACCGGACAATTTCAACGAGGCTTATTATCGGGAGGCCGTAGCCAAGGCCATCGTATTTAACGAGGTTGAGAAGCTAGTCACCGAACAACCTTGGTATCAGGGCGGCTATCGGGCGAATGTCGTGGCCTATGCAATCGCAAAACTGGCCCACGATGTTGAGACGCGGGGCTCCGCAGTGGATTTTGCCAGAATCTGGCGAGCACAGAGCATCTCGCCCGGCCTTCGGGAGGCCTTCACGATCGTGGCTAAAGCTGTCCATGGCGTTCTCATCGATCCTCCATCGACCACTCAGAACGTCACCGAATGGGCCAAGCAACAGGCCTGTTGGTATCGCGCCTCCCAGCTGAATATCGAGTGGCCAAATTCATTCCTCAGCGAGCTCATCAGCTACGACGAGAAGAATGAGGACAAAAGAACGGCGGTCAAGGATCAAAGGATGCTGAACGATATCGAGGCCCAGACTGCCGTTGTGAAGGCCGGAGGTGCATTCTGGCTCAGGGTGAGGGAATGGGGCGGAAGCAGGGCCCTGCTAACGCAAACTGAGCGTGAGATACTCGATGTCGCCACGGCCATCCCTACAAAGCTGCCCAGCGGCAAACAGAGCCTGATCATTCTTAAGGTCTTGGAGAAACTCCACTCGGAAGGCTGTCAGTTCGAACTCGATGGCACCTGACATTCCTCGCGAAAGGCGAGTATGAACATGAGGCTCTCGGGGTGCTCTCAACTCGCCTGATTTGGTCCATCAAGCGCCCGGCCCCTCGCCGCCGGGCTGCGTCCAGACTACGGGCTAGTCAATAGTTGCCTGAGCCTAGGCACTAGGTCAGGCCGTAAAAAGTTCGAGTACTGTCCGCTGATCCCCACCGTAGGGGATTCGAACTGGCAAGGATACTGATAACAAGTTTGATGACACCATTCAAGTCCACAGCTTGTTCCCTGTGCTATTACTATATGGGCTTCCAGGACGGAGGGGATGCAGAGGTGTTGCTGTTGCCTAACATTGACACACCTATTGACAAGACCTCCTTTACCACTAACGGTTATCCACTGGTGACAATGTGTTGATTGGATGGGAACCAATACTGTACTGCAACAATGGAAGGTCAATACCATAATCAATACACTGTCAGTGGAAGTCAATGCTCTTCAACAGGAGCTGTACGGAAAGAACGCATCCACCAGCAGTTCCCCCCGTCTCCGACCGGCCTAGGCACTTTGTATGGGTCCCTGCGGAATCCAGAGAGAGGTCAACGTATGCACCGGCCATGGCACCACTCTTGTTCTCTCATGTACATGGCAGCCGCCTGCTTTTCCTCGTCCGAGTCAATCGTAAGGGTACCCCCGCATCTGCTACACGGGTAGTCGACGCGGTAGCGCTGCTCCGCGTCTGTCCAACCTTTGTTGTAGCCTCTTCTGTAGATGCCTTTCAGTGATTTTTCCTGGACACCCAGGGCTTCCCTCACCACATCTCCCACACTCTTTCCACTCTTCTCCTTAAGAGACTTGAGGCGTTCGTGGAGCTGTCTGGATACCCTCACACTGATGGTGGGGTTGGCCTGCTCATAACGGAGTCGTGACGGCGGATAGTGTCTTTTCTTTTTCAATGGAACCTCCTTTTCTGGCAGACTGGCTTCTCTGAAGGTTTACGATATGGTTTCTTCCAGAGCCTTCCATATGGTTTTCGTTAGGGTGACCCATATGGTCATCTACAGCCCCGCTCCGGGCAGAGGTGCTAAGGTCTACTGCCGCGGGTGAGAAGTCTCAACTCAGAGTTGTCCTGGTTCTGGGGGTATATATGTGGGAAACCTACCAGCGCTAACAGGAAGCAGCCCCTCTTTCTACGGGCAAGCTACGTTCTCCCCTCAAGAATTTGAAAAAGATTTTCATAGTGCTACAATGAAGAAGGTATTAGCAACGTCGAGGCATGTCAATGACGGAAAACCCCAGGAAACTGTCACCCAGCGATGCCCGAGGTGTGGGATCCCCATCCAGCGAAACGAATTTGGTGTAGGCCAATGCAGGACGTGCCACCGGGTGAATGATCCGTTGGCCAGAAAGAGGGAGGGCACTCACCGCCTCCAGCGCTTGGTGACTACACAAACCAGAGTTGAGGAGATGGCTGATTTCTATGGCTGGTCGGGCCGTCGCATGTATGATCGCATGCGGAGAGGGGAGGTTTTGGGCACCATAACCCTCGACGGGCAAACCCAGCTGCAGGGGTCGTTGTGTACCCCTCGGGTTTTTATCCTGCCACGGGGGCTGCAGGTCAAGACGGTAACTGTCTCGGGCTCAGTGGGGGTCTCCCGACTTAACTTGACGGCAAAGCGCCCCTGCATTGCACTCTGCCCCGAAGGTCAAAGCTATAAAGCTTTCAGACTGAAGCTAATAACGGAGGGCGGCTGCTAGAGCTTCAACCTGTCAGCGACTCCGTATCGAAGGTGTTGGTTGCGCACATCGCTGTCCGACAGGTTCGAGTACCTGCGGGTCATGGCTAAAGACTTGTGCCCCAGCTTGCGTTGGAGGCTGAAAACGTCGCCCCCGTTCCTGAGATACATAACGGAGCTTGTATGCCTTAGCTTATGGGCGTAGCACCGTTTAAGCCCTGCCTTATTACCATATGTGCTCATGATTTTTTCTATGCGGCTTGCAGACAGAGCCTGCCCGTCGCGTCTCAGCCAGAAGTGGTCGGTGCTGAGAGGCTGCGGGCGGTGCTTCAGTTGGTATTTCATCAGAGCCTTGGCCACCCTCCGCCCAAACGGGACGAGGCGCTCTCTTGAACCCTTGCCCATGACGCGCAGGCAGCTCTGATCGTAATCTACGTTATCTGCTTTGAGGTCAGCTAGCTCACCGAGCCGCATCCCGGTGTCCACGAGGGTCAGGATGATGGCATAGTCTCTAAAGCCTTCGTCGCTACGTTTGTTTGGCTGGTCCAGGAGCCTTTCAACTTCCTTTTCCGATAAGGTAGGGACTATTGTCTCAGGCACTTTGGGCATCTTTACCTTCTCCATAGGGTTGGCCTCGACAAACCCCTCACGATAGAGGTAGCCAAAGAATGCCCTTACGGCCCGACAATAGGTTTGAATAGAGTGTGGCGCTAGTTTGTGAGGTTGCGGCTTGTTATATGGATGGTGGATGTATTTGTGCGTTTTCTGAAGGGCGATAATGAATCGCCGCAGGTCGTCCCCCGTGATGCCGGCTATATTCTGCTGCTCGGGGCCGAGGAATTCGGCAAAGTAGCCAACGCTCGACGTTACCCATTGGATGGTCTTGAGGCTTTTCCCCTCGGCCCTGGCATATGTTTTGAAAGCCACCAGCGCGTCTTGAAGAGTCATGATTTGAAACTCCCTGCGCTGATAGCCTACAGAACGGAATGGCCTCTGCCTATGACAGTTTAGGGCAAAATCGTCAAAGCAGTTGCCCTTTTTGGGGTCAACACCCTGGACCGAGGCCAGAATCGTATCTATGGAGTCCCTGGCGGGATTCGAACCCGCGACCCACTGCTTAGAAGGCAGTTGCTCTGTCCATCTGAGCTACAGGGACATTCTCATGTTGCACTTGATTGTAACACCTGATTTGGGAGCCTCGCAAGTGAACTTGGTTGAGAGGGTTTGGCAACTGATTGATGCTATTCTTATATTTTATATTGCCGAGGATACTTGACAGCGAACTCATCGATCACCATAATAAGCGCATCAAAACAGCCTTAAGGGGGCGAATACTGGAAGGAGGAGAGTTGTGTTTTGCAGAAGCAGGTTTCTAATAAGGTGGTTTGGTATTGCAATAGCGCTTGCCGTGTTGCTGGTTGGCTGTGCGCCACGTCCTACACCAACGTCAATACCTACCCCTACAGCTACACCAAGGTCGGCGGCCACGCCTACTCCAACGTCTGTTCCTCCGACCCCTACTCCAACCGCTATTAAGGGCGAGGGTCAGGTGGTGGTCTTCGGCCAGGGGGTATTTGAGAAGCCGTTGCTACAATTTGTCCCCAAGTTCGAAAAGGAAACCGGCTGCAAGGTCACCTACTTCAGCGGTGTCAGCAGCAATATGTTGGCTCGAATGAAGGCCGAGGCAAGCAAGCCCACGGTGGATGTGGTGAATTTGAGTGCCAGCGGCCGCATTGAGGGCAAGATGCTGGGTCTTCTGGACAAGAACAACAAAGATATATTAGCCAACCTCAAGTTTGCCCATCCCAAGACTCTGGACCCGGATGACATAGGTGCTCCCTTTGTTATCCTAGCTGGGCCTACGATTGCAGTCCGCCAGGATAAGCTCAAGGAAAAGAACCTGCCCATGCCTCAGTCCTGGCTGGACGTGGCAAATCCTGCGTATAAGGACAAGGTGGCTCTCTCAGACATAAGCGTGACACAGATGAAATCCTTCATTGGTCTCGTTGCTAGATCACTGGGAGGTAACGAGGTGAACGACTATGTGCGGGCCTTCGACTGGATGGAGACAAAGCTGAAGCCCAACATTTTTGCTGTTGTCAGCGTACCTGAATGGCAGAAGCTCCTGGAAGAGGGTTCTGTCTGGATAGGCGTTGGAGGCTGGACTCGGGCTGCTCAGGCGGCTGCTCAGGGCGCTCCACTGACTTTGGTCTGGCCAAAGGAGGGTGTGGACGTGGACATCAACGGCTTCCAGGCCATGAAGGGTGCTCCTAATCCCATATGTGCCCAGTTCTGGATGAACTACGCTTTGAACAAAGAGGTTCTACAGGTTATCACCGAGGCTACGCTCTTCGGGCCGGCTAGAGCCGATGTATCCATACCCGAAAAGCTAAAGGGCTTGGTGTTGACGGCCGCGGACATGGAAAGGGCTGTGGCTCTGAACCAGGAGGCCATAGCTAAGAACAGTGCCGACTTTGTCGAAAGGTGGACAAGGGCGTTCGCAAAATAAGCCACTATAGCGAAAACAATAGAAGATAAACTCCCTCTACGAGTAGAAGAAATGGAAGGTATGAAAATCGGGCCAGATCTCGTTGGGAGGTATGCACGGTGGAGAAAGTGCCGGAACTGCCAAAGCTGAGGACGCCTGACAGGGATTTCATAAGGCTCGAGGTCTACGGGATATATAAGACCATAACGGAGCTTTTCGGCGAGAGGGGATGGCAGGTCATCTGGAGGTCCGGAGAGGTAGTATTCGACGAGCTGGAGAAACAACTTGAGTTCCCGAAGAAAGACCCCCTCTCTGTTATGAAGGTGCTGGCCGATTATCTCTCTAAGGCGGGCTACATTCCGAAGATCGAGTTCAGGATGGTAGGTGAAAATATGTTGCAATACGACCTTTACGGCGCATCCCTTCTGAGGCCCGCCACCCTGAAGCTCAAGGCAGAGAACTGTGTTTTGCCTCATTGGTCCACAGTGATCATGTTTGCAGCCTTGAAGAAGCTCTGCAACCTGAAGGCCGATACAACAGAACAGCCGATCTTTATATCCGAAGTGCATGGTCGGGAGAGATGGGTTCTTTCCCCCATAAAACCAAAGAAAAAGCCCCAGCGGCGTTCTTAGATAAAACTACTTGGTTTATGCTGAGAAGGAGGGTGCATCGTGTTTTACAAAAGCAGATTTTCAGCAAGGTGGTTTAGCATTGGAATGGCCTTTGCCCTGCTTATCTTGTTGGCGGCGTGCGCTCAGCCCACTCCCACGCCAACGCCAAAGCCCACACCTACACCCACAGCCACGCCAAGGCCCTTGGCCACACCTACCCCCACACCCAAACCTACCCCAACCCCCATCAAGGGAGAAGGACAGGTGGTGATGTTTGGCATGGGAGTGTGGGAAAAGGCTATGGTGGGACAGTTTATCCCCAAGTTTGAAAAGGAAACTGGCTGTAAGGTAACCTTATTCACTGCCCTAAGCAGTCAGATGCTGGCCAGGCTAAAGGCCGAGGCAGGCAAGCCCACGATAGACGTAGCCCACCTGCATGTGGGCGAGTTCATTCCTGCCAAGGCCCAGAGCCTTCTGGACAAGAACAACCGACAAATTCTTACCAATCTCAAGGACGTTGACCGCAGGCTCCTCGACCCTGATGATATAGGCACCCCATTTGTTATCTCCCCCGGGGCTGTGCTTGGAGTCCGCCACGACAAGCTGAAGGAAAAGAACCTGCCCATGCCTGAGTCCTGGCTGGACATGGCAAACCCGGCCTATAAGGGTAAGGTGGGCATTGTTGACATCGGTGTGTCCCCAGCCCCTGCATTTGTCGCCCTAGTTGCTAGATCACTTGGGGGCAACGAGGTGAACGACTATGCAAGGGCCTTCGACTGGATGGAGACAAAGCTAAAGTCCAACATCCTTGCAATTAGCGCCCCAGCCGAATGGCAGAAGCTCATCACTGAAGGCTCCATGTGGGTGGGCATGGCCCACTGGGCACGGGCAACCACCACTCTACAGGCTTCCCCGGACACTCCGTTGACTCTGGTTTGGCCTAAGGAGGGCACGAACATCGACCTGATGGGCTATCAGGCTGTCAAGGGTGCTACCAACCCCATATGCACTCAGCTCTGGATGAACTTCACTATGGCTAAAGATGTACAGGAGGCTGTGCCGGAGTCTCTGGTGATGGGGCCTGCCAGAGGCGATGTGACCATACCAGAAAAGATGAAAGCCCTGGTTATTTCGACCAAGGACATGAATAGAGGCGTGGACCTGAACCTGGAGGCCATCGCTAAAAACATGCCTGACTGGACAGAGAGGTGGAATAAGATATTCGCCAAGTAGGCCCTCGCCGCCGAAAATAATTGACAGCGGACTTATAAATCATCATAATAAACGCATCTAAATAGCCCTAAGGGGGCGAATACTGGAAGGAGGAGGACTATGTTTGACAAAAGCGGACTCTTGGTGAAGTGGTTTGTTATTACAATTGTCATCGTCTTGTTGCTGGCTGGCTGTGCGCGGCCCACTCCCACGCCTACGCCTACCCCTACAGCTACGCCAAGACCTGTAGCCACGCCTACCCCTATCCCTCCTAAGGGAGAAGGTCAGGTGGTGGTCTTCGGCCAGGGAGTATGGGAAAAACCGTTCAGGGATGCGTTTATTGCCCAGTTTGAAAAGGAGTTCGGCTGCAAGGTTACCTACTTTCCCGGCATCAGCAGCGCAATGGTTGCACGGATGAAGGCTGAAGCAGGCATGCCCACGGTGGACGTGGTGAATATGAACTCAGCTCCCCATCTCGAGGCTAAATTGGCGGGTCTTTTGGATAAGAACAATCGAAGCATTCTCACTAACCTTAAGGCCATACATCCCAAGACTCTTGATCCGGATGACATAGGTGCTCCCTTTGTTATCGCCGGCGGCCCTGTGATCGCAGTCCGCAATGACAAGCTCCAGGAGAAGAATTTACCCATACCTTCGTCCTGGCTGGACCTGGCAAACCCGGCCTACAAGGATAAGGTGGGCTTCAATGACATCAGTGTAGCCCAGATTCAATCCTTTGTGGCTCACGTTTCCAGGGCGCTGGGGGGCAACGAGGTGAACGACTATGCGCGAGCCTTCGAATGGATAGAGACGAAGCTGAAGCCCAACATGTATTTTGTGGGTGCCCCAGCCGAATGGCAGAAGCTTCTGGAGGAAGGCTCCATCTGGATAGGCGTGGGGGCCTGGGGTCGGGCCGCTCAGTCGGCTGACCGGGGTGCTCCGCTGACTCTGGTCTGGGCGAAGGAGGGGACGGACGTCGACCCGATTTCATTTGCCGCTGTCAAGGGTGGCCCTAACCCTATATGCGCCCAGCTCTGGATGAACTTTACCATTTCCAAGGAGGTTCAGGAGAGTATACCAACGGCTGCCCTCTACGGTCCCACCAGGACCGATGTTGCCATACCTGACAAAGTGAAGGCCCTGGTTATTAAGCCATCAGACATGGACAGGGCTGTGGCGCTGAACCGGGATGCCATCGTCAAGAACAAGGCCGACTGGGTCGACAGGTGGAACAGGATATTCGCTAAGTAGATCCTCGACTGAGGAGAAATAATATGGAAGATATTTTAAAAGATGTTAGCCGGCACGTTGGCACTTTTGGTGTTGGTCATTATGAAGCTGCTGTTCGAGATGATGGCAGTGTGATTATAACTACAATACTTGATAACGCACAGCATACATACACTGTCAATTTATCTCGTGCTGAGTGGGATAGATTAGTAGCTTGGGTTGAGTGGCAGCGGAAGAAATAATAAAACCGGCTACTTGATGTCAAGGAATAATTGCCAATAATATTGTGGGACGACTTCTAAGCAAGAAGGCAGAAAATAGAGGAGGTGGCAAGTGGCTGTGACAACTCGGACAATCACCATGCCGGATTTTGCGGAAATAGATAGAGTTAACGTACTGACGGAAAGGGTGAAGA
>JACPPT010000008.1 GCA_016190815.1 Chloroflexota bacterium
CTCCTTTTTGACGTCGTGCTCGTGGGCGGCCCCAGCCATTATCACGTCCATATAGGCAGGGGCTATGGCGTTCACCCGCACGTTGTAGGGTGCCCACTCTATAGCCAGTATCCTTGTAAGGGTGTCCACCCCCGCCTTGCTGACGGAGTAGGGCAGAAGCCTTGGGATGGCCGCTATGCTGGCAATGGACGAGATATTGATGATCTTCCCCGATTTTCGCTTGAGCATCTCCTTTCCAGCGGCAAGAGCGCAGTTGAAGTACCCCGTGAGGTTAACCTTCATCACCTGCTCCCATTCCTCCAGCTCGTACTCCACGGCGGGCTTGATTATGTCCATCCCGGCGTTGTTCACCAGGATGTCTATCTTGCCGAACTCCTTCACCACTCGCTCCACCAGAGCCTTGACCTCTCCTTCGTTGGTATGGTCCACCCTGGCAGCCAGCGCCTTTCTCCCCAGGGAGCGGATCTCTTTTGCCGTTTGCTCCACCATCTCCTGCCTCCTGGCGAAAACGGCCACGTCGGCGCCGGCCTCGGCCATACACAGGGCCATCCGCTTGCCCAGCCCGCTGGATGCCCCCGACACCATGGCGACCTTGCCCTTCAAGCTGAAAATTTCTATTCCCATACTTCACCCCCGTAATGAGAATTGAATAGAAGAAAAACTCAGGCTAATTCTAGCGTATTGCAGCGGGGGATGTAAAGAGCGACCGATAATTAACACCCCCTCGACAGGCTCACTCTATACCACCCTCACCTAGAGGGACGGCATGGATTGTCACGCTTTCCTCAGACAATGACAGCTGATACTGACTCCCGTCTAGGCCACACCTCGGCCTCCTCTCTTTGAATTGAAACTTTGCCAAAGAGGTAGAGTGCAATCATGAGCTACATATTACGTTGGTTATGAAATTTTCCAGAGGGGCTACCTTTCGGAGCTAGTGACCATCCAACGTAATCCCTCTGGTGTATAATAGAACCACCAGAGAGCAAGGCAGTAGCCTCTAACTTTCGCTGACTACATACACACAAGGCTGCCCTAAAAGAGAGTTTTGCAACAACCCCTGCTGACGATGCACACTAAAAAGTCATAAATAGCGGAAGGAGATATATCATGAGTAGAACCGTTATGGTTTTCGGTGTGGGTGAGATAGGTGGATGGGCACTCGAATCCCTTGCTCGCAGTGAGGGTTTGGACACGCTAATCACGGCGGACATAAGGGAAGATTGGGGTGCCTACAGGACGGGGATGGTAGCTGTGGGTTCCGCTTATGAGTGGTCATCATAAAAGGTTCGAGTTCCACAAGGTCGACGTAAACAACGTAGATGGAACGGCCAAAGCACTGGAAAGTCTTAAGCCCGATGTGATACTCAGCACGTTGACATTACAGGCGCCAAGGGTGATTCAGCAACTCCTGTTACCAGTCCCGCGGGAGATTCGTGACAAGATGACCCCAGGAGTGAGTCCCCTTGGTACTCAGCTACCCTTAAACTTGGTCCTGATATCTAAGCTAATGAAAGCCGTGAGGCAATCTGGCATTGCTGCTCACGTTGTGAACGTGTCCTTCCCGGATGCTGTAAATCCCATCTTGTGGGCTAAGGGTATGGGCCCGACGGTAGGAGCAGGCAATGATGAGCACCTAGCGTATGAAATGAAGAGAAGGGTAAGCGAGAGGGAAAACGTGCCAATATCCGAGGTTAGGATATATTTGGTGGGCTCATATGCCCTTATCTCATTCGGCCCAAAGGCAGGTGTGCCGTTTTTTCTGAAGGTCTTCGTACGTGAAAATGATGTAACGAGCAAGTACAACGCCGAGTCTTTAATAGAGGATGCACTGAAAACACGGTGGTTCCAAAGGGGCATTAGACCCCAACTCTACTCGAATATTGGGGCTTCGGCAGCAAAGAACGTGATGGCTATCCTAAACGATACCCATGAATTCACATATACGGCTGCGCCAAATGGGCTACACGGGAGCTATCCGACCCGTTTGAGCGCCAAGGGTGCGGAAATCGTTCTGCCAAAGGGGTTAAGCTTGGAGGAGGCTGCAAGCATCGGCAGGAAGTCTCTGAGGTGGTATGGCATAGAGAAGGTAAAAGACGATGGAACAGTCGTCTACACTGACGAAACATACAGCAGAATGAAAGAGATGCTAGGATACGAATGCAAAGAACTTGGATTTGATGAGGCAGAGCAAAGGGCTAAAGAACTGGCCGCGTTATATAGGAGATTCGTCGAGAGGCTCTCCAAGAAAACCTAAAGCTGCCTGCTCTCGGTGATGAAAAACCCTTTCGACTATCCCCCTGTCCCCCTTCCTATCCAGGAAGGGGGTGGAAATTATATCTGGGGGACACTCCTTCGGCATACTCAGAGCCTGTCCTGAGCGTGTCGAAGGAGCAGGCCCCTGAAACCCCTGCCAAAGGGGCTTCGCCCCTCTGGACTTCCCTTTTTCAGCAAGTGGCTAGTACTTCGTTGCGAAAATGCCTATACAATCTGATTCCCTTCTCCCTTGAGGGGAGAAGGTTAGGATGAGGGTGAAAAC
>JACPPT010000056.1 GCA_016190815.1 Chloroflexota bacterium
CAGTGCCCTCGTTGTCACAGAAGGCAGAAGGTGGCCACATATGAGTTCGAACTGGTCTAAGATTAATTATAGACAGGTTAAATACTAGTAATAAAAGACTCTTGACAAAGTTCAAAAAGTGTGCTATTGTATCTCCTGCATGGTTGGAGGAGAGATGAAAATTCAGAAAAAGGCGAGGCCAAAGGATAAACGAGGGTGGGAGGCATCTGTTGCTTCGGCCTCAAGAACGGGGAGTGAGCGAGGGGATGAGACAGCTCGCAGAGGAAACGCTTCCTCGCGAGAGATGGATGGTTACATAACCTATTGGCTTTCTAAGTTTATCTAATAAAGGTATAGGGAGGTGAGTTGAAATGCCGAGGAAAAGCAGGCTCATGAGGCAGATAGAGGAGAGGTACCAGAAGCCGTTAGAGCGGCTCCTGCCGGAGATGTATAACGAGAAGGGGCTTCCAGGAATGGCTCAGGAGATGGGCATTAGCAAGGGAACCCTTTGGTACTGGCTGCTTCGCTTTGGCGTCAATGTCCGCAGAATAGCCCTGGCACCCGGCGAGTCGCTGGAAGTGAGAAAGAGCCACTAAGACAAGGTTGACTTTAAGGGCGGATTGCGATATAAGGGAAGGCAGCAGGGTGGAGACAGATGGCTGAAAGAACAATAAGTAGAACAGGTACAAGGAAACCAATAGGGGAAATCCTTCTGGAGGGGGCTTTTGTCAAGCCCGAAGAGCTTCAGGCGGCCCTGGAGGTCTCCAGGCGTGCCGGCAAGAAAGTGGGACAGGTTCTCCTTGAGCAGCGCTCCATTAGCCCCGAAACTCTAGCCACCGTTTTGAGCTTCCAGCTTGGCATACCCGTGGTGGACCTGAAGCAGTTCAAGATCCAGCCGGAGGCCCTGGCCCTCATATCAGACGATGTGGCCAGGGATAACAGTATTTTACCTCTTTCTGTGGATGGGGACCTTCTCACTGTGGCTATGGATGACCCGGAGAACCTGGGACTGGTTGACACCCTCTCCGTTATGGCCCGAAAGCGCATCAAACCCGTTATCGCCCTTCACGGGGGCATACGAGAGGCTGTAAACACCCACTACAAGATGACCTCTAAAATTCAGGAGCAGATAGCCCAGGTGGTGAAGGAGCAGGCGAGTCCCCGCCGGCCAGCAGAGGCGGCCCAGCCAGCAGCAGAGCCAGCCATAGCCCCCGAGGCCATAAGCCAGGCCCCCGTTGTACGGGCGGTGGAGATGGTCATAACCCAGGCTGTGAAGGACAGGGCCTCGGACATCCACATAGAGCCTCAGGAAGACGGCCTTCGAGTGCGATACAGGATAGATGGCATTCTTCATGACGTAGTGACCCTTCCTATGGGGGTGCATTCTGCTCTCCTGTCCAGGATAAAGGTTATGGCCAACATGAATATAGCCGAGCGTCGCCGCCCACAGGACGGCCAGTTCACTATGAAGGTGGGCGAAAAGCAAATAGACTTCCGTGTTGCGACGGCGGAGACCAAACACGGGGAAATGACGGTGCTTAGAGTGTTGGACAAGGCTATCTCTCTGTATCCGCTAAGCGACCTGGGGATTTCAGCATCTGCTCTGGAAATCTACAGGCGGGCAGTGCAGTCAGCTTTTGGTATGGTGATCATCAGCGGCCCCACAGGATCAGGTAAGACCACTACCCTGTATGCTACTTTGGGCGAGCTTGATCCCAAAGAGCGCAACATAATGACCATTGAGGACCCCATTGAGTATGAATTCAAAAGCATAAACCAGATTCAGGTGAACAGGCAGGCAGACATAACCTTTGCCGCTGGGTTGAGGGCCATAATGCGCCTTGACCCGGACATCGTTCTGGTGGGCGAGATAAGGGATGCCGAGACCGCTAAGGTGGCCATAAATGCAGCTCTCACAGGACACCTGGTATTGACCTCCATTCACGCCAACGACGCTGTGGGCGCTGTCATCCGACTCATAGACCTGGGTGTGGAGCCTTTCCTTGTCACCTCTGGCGTTTTGGCTACCGTCTCCCAGAGGCTGGTGCGGAAGGTTTGCCCTTACTGCCAGACTATAGGCCCTGTGTCTCCAGCGGAGGTTGCAGCCTATCAGCAGGAGATGAATGAAGTGCGGACAGATTTCATCTTCGGTCGTGGCTGTAACTTCTGCTCCCACACGGGTTTTCTTGGCAGGATAGGCGTCTATGAGGTGCTGCCCCTGACAGAGCAGGTAAGGCAGCTCATAGCCCGTGAAGCTCCCTCCGCGGAGATAAAGGCTGCTGCTCTCAAGGAGGGGATGGTAACCATGCGGCGGGATGGGATGTTGAAGGCGAAAAGCGGAATTACCACACCTGCCGAGGTTATTCGAAACGTATATACCCTTGGCTGATTCCTCTGGTGCTTCCATGGTTAAAGCCTCGGTTTCAAATCGGATCAGACTTTCTTTTGTAAAGGCAAGGAAAAAGAATTTCGTTCAGTTTTGGTTGACGGGAGAATAACGGACATCATTGCGAGGCATGAGATTGCTTCGTCACATGGCTCCTCGCAATGACAGACAATTTCAACCAAAAGAGAACGTTACCGGAAAAAGGAAGAACCGGTTTTGGGTGCTCCCTGGGCCCAGGCCAGTTCTTCGATCATTCCGGCGGGGTGGCTGGGTGTTATACAAATACATAGCCTATACACCAGAAGGGGAACGAGTGGAGAGGGTCATTGAAGCCCCATCTGAGAGGGTGGCGGAGGAGATGCTCTGGCAGTCCAACCTGACTATAGTCAAGGTGGAGAAGAGGAGGCAGCTCCCCACTCTGGATGAGGCTGTTCCCACCCTTTTCGGCGTAAAGCCTGCCGATGTAGTAACCTTCAGTCGCCAGATGTCCACCATTCTGGAGTCCGGGATAGGTATCCTCCAGGCCCTGGAGGTCCTTCAAGAACAGGCGCCCAAGGCCAGCTTTAAAAGGGTGCTGAGACGTGTGATAGAGGACCTGCAAACAGGGACACTTTTCTCCGAGGCGTGTGCCAAACACCCAACGGTCTTCCCACCTGTCTTCCTTAGACTTATGAAAATAGGCGAGGGAACAGGTAATCTGGCTCTGATGCTCAAGCAGGCGGCGGAGTACATGGAAAAGCAGGTGATCCTTATGAGGAAGCTCAGGAACGCCATGGCCTACCCTGCTGTGGTTATGGTCATTGCCCTCTTTGCTGTTTTTGTTCTTTTGAACTTCGTTCTCCCGGCTTTAAGCAGACTTTTCAGGGAGTTTGGTGGGCAGTTGCCATTGATAACCCGCCTGCTTTTGCAGGGGGCAGATTTCTTGAGAGCCTTCATCTGGGCTGTAGTTCTGGTCGCGGCTGTATTTGCCGTTTTAGTATGGCGTTACTCCAAAACGAGGAGAGGCTCCAGGCAGATGGCTTGGCTCCTTTTGTCCATGCCTCTATTGGGGAATTTCCTCAAAAGCAGTCAACTGGCAGGGCTCACCCGCAGCATGACAACCCTTTTCGGGGCAGGGGTATCTGTGACCGAGAGCCTGGACCTCACCATCAGGTCTTCGGAGAATACCATTCTCAGGGAGGCACTGGAGGGTGTTCGCTCTGACATATTAGCGGGGAAGTCTCTATCCGAGGCTTTCCAGACGCAGCCCCTTTTTCCGAGGCTCCTGGGTCAGATGATCGCTGTGGGCGAGGAGACGGGCAGGCTCGCTGTCAACGTAGAAGGCATGGCCACTTTCTATGAGGAGGAGGCGGATAGGGCGATGAGTGCCCTTCTTGGCATCATTGAGCCTGCTCTTATAATCTCAATAGGGGGTTTCGTGGGGTTTATTGGCATCTCAGTCATAACTCCCATATATTCGTTGATACAACAGGTGCGCTAAATGAACCATGGACTAAGAGTTACCCAGTTTCTGTTTCGGGAGAAGAGTCCAGAGAGGGTTTCCCTCTCTGGTGAGGGTTTTAGGGGGTATCCCCGCCTTGCACAAAAAGTCATTCTGAGCCTGGCGAAGAATCTAGCAAAAGGGCAGACCCTTCGCTTCGCTCAGGGCGACAGCGGTCTGTTGATAGGCTTTATGTGCAAAGCCGGGGTGAGGGCTCACCCCTGTCGGGGGAAGGAGGCCCATCCCCCTCTTTCTCCCCCTTCCCGCGGGAAAGGGGGAGAATTTATGAAGGACTTTGGGGCACATCCCTCAACCCCTGCCCGAACGGGTGATCCCCTTCTGGACTTTCCCCGAGAAAAGAGGGCAACGGTCAGGAACCAGAAGGGCTTTACGTTTATAGAGATAATAATCACGGTGGGACTGCTGGGCGTGGCCCTTCTGGTCATAACTCAGGGTCTGGCGCTGGCCATAAAGAATGCCGACAGGGCTAAGGACAGGGTTACAATGCTCAATATGGCGAAAGGTCAGCTAGAATACATTATGAAGCAGCCATATGATGATGTTCCAGCGGCCTATGCCACGGTTACCCCAACGCCTGCCCGCTACACTGTAGCGGTTAACGTTAGCGTTCCCGTGAGCTATACCTATCCTTCTCCTTACGCCACGCCGGTTTCTGAGACGGTGCAGTTGGTTACTGTTACCGTTACCGGGGATTACGGCTCCCTTTCCATAAGTGACTATAGGGTGAGAAGATGAGAAACCCTCTGGGGCAACGGGGCGCAACTTTAATTGAGCTGATCCTGAGCCTTTCCATTGCGGCTCTCATTATTCCCGCCCTGGCGTCTCTGGTCTGGGCCTATATCTGGTTCCCCCCCAGGCAAAGCGACGAGATCGCATCCTTCAACGATGTGGAGCAGGCGGTGTACTGGGTGATGAGGGATACCAACGCCGCAGAAAGCTTTACAGCAGGGACCCTTCCAGAGTATGGCTATTTTCAGTGGACAGACTACACCTCAGGGAGCGCAGAGGTGTATAAGGCTATCTACTATTATCAGTCCGGGGAGCTTCTGCGGGACCTTAAAAAGAACGATGTGCTTCAAAACACCATCGCTGTGGCAGAGTACATCGCAAGCCAGAGTGATGCGAGCTTCGTTTGGTCTCCCACTACCTACTCGGTTACTGTCAGCGTTACCTCCACGGTGCAGGGCGCGAACAGCACCCAGTCCACCACTTATAGCGATACTTTCAACGCCTTTCTCAGGACAAGCAGTGAGGGGGCTGTCTCACCCCCCGGTCTGACGCCTATACCCACCCCGCCGCCTGGCTCGGTAACCTACTCTGTGGCGGCGGACCCCGTGCTCATTTATGGAACGTGGGTTTCAGGCAATGCTGCCTCTCTCCAAGACGGAGACAGCGTTTACTACACGGTCTCCAGTGCAAGCGTGGGAGGCGCTAAAGAGGTAACCTATACGGTCTACAGCCAGACCATCACCAGTCCGGCCACCATCAACCAGATAGAGGTGAGGTGGTCAGGGAAGTCGAGCAGGAACAGCACGGGCATGCAGTTC